>CAOJZU010000004.1 GCA_948466265.1 uncultured Clostridium sp. | reverse complement strand
CGTGTATGCTTTAGAGAATTAGCACACAAGGGAGAAATTCCTGGAGTGAAAAAGGCAAGTTGGTAATATATAAACTCGCAAAATAATAGAAAAGGAGGAGAGATTTGATATGAACACAACTGATCCAATAGCTGACATGTTAACAAGAATAAGAAATGCTAACAGTAGCAAACATAAAACAGTTGATATACCAGCATCAAAGGTGAAAGCTTCTATAGCTGATATATTATTTAAAGAAGGATATATAAAATCATTTGAAGAGATATCAAATGACATTCAAGGAACAATAAGAGTAACTCTAAAATATGACGAAAAAGGAAATAGAGTAATAGCAGGAATAAAAAGAATAAGTAAACCAGGACTAAGAGTATATGCTTCTAAAGAAGATCTACCAAAAGTTTTAAATGGTTTAGGAATTGCAATAGTATCTACATCAAAAGGAATAATGACAGATAGAGAAGCAAGAAAAGTAGGTTTAGGTGGAGAAGTCCTAGCTTACGTATGGTAAAAAACTTAGAAATAAAGAGGTGAATATAAAATGTCAAGAATAGGTAACAGCCCTATTGAGGTACCACAAGGTGTTGAAGTTAATGTTTCAGGAAGCCACATTTTGGTTAAAGGACCAAAAGGAACTTTAGAAAGAGATATAAATGAAAAATTAACAGTTTCAGTAGAAGACAGTAAAGTAATAGTTAAAAGACCTAATGATGAAACTGAAATGAAAAGTTTACATGGTTTAACAAGAACACTAATAAGCAACATGATAATAGGTGTAAAAGACGAATTTACAAAAGAATTACAAATAAATGGTGTTGGTTACAGAGTACAAAAACAAGGAAATGACTTAAACCTTATATTAGGTTTTTCACATCCTGTAATGTATAAAGCACCACAGGGAATAGCTTTTGACGTACCAAATCCAAATACAATAATTGTAAAAGGTATTGATAAAGAATTAGTAGGTCAAACAGCTGCTGAAATAAGAACAAAGAGACCACCTGAAGTTTATGGTGGAAAAGGAATTAAATACAGCTATGAAGTTATTAGACGTAAAGAGGGTAAGACAGGTAAAAAATAGTATCTAAACGAGGAAATTATTAGAAAGGAGTAATTAAAAATGGTTTCTAAGACAAATCGTAAATTAGAAAGAGAAAGAAGACATAAAAGAGTTCGTACAAAAATATCAGGAACAGCAGAGCGTCCAAGACTATGTGTATATAGAAGTAATAAAAATATATATGTACAAGTAATTGATGACGTGGCAGGAAAAACACTTGCGCAGGCTTCTACAGCAGATAAAGAAGTAAAGACAAAATATGCAAATAAAGAAGCAGCAAAAGAAGTAGGAACTTTAATCGCTAAAAGAGCTACTGAAAAGAAAATAAAATCAGTAGTTTTTGATAGAGGCGGATATATATATCACGGTGTTGTAAAAGAACTTGCTGAAGCAGCACGTGAAGGAGGACTAGAATTCTAGAATAATAAAAGAAAAGGAGGAAATCTCGAAACATGGAAGAAAATAATGGCGTTGAATTAAAAGAAAAAGTAGTAGCCATAAGCAGAGTTGCAAAAGTTGTTAAAGGTGGTAGAACTTTTAGATTTAGTGCAGTAGTAGTTGTTGGTGACGAAAACGGACATATTGGTGTAGGTTCTGGAAAAGCAGCAGAAGTTCCTGATGCTATCAAAAAAGCTATCCAAGATGCTAAGAAAAATTTAGTAGAAGTTCCAATAGTAGGAACAACAATACCACATGAATATATAGGAAGAGCAGGATCAGCTCGTGTAATGTTAAAACCTGCTGAAAAAGGTACTGGAGTTATAGCTGGAGGAAGCGTAAGACCAGTATTAGAGCTTGCAGGATATAAAGATATTAGAACAAAAGTTATTGGAACAAATAATCCAAGAAACGTAGTTTATGCAACAATAAATGCTTTAACAAGTATGTTAACAGTAGAACAAGTTGCTAAAAAAAGAGGCAAGAAAGTAGAAGAAATAATATAAGAAAATTAGGCGTGGCGAAATTAGAGATTCAGGCGCCACGAATGTGCAAAATTGCTGCGCAATTATTGCACGGACTAATGTGAATTAACCTTGTTTTTTAGAAAAATGATGTTTTCTAAAAAATAAAAGAAAGGAGAGTAGACTTAAAATGAAATTAGGCGAACTTAAACCAGCAGTAAAGAAACAAGAAAGAATAAGGGTTGGACGCGGAATTGGTTCAGGACTTGGAAAAACATCTGGTAGAGGACATAAAGGACAAAAAGCAAGATCAGGTGGAGGAGTAAGACGTGGTTTTGAAGGTGGTCAAACACCATTATATAGAAGATTACCAAAAAGAGGATTTACAAATATCCATGCTAAAAACTATACAGAAGTTACACTTACAATGCTAAGTAAATCAAGTGCCACAGATGTAACAGCAGAAAGCCTTTTACAAGAAGGAATAATTGGAAAAATTAACGATGGAATAGTAATATTAGGAACTGGCATGCTAGATAAGAAATTAAACGTAAAAGCTAAAAGATTTACAAAAACAGCAAAAGAAAAAATCGAAGCTGCAGGCCGGAAAGATTGAGGTGATTTAATTGTTTCAAACAATCAAAAATGCGTTAAAGACACCGGATGTAAGAAAAAAATTATTATATACGCTATTACTTATAGTAATATTTAGACTAGGCTGTTACATAACAGTACCAGGAGTTAATAGTGTAGCACTTGCAGAAGCTCTTGGAAACCAAAATGGACTTACAGGACTTATAGATTTAATATCAGGAGGAGCTTTTTCAAGACTTTCATTATTTGCAATGAGCATAAGCCCATATATCACAGCATCAATAGTAATACAATTGCTTGCAATGGTAATACCTGCACTTGAAAGACTTTCTAAAGAAGAAGGAGAGGCAGGAAGAGAAAAATTAAATAAATATACAAAAATATTAACAATAGTACTTGCATTAGTTGAGTCTTTAGGAATCTACTTAGCATACAGAAATTCAGGAGTATTTGTAGATGAAGGATTTTTAACAGGAGCGCTATTTGTAATATCACTAATTGGAGGAACATCAATCCTTATGTGGCTTGGTGACCAAATTACTAACAAAGGAATTGGAAACGGAATATCAGTAATAATCTTTGTAGGTATTTTGGCAGGACTTCCAGGAGGTGCAGTAACAATTTATAGATTAATTATGACGGATATAGGATTCTCTACAACAGGATTAATAACAGCAATCCGGAATATTGGTAGGAGCAATTGTATTAATAGGAGCAGTTGTATTTGTACAACAAGCAGAAAGGCGTGTACCAGTGCAATATGCTAAAAAAGTAGTTGGAAGAAAAATGTATGGTGGACAGAGTACTCACATACCATTAAAACTTGCAATGGCAGGAGTATTGCCAATAATCTTTGCATCATCATTTTTAACATTCCCAGCACAAATAATATCAATGTTTAATAGTGCAATAGCATCGCAAACAGGATTTTTAGCAGGATTATATAAGTTCTCTATTGCAACATCATCAGCGAGTGTTCCATTAGGATATGCAATAGCAAATGCTATAGTTTATCTATTATTAATAGTAGCATTCACATTCTTTTATACTTTTGCTACATTTAACCCTGTAGAGGTATCAAACAATATAAAAAGACAAGGTGGATTCATTCCAGGAATAAGAGCTGGAAAGCCAACAACAGATTATCTATCATCAATAATATCTAAAATAACATGGTTTGGAGGGTTATATCTTGCTATAATTGCAATACTTCCAATGTTACTTAGATTTACAAGTATAGATATAACATTTGGTGGTACATCAATATTAATCGTTGTAGGTGTAGCACTAGAAATAGTAGACCAATTAGAATCACAACTTGTTATGAGACATTATAAGGGCTTCCTAGAATAAAATTCGAACAATAACCGGCATCTTGCGTCGTTGTTCTACGGATAAATTATTTCAGACAGGCACAAGCCTAGTCTTCAACAATTTACCTTGAACGCCTTGCGATATACCGATTCTTGTCCGAATTTAGATACTAAAGTGGAGGAATAGAAAAATGATATTAATAATGTTAGGAGCACAAGGAACTGGAAAAGGTACAGTTGCGGGGATTGTAAGTAAAGAAACAGGATTGCCACAAATTTCAACAGGAGACATATTTAGAAAAAACCTTAGCGAAAGAACAAAACTTGGAATAGAAGCTGAAAAATATATGTCAAAAGGAGAATTAGTACCAGATGAAGTAACAGTTCCAATGATAGAAGAAAGATTAACATGGGAAGATGCGAAAGACGGAGCACTACTTGATGGCTTTCCAAGAACAATTGAACAAGCAGAAAAATTAGATGAAATGTTAAGCAAAATGGGAAAGAAAGTAGATTTAGTAGTAAACTTGGTAACTCCAAGAGAAGAACTTATAGATAGGATGTTAACAAGAAGAGTTTGTACAAACCAAGATTGTAAAACAACATACAATACAAAACTAAATCCACCAAAAGTAGATGGGATTTGTGATAAATGTGGAGCACCACTTAAACAAAGAGAAGATGATTCTGACCCAGAAGCAATAGAAACAAGATTAAAAATATATGATGAAAAAACAAGCCCATTAGTTGAATACTATGATAAAAAAGGAATACTAAATACAGAAACAGTAAGTATAGAAGCAGGAAGAATGGGAGCAGATGTAGCTAAAGAGTTAGTAGAAAAGCTAAGAGAAGTGAAATAAAATGATAGAATTAAAGTCACAAAGGGAGATAGAATTAATTAAAGAAGCTTGTAGAATTGTAGCTCTTGTTCATAAAGAAATAGGAGAACATATTAAGCCAGGAATTACCACAGGAGAGCTTGATAGAATTGCAGAAAGAGTTATAAGAGAAAACGGTGGAATTCCTGCACAAAAAGGATATCCAAGCTATCAAAAAGGGGTACCAGATTTTCCAAGTACAATATGTGCTTCAATAAATGATGAAATAATACATGGAATTCCATCAGATAGAGTTCATTTAAAAAGTGGAGACTTAGTTAGCGTAGATCTAGTTGCATTAAAAAATGGATATAATGGAGATGCTGCAAGAACATATGCCGTTGGAGAAGTTTCAAGTGAAGCTAAAAAGTTATTAGATGTAACCAAAAAAGCTTTCTTTGAAGGCATAAAATTTGCAAAACCTCGGCTTTAGAATAGGTGATATATCATATGCAATAGGTGAATTTGTAGGAAAGAATGGATTTAGTGTCATAAAAGAATTCCAAGGACATGGGATAGGAAGAGAAATGCATGAGGATCCAGGAATACCAAATTATGGTAGACAAGGTAAAGGTCCAAGAATAGAAAAACGGTATGACACTTGCAATAGAGCCTATGGTAGTAAGTGGGAAACCAGATATACTAGAACTAGATGATGGATGGACAATTGTAACTGAAGATCGGAAGTTTATCTGCACATTATGAAAATACAATTTTAGTTACGGAAACTGAGCCTAAAGTATTGACAATACTTTAAAAATAAGATATAATTGATTAGTTAATTATAAAGATAAACAAAAATAGGAGGAACGTAGGTTGGGAAGAGAAGATGTAATAGAAGTAGAAGGTACAGTTCTAGAAACATTGCCTAATACAACATTTAAAGTAGAACTTTCAAACGGACATCAAGTTCTAGCACATATCTCAGGAAAACTTAGAATGAATTATATTAAGATATTACCTGGAGACAAAGTAAAACTAGAGCTTTCGCCATATGACTTGTCTAGAGGACGTATTACTTGGCGTGATAAATAAAAACAATCTATGTAAAATATAACCAACATAAAAGGGAGGTTGGAGCAATGAAAGTAAGACCATCAGTAAAAAAAATGTGTGAAAAATGTAAAATCATTAAAAGAAAAGGTGTTATAAGAGTAATTTGTGAAAATCCAAAACATAAACAAAGACAAGGATAATTTTTAAATGGTATTCACATGAATTAGTGATAGCGGCTGTAAGGAACGAATATTGTTCTTTATGTCTAATTTGTGTTTATATATATTTTAATTTTAAAATAATATGGAGGTGAATAAATATATGGCTCGTATAGCGGGAATTGATTTACCTAGGGAAAAAAGAGTTGAAATAGGGCTTACATATATTTATGGTATAGGTGTAGCAAGTTCTAATAAAATTCTTAAAGAAGCTGGAATAAACCCAGATACTAGAGTAAAAGATTTAACAGATGAAGAAGTAAATAATATAAGAAAAATAATCGATGGAACTTATAAAGTTGAAGGTGATTTAAGAAGAGAAGTAGCTCTTAACATCAAGAGACTTACAGAAATCGGTTGTTATAGAGGATTAAGACATAGAAGAAGTTTACCAGTAAGAGGACAAAGAACAAAAACTAACGCACGTACAAGAAAAGGTCCTAGAAAATTAGTAAGCAAGAGTAAGAAATAAGGAGGTTAAGTCCAAATGGCAAATAAGAATGTAACAAGAAAAACACCTAGAAGAAATAGAAAAAACATAGATAGTGGTGCAGCGCATATTCATTCTAGTTTTAATAATACAATAGTTACAATTTCAGATGTACAAGGAAATGTTATTTCTTGGGCAAGTGCAGGTGAACTTGGATTCAAAGGCTCAAGAAAGAGTACACCATTTGCTGCAGGTCAAGCTGCAGAAACAGCTGCAAAAGCTGCCATGGAACATGGATTAAAAACAGTAGAAGTATATGTTAAAGGACCAGGTTCAGGAAGAGAAGCAGCAATCAGAGCCCTTCAAACAGCAGGTCTAGAATTAAGTAGCATTAAAGATGTTACACCAATACCACATAATGGTTGTAGACCACCAAAAAGAAGAAGAGTATAAAAGTATTAGAAAAGAAAGAGGTGTAAAAAATACATGTCAAGATATAAAGAAGAACAATGTCGTATCTGTCGTAGAGAAGGACAAAAATTATTCTTAAAAGGTTCAAGATGCTATACAGATAAATGTGCAATTTCAAGAAGAAACTATGCACCTGGAGAGCATGGACAAAAGAAAGCAAAACTTTCAGAATATGGTATACAGTTAAGAGAAAAACAAAAAACTAAAGCTTTTTATGGAGTAAGAGAAAACCAATTCAGAAAATACTTTGAAATGGCAAATAGCCAAAAAGGAATCACAGGTGAAAACCTACTTACAATACTAGAAAGCAGATTAGATAATGTTGTATACAGATTAGGGTATGGTAGTTCAAGACCACAAGCAAGACTTTTAGTAAACCACGGTTTATTCGAAGTAAATGGAAAAAAAGTAAGTATTCCATCTTATCTAGTAAAAGCAGGAGATGTAATAAAAGTTAGAGAATTAAAGAAAGATAAATCAATTGTCAAAGAGAATGTAGAAGTAAATGCTTCAAGACCTGTCCCAGCATGGTTAGAAAAAAATGCCAAAGATTTAAGTGGCAAGGTAGTTAGACTCGCATCTAGAGAAGATGTCGACATCCCAGTTGAAGAACATTTGATAGTAGAATTATACTCTAAATAATAGTTATTAAAATTTAGGAGGTAAAAATGATAGAATTTGAGAAGCCAAATATTGAATGTACAAACATGGATGAACAAAATAACTACGCAAAATTTGTATGTGAGCCATTAGAACGTGGATATGGTGTAACAATAGGAAACTCATTAAGAAGGATTTTACTTTCATCATTACCAGGATGTGCAATTACAAGCATTAAGATTGATGGAGTAGTACATGAATTCTCAACAGTTCCAAACGTAGTTGAAGATGTTTCAGAAATAATAGTAAATTTAAAAGGTGTTAGATTCAAATCATATGACAATGAAGAAAAACTTGTAAAGATAGATTTTAAAGGTGAAGGCGAAGTTACAGCAGCAGATATCATTACAGATGGAACTATCGAAGTATTAAACCCTGAATTACATATTGCAGAGGTCTCAGAAGGTGGACACTTTGTAATGGAGATGACAGTAGAAAAAGGAAGAGGATATAATACAGCTGCTAAAAACAAAAAAGATAATCAAGATATATCAGTATTACCAATAGACTCAATATTTACCCCAGTAAAAAAGGTAAATTACCAAGTTGAAAATACAAGAGTTGGTCAAATGGTAGACTTTGACAAATTAATTATAGAAGTATGGACAGATGGAAGCTTGAAAGCATATGAAGCAATATCACTTGCAGCTAAAGTTATAACAGAACACTTAAACTTATTTATTGATTTATCAGAGACTGCAAAGAATACTCAAATAATGGTAGAAAAAGAAGAATCTAAAACAGCTAGAGTACTTGAAATGTCAATAGAGGATTTAGAACTTACAGTAAGAAGTTTTAACTGCTTAAAGAGAGCAGGAATATCAACAGTACAAGACTTAGCAAACAAGACAGAAGCTGACATGATGAAAGTCAGAAACTTAGGTAAAAAATCATTAGATGAAGTAACAAATAAATTACATTCGTTGGGACTTGATTTTGCCCAAGAGGAGTAGAGAGATAAGGAGGTAAGAGTTAGAATGGCTAGAAATAGAAAACTAGGAAGAAAAACAGACCAAAGAGTGGCAATGCTTAAAGTACAAACAACAGATTTGATTTTAAATGGAAAAATCAAAACAACAGAAGCTAGAGCAAAAGAAGTAAAATCAATAGTAGATAGTATAATAGCACTTGCAGTAAAAGAAAAAGATAACTTTGAAGAAGTAGAAGTTAAAATTTCTAGAGCAAAACTTGATAGCAAAGGTAACAAAGTAACAGAGATTGCAAAAAGCAAAAATGGCAAAGAATATCTAAAAGTTGTTAAAGAAGAAGTTACAGAAAAAAGACAAAAAGATATGCCATCAAGACTAAATGCAAGAAGAAAAATAATGACAAAAATAAACAAGGTAAAAGATAACGATGGTAAAAACATAGATTTACCAGCAAAACTATTTAATGAAATAGCACCAAAATATGAAACAAGAGTTGGTGGATATACAAGAATAGTAAAACTTGGAAAAAGAAGAGGAGATTCTGCTGAAGTGGTTTTACTAGAATTACTTTAAAAAATAATAAAGCCCTTTTTCTACTTAAAGAATTTGGGTCTTTATTTTTGTGTAAAAATTAATAAACTATCAAAAAATATTGTAATTTAAGACCAGATGTGATATAAATAAAATAACAAATTTAGGGAGGAATAAAAATGTCAAAAGAAAATAAAACAAAAAGACCAAGAGATAAGAGAAAATTAATACAATCAATTGTCATAATAGTAATAATTGCAGCAATGCTTTTATCAGTTGCAGGAACACTTATATATTACCTAATATCTATGTAGGAGATTAAAAAAATTAGGAGGTATATTAATATATGAATACAGGCATTATAGTAGCAGGAAAAAACAATTTTATGAATGTGATTTCAAGCTATGGGCAAAGTCTGCAAGAAAATCCATTAAGAATGATAGTATTAATGGTAGACATAGCAATAGTATTGTTATTAATTATAAAGTTATTTAAAATAGTAAAAGATTCTAGAGCATGGCAATTATTGAAAGGAATCGGATTACTTATAATTGCAATGGCAATAAGTTCGTTATTACATCTAGATATACTTAACTATATACTAACCTCTTTTGTAACATATGGAACGGTATTTGTAGTACTATTTCAGCCAGAACTCAGACGTTCTTTAGAAGAACTCGGTAGTAATAAGTTAACAAGATTTTTTGGACTAGACAAAGACATAGAAACAAAAACAAAAGAAGAAATATATAAAATAGCAATAGCTGCATTTGAACTTTCAAAATCAAAGACAGGTGCATTAATGGTAATAGAAAGAGATATTGAAATAAAAGATATAATAGCAAGTGGTGTTGCAATGGATGCAGAAATTTCGCCTCAACTACTTGTTAATGTTTTTGTACCAAAAACACCGCTTCATGATGGAGCAATTGTAATAAGTGGAGGAAGGATAAAAGCAGCAGCATGTATGCTTCCACTTGCAGGAGACAAAGATATTGCAAGAGAACTTGGAACAAGGCATAGAGCAGCAATTCGGAATATCAAAAGAATCAGATGCAGTAGCAATAGTAGTATCTGAAGAAACAGGAAAAGTATCAATAGCAAAGGATCGGAACACTTATTGCGGATGTAAAAGAAGAAGCTCTTAAAAAGATACTTATAAAAAATCTAATAACAAAACGAAAATTAGAAAACAAAAAAACAAGAATAGATATATTAAAAAAATATAAAGCTAAAAAAGTAGAAAATACAGAAGCAAAATAATCCTCTAAGTAAAGAGTTACATTATATTCACGATTTAGTCACAAATATAATGTAAAATAATTACATAAAAATAAATAAATTGGAGGAAACTTAAATGGAAGAAAATGAAAATACTTTTAAAAGTGTAAATATAAACAAAACACACGATCATAGTTATTTAAAAGGGGTAATAATACCTTTTGTATCAGGAATAATAGGAGCAAGTTTAGTAATTGGTACATGTTTTGGGATACCAAAAATAAGAGAGAAAATACTAAATGAAGATAGCATATCTAGGGGAAGCAGTAATTCATATCAAGATAAAGCACAATCAGGAGAAATAAATGCAAAAGCAGTCAACCTTGAGGGATACTCAGATACAGCGATGGGAGTTGCAGATAAAGTACTTCCTTCAATAGTTGGAATAGAAATAACATACAATGTAAATTCATTTTTCGGAATGAGTACATCTACTGCAACAGGTTCAGGAATAATTATATCAGAAGACCGGATATATCTTAACAAATAACCATGTTGTAAATGCGTCAGCACAAAGTTCATCATCATACTCATATTATCAAGTATCAGATGCTGTATCAGTAAAAGTAACATTATATAATGATGAGACACAATATGAAGCAAAAATAATTGGAAAAGATGAGCAAACAGATCTTGCTGTTATAAAAATAGAAAAAACTGGACTTACAAAAGCAACACTTGGAAATTCTGATAGCGTTAAAGTTGGAGAATTTGCAATGGCAGTTGGCTGCCCACTTGGTTTAAATACAACGGTTACATCAGGTATTATAAGTGCAGTAAATAGAGAGATAACAACATCAGATGGAGGCACATATGTTGTAATGCAAACAGACGCTGCAATAAATTCAGGAAATAGTGGAGGAGCATTAGTCAACAGCAAAGGCGAAGTAATAGGAATAAATACATTAAAACTTTCGGGAACAGGAGTAGAAGGGATTGGATTTGCAATACCAATAAGTTCTACAGAAGACATAACATCTCAGTTAATACAGCACAATAAAGTGCTAAGACCATATATAGGAGTTGAGGGAATAACAGTAGATGAAAATATGGCTAAACAATACAAAATAGTAGAAGGAGTTTATGTAAGAAAAGTAGAAGACTTTACAGCAGCACAAAAAGCAGGAATAAAAGTAGGAGATGTAATAACAGAAGTAGATGGAAAAAAAGTAACATCAGTAGAACAGATAAATGAAATAAAAAATACAAAAAATATTGGAGATAAAGTAACATTAAAAGTATATAGAGATAAGAATTATCAGAATGTTGAACTTATTTTAGAAGAACAACCATAATTTGAAAAAATAAACTTCGTCTTGGGTCGTTAATCTTCGGATAAACAATCCTCAATGTACACCAGTACGTTTCCGGTTGTTTACCTTGATTGCCTACCAATACTCGTTTCTTTTTCCAAATTGGAGAGATTTTCTATATAAGGAAAGGAGATAAAACGTGACACCACATAATGAAGCACAAATAGGCGAAATTGCAAAAACTTGTATAATGGCAGGAGATCCATTACGAGTAAAATACATTGCAGAGAATTATTTGGAAAACTATAAAATAGTTAATAAAGTAAGACGGTATATATTGCTATACAGGAATATATAAAGGTAAAGAAATTTCAGTTATGGCACATGGAATGGGAATTCCAAGCATGGGAATTTATTCTTATGAATTATTTCATTTTTACAATGTTGAAACAATCATAAGAATAGGATCTTGTGGAGCATTAATAGATAAACTAAACCTAAATGATTTAATACTTGTAGAAAGATCATATACAGAAGGAAATTATGCATATAATTTTGATAATATAGAATCTCATATAGAAAAATCGGAAGAAATCATAAATCAACTAATTGAAGAAACAGCAAAAGAAAAGAAAATAGAGCTTATAAAAGGAGATACCCTTTGTAATGAATGCTTTGACTTATATATGCCAGATAAAGAAGCTATGGTAAATCGTGCTCCAAAAGATGTGGAGTTACTTGCAGCAGAAATGGAAGCATTTGCTCTGTTTTATAATGCAAAAAGAGAAGGCAAAAAATCAGCATGTCTTTTAACAGTTGTAGATGTTCCAAAAGAAGGAAAAGGTCTAACAGCAGAGGAAAGAGAAAAATCATTAAATGTTATGATAGAACTTGCATTGGATACAGCTGTAAAAATTTAAACGACATATTACCGCAATTCATAGATATTATAGTGTAAAAATCTCCTCGCGCGGACCTATAACGAGGATGTACTATGGATTGCTAGAATATACTTAAAATAAAAGGAGATAAGAAAATGAGTGAAAAAGTATTAATATTTGGACACAAAAACCCAGACACAGATTCAATATGTTCAGCGTTAGTACATGAAATTTTAGATAAAAAAAATGGATGTAATGATACAAAAGCAGTAAGACTTGGAAATATAAACAAAGAAACAAAATATGTATTAGACTATCTTGGAATAGAAGCGCCAGAACTAATAGAAAAAGTAGAAGAAGGACAAGAAGTATTACTTGTAGACCATAATGCTTTTAATCAAAGTGCAGATGGAATAGAAAAAGCAAAAATCTTAGGTGTTACAGACCACCATATGATTAAAAATTTTGAAACATCAGAGCCAATATATTATACTGCAAAACCATATGGCTGTACATGCACAATTCTTTTTGAAGAATTTAAAATATTAGGACATAAAATAGATAAAAAAGAAGCAGTACTAATGCTAAGCGCAATAATATCAGATACTTTACTTCTAAAATCACCAACAACTACAGATTATGATAGAAAAGCATTAGAAGAATTAAGAAAAATAGCAGAAATAGATGTAGAAAAATATGGACTAGAAATGTTAAAAGCAGGAACAGATTTAAGCGAATTTACAGCAGAAGAATTAATAAATATAGACTCAAAGAAACTAGAAACAAACGGACTAAATTTCCAAGTAGCGCAAGTTAATACAGTAGCTATTGAAGATGTATTAAAAAATCAAAAAGAAATAGAAGAAGCAATTAAAAAGTTTATAAGTGTAAATAATATAGATTTATTTATGCTAGTAATAACAGATATAATAGCTACTGATTCAGAAGCAATAGTACTAGGAAATAGAGTAGATATTGCAGAAAAAGCATTTGGACAAAAAATAGAAAATAATAGAATGATTTTAAAAGGAGTTTCATCTAGGAAAAAGCAAGTATTTCCAGTTCTAATCGAGAATTCATAAATCATGTGCCAAATATACATGTCCCTATTGGCACAAAACAAAGGAGGAAAATAAATGTCAAATATTAAGCTAGACTTAAAAAACGTAGATGTTAGTATGGACAAAATCTTAGAATATAAGGATAAAGTAAGAGAAATTCACGAAAATCTACATCAAAATCCAAATGATATAAATAACTTTTTAGGTTGGCTAGAGCTTCCAAGTAATTATGATAAAGAAGAGTTTGAAAGAATAAAAAAAGCAAGTAAAAAAATTAAAGAAGATTCAGAAGTATTTGTTTGCATAGGAATAGGGGGGTCTTACTTAGGAGCAAGAGCTGTTATAGATAGTCTAACTAGTACATTTTACAACTACAAAAAACAAAAAACGCCACAAATACTATATGCAGGAAATAATATAAGTGGAGTATACTTAAATGAACTAATAGAACTAATAGGAGACAGAGATTTCTCAGTAAATGTTATTTCAAAATCAGGAACTACAACAGAACCAGCTATAGCTTTTAGAGTATTCAGAGAGATATTAGAAAATAAATATGGTATAGATGAAGCAAGAAAAAGAATATATGTTACAACAGATAAATCAAAAGGAGCATTAAAAACATTAGCTCTAGACGAAGGATACGAAACGTTTGTAGTTCCAGATAACATCGGAGGAAGGTATTCAGTACTCACAGCAGTAGGACTTCTTCCTATTGCAGTAGCTGGAATAAATATAGACGAGTTAATGTTAGGTGCAAAAGATGCAGAAGACAAATATAAAGATAGTGAATTAAAATACAATGAATGCTATCAATATGCAGTTGTAAGAAATATACTTCATATAAATCAAAAAGAAATAGAAATATTAGTCAACTATGAGCCTAAAATGCATTACTTTATAGAATGGTGGAAGCAACTTTTCGGAGAAAGCGAAGGGAAAATGGGAAAAGGAATTTTCCCAGCAGGAGTAGATTTTACAACAGACTTGCATTCAATGGGTCAATATATACAAGACCGGAAAAAGACACCTATTTGAAACAATTATAAATATAGAAGAAGCGGAATCAGATATAACAATAAAAGAAGATGGGGATAATTTAGATGGTTTAAACTATTTAGCTGGAAAAACGATGGATTTTGTAAACAAAAAAGCTATGGAAGGAACAATAGAAGCACATGTTAGTGGAAATGTACCAAACATAGTTATAAACGTAGATAAATTAGATGCAAGAGGGGTACGGACACATAATATATTTCTTCGAGCTTGCGTGTGCAATGTCAGGAAGTATTTTAGGAGTGAATCCATTTAACCAACCAGGTGTAGAAGAATATAAGAAAAATATGTTTAGGCTTTTAGGTAAACCGGGATTTTAAATGAAAAAATATATAAACTCCCTTACATTCATGTAGGGGAGTTTAATTTTCTTAGATAGGAAAAAATAAAATGCAAAAAAAACTACTAATAACAGAAAAGCCATCAGTTGCAAGAGAATTTGCAAAAGTATTAAAAATAAATGGTGGAGCAAGAAATGGATATCTAGAATCAGAAGAATGGATAGTAACTTGGTGTGTAGGACACCTAGTTACTATGTCATATCCTGAAAAATATGATGAAAAACTAAAATATTGGAGGCTAGATACATTGCCATTTCTTCCAAAAGAATATAAATATGAAATTATTCCAAGTGTACAAAATCAGTTTAACATTATAAAATCATTACTTGGGAGAGAAGATGTAGATACAATATATGTATCTACAGACTCTGGACGTGAAGGAGAATATATATATAGATTAGTAGAACAAGAAGCACGGAATACAAGGAAAGACAAGAAAAAGAGTATGGATAGATTCACAAACAGAAGAAGAAATAAAAAGGGGAATAGAAGAAGCAAAAGACTTATCAGAGTATGATAGTCTATCAGATTCAGCATATCTAAGAGCAAAAGAAGACTATCTAATTGGAATAAATTTCTCAAGACTTTTATCTATAATATATGGAAGAAGAGTTGCAAAAAAAATAAACGAAGAAAAAATATCAATATCAGTTCGGACGTGTTATGACATGCGTCCTTGGAATGATAGTATCAAGAGAAAGAGAAATCAGAAACTTTGTAAAAACATCATATTATAAAATAATTCGGTGAATTTGGAGAAGATAATACTTTTAAGGCAGAATGGAAACAAACAGAAAAATCAAAAATGTTAGGCTCTCCAAAACTATATAATGATAATGGTTTCAAAAAAGAAGAAGATGCAAAAGAATTTATACTTAGTCTAAAAGAGAAAGAAGCAAAAATTCTTGAAGTAAAAAAATCTAAAGCAAAAGAAAACCCGCCCTTGCTATTTAATCTAGCAGAAGCACAAAACGAATGTACAAAGAGGTTTAAAATAAAGCCAGACGAAACATTAGCAGTTATCCAAGAATTATATGAAAAAAAGTTAGTAACATACCCAAGAACAGACGCAAGAGTACTCTCTACAGCAGTGGCAAAAGTAATAAGCAAAAACTTAAATGGACTTGCAAAAGGGTTTAAAGACGAAGAAATACAAGATTATATCAAAAAAATGATAGACGAAAAATATAGTACAAACTTAATAAAAACAAAATATGTAGACGATAGCAAAATAACAGACCACTATGCAATAATACCTACAGGAGCAGGCTTTGAGAACTATGATAAATTAGGTGATTTGCAAAAAAACATATACAAATTAATATGCAAAAGATTTTTAAGCATATTTTATCCACCAGCAGAATTCAGCAAAATTTCAGTAAAAGTTCGGAATAGAAAATGAAGAATTTTCAGTAAGTCGGAAAAGTATGTATAAAACAGGGATATTTAGAAATAGCAAAACCAAATAAGGAAGCAAAAAAAGAAGATAAAGGGGAAGAAGTAGAAGATGGAAGCGGCAACTTAGAAATATTAAATTCATTAAAAAAAGGACAAGAAATAGCAGTCAAAAATTTCGAAACAAAAACAGCAGAAACTTCTCCACCTACAAGATATAATTCGGGAAGTATAATACTTGCAATGGAAAATGCAGGTAAATTAATAGAAGATGAAGAATTAAGAGAACAAATAAAAGGTGCAGGAATAGGGACTTCTGCAACAAGAGCAGAGATAATGAAAAAATTAGAGAAAATAAATTATATAGGAATAAACAAAAAGACACAAATAATAACGCCAACAGAAAAAGGAGAACTAATATATGATGTCGTAAGAGGGGCTATGCCAGATATGCTAAACCCAAAACTGACAGCAAGTTGGGAAAAAGGACTAGAAATGGTTGCGAAAAAAGAAATTCATGCAGAAGAATTTATGCAAAAATTAGAAGCATATGTAAAATCTAAAATAAACAAATTAGTGATTTAGGTTTAATAGCAAAAAAATCATAAAAATACTTGACAGTTTACAATAATACATATAAAATATTATAGTAAGTTGAAATATATTCTAAAATAATTAGTTATATATAAAAATTACGAACATTGAAAATTAAATAGGAAAGAGGTAGATTTTATGGACAATACTATAATAATAATCGCCACTGTCCTAATCTCAGGAATAATATTTATTCCAATTGGTGTTATAATTAGAAAGAAAATTGCTGAATCCAAAATTTCAGGTGCAGAAAATGAAGCAAAAAGATTGTTAGAAGTTGCAAACAAAGAAGCTGAGAATATAAAAAAAGAAGAAGTATTCAAGGCAAAAGAAGAAATTATGAATGAAAGAAATGAACTTGAAAAAGAGATTAGAGAGAGACGTGGTGAAGTACAATCTCAAGAAAAAAGATTAATACAAAAAGAAGAAAATCTAGAAAAAAGAACATCTAGTTTAGAGTATAAGGAAAAAGAATTAGAAAGAAAAATGCAAGAAGTAGAAGATAAGAAAAAAGAAACACAAGAAATCATAGACAAAGAATTACAAGAACTACAAAGAATTTCTGGATTGACTACTGAAGAAGCAAAAACAATGCTTTTAAATGAAACTGAAAGAGAAATAACAGCAGAGAAGGCAAATATCATAAAAGAGTTAGAAACAAAGGCAAAAGAAGATGCTGTAAAAAATGCAAGAGAGATACTTACATATACAATACAAAAATGTGCAGCAGATCATACATCAGAAACAACAGTATCAATAGTAGCACTTCCAAGTGATGAAATGAAAGGTAGAATCATAGGAAGAGAAGGTAGAAACATAAAAGCTTTAGAAACTCTTACAGGGATAGATCTTATAATAGATGATACGCCAGAAGCTGTTGTATTATCAGGATTTGATCCATTAAGAAGAGAAGTTGCAAAAATTGCTTTAGAGAAACTAATAGAAGACCGGAAGAATACACCCTGCAAAAATAGAAGAAATGGTAGAAAAAGCAAAAGAAGAAGTTGCAGAAACTATCAAATCAGAAGGAGAAAGAGCTACACTTGAAACAGGAGTAATTCGGACTAAATCAAGAATTAATAAAATTAATAGGAAAACTAAAATATAGGACAAGTTATGGTCAAAATGTTTTAAATCATTCTATAGAAGTTTCAAATTTGGCAAGAATAATGGCAGAAGAACTTGGATTAGATAGTAAGAGAGCAGCAAGAGCTGGACTTTTACATGATATAGGAAAAGCATTAGATCATGACATGGAAGGAACACATGTTGAAATAGGTGTAGAAATACTTAAGAAGTTTAAAGAAAATCCTTTAGTTATAAATGCAGTAGAAGCGCATCATGAAGATGTAGAAGCGCAAACGTTAGAAGCAGTTTTAATACAAGCAGCAGATGCAATATCAGCATCTCGTCCAGGAGCAAGACGTGAAACATTAGAAGCATACATAAAGAGACTAGAAAAATTAGAAGAGATTGCAGATTCATTTGATGGTGTTGACAAATCTTATGCAATACAAGCAGGTCGTGAAGTCAGAATAATAGTAAAACCTGAAAAAGTATCAGAAGCAGAAATGACAATCATGGCAAGAGATATTGCAAAGAAAGTAGAAGACGAAATGGAATATCCAGGACAAATAAAAGTAAATGTAATAAGAGAAGCCAGAGCAATCGAATACGCAAAATAAAAATAAGAAACTCTCGGGAGAAAATCCCGAGAGTTTTTCTAAAAAGTAATTTATTTTTGTAACAAAAGAAACAAATATAACGTCATAAATAATAGAAAGGAGGGGAAAGATGGAAGAATTATATAAAAAGCATTCAAGATTTGTTTACAACTATTTGTATAGTTTATGTGAAAGTCATGAAATATCAGAAGAATTAACACAAGAGACTTTCTATAAAGCTATTATCGGAATAGAAAATTTCAGAGGAGATTGCAAATTAAATGTTTGGTTATGCCAAATTGCAAAAAACTTATGGAAAGATTATTTGAGAAAAGAAAAAAGGATAAAACTAATTTCTATAGATGAAGATAGCTATATAGAGAGCCTTATTATAGAAAAGTCACTGGAAAACCATATAGAAGATAGAAGCGAAATCATAAATTTATATAAGCAAATACATAAATTAGACGAAAAAACAAAAGAAGTATTTTTGCTGAGAATAAAAGGAGAACTTTCATTTAAAGAAATAGGAGAAATCCTAGGAAAAAGTGAAGAATGGGCAAGAATTAACTATTATAGAGGAAAAATAAAATTAAAGGAGGAGCTAGACAATGATTAAAAATGAATGTGATATAATAAAAGACTTACTTCCAAACTATGTAGAAAATCAAATAAATGATAACACAAAAGAATTTGTAGAAAAGCATATAAAAAATTGCAATAAATGTGACGAAATGTTAAAAATGTTAAAAGGTGAGCAAACAGAAGAAGAAACAAGAAATAAAATTGAAAATATAGAAATAAACTATTTAAAGAAATATAATAAAAAAATAAAAGTGTTTAAATGGATAGCAATAGTGCTTGGACTAATTAGTATAATCATATGTACCATAGTTTTAGGAACAAATGTATATGAAATTATAGAAAACAATAAAGCATATGAAAAAAGTTATAAAACATATGAAGAAAAAGAAAACAATAAAACGTATGAAGAAAGTTATAGAACATATGAAGAAGTAAATAACATTATGAATATTGCATATGAAAAAACTAAAGCTTTTTTTGAAAATGATAATTTTATCTTAAAAAAAGAATTTAAATTGAAAAATCAGTCAGATGCATTACATATTACAATGTATTACAAAGATGGGAAATATAAAGAGGTACATAATACTTATAATATTTACGGCAATAATGAAATAGAAAACTATACAAATTATGGAGTAAAATCAAAAGTAAATTGTATATGTTTACAATTTACTGATAACAAAAAATATGTGGGAGGACTTTTTATAATGGATAGCAAATATTTATATGAAGACCATATAAAATTTTTGCACTTATCAAGTGTTATAGAACAATATTATAATTATGAAATTAGAGAAGAAGAAGAGTGTTATGTAATAAGAAGAAATGCTAATTATGGTAATAGTTATACTGAACAGTGGATAAACAAACAAAGTATGTTGCTTGTTAAAGAATTTATTTACTACGAAACATATGAAAAGCTTACTAATTACATATATGAAATAGGAACAGCTACAGACGAAGATGTTATGCTAAACAAAGAACAAACAGAAAAAGTATATGCTGACCCTTATATAAGCAATTCTATAGAAAGAATAAAACCTATTCTGGCATATTAGAAAATAAACCTTGCCTAAATCACTAATTTATAGTATCATAGTACCTGAGGTGATAAAATAATGAACATTTTGGTGGTAGGAGACTTAATAGGAGATAGTGGACTAAAAAAATTAGGTGAAGAAATAAAGATAATTAAAGAAGAAAATAATATAGATTTTTGCATAGTAAATGGAGAAAATGTAGCAGATGGAATGGGAATTACAAAAAAACAATTTGATGAAATCATAAGTCTTGATGTAGATACAGTCACAATGGGAAATCACACATGGGGGAAAAAAGATATATTTACCTTCATAGACGACCCAAAATTAATAAGACCTGCAAACTATCCAAGTGGAGTTTGCGGAAAAGGATATAACATATATACTTGTAAGGATAAAAAAATTGCAGTAATAAACTTAATTCGGAAGAACAGATATGAATGTACTTTCTGAAAATCCATTTTTGATTTGCAAAAAAATATTAAAATCATTAAAGGAAAAAGAAGTAGATATTATAATAGTAGATTTTCATGCAGAAGCAACAGCAGAAAAAATCGCAATGGGATATTACTTAGATGGAGAGGTAACAGCTATTTTTGGAACACATACACATGTACAAACAGCAGATGAAAAAATATTAGAAAAAGGTACAGGATACATTACAGATATAGGAATGACAGGACCAAAAAACTCTGTAATTGGTATGGAAATAGATGCATCACTTAAAAGATTTGTAACAACATTACCTGAAAAATACAGAGTAGCAAAAGGAGAATGTATATTAAATGGATGTATATTTGAAATAAATGACGAAAACTGCAAAGTAACAAATATTAAGAGAATTAATATGTGACAGATGTCGAAAAAAGGCAAAAAAGGCTAATTTTATGCGACGGAAACTTCCAATTTTTTCCAAAAAAGACTAGACATTGTGCTTCAAATATAATATAAATATAAATGTTCAAACGAAACAAAAAAATAAATTATAGGAGGCACAAACAATGGAAGTTTTAAAAATCTCATCAAAATCAAACCCAAACTCAGTAGCAGGAGCAATAGCTGGTTTGGTAAAAGAAAGTAGTAAAGCAGAAATGCAAGCAATTGGAGCAGGGGCGTTAAACCAAGCAATTAAAGCAGTCGCAATAGCAAGAGGATTCGTTGCACCAGCAGGAGTGGACCTAGTATGTGTACCAGCTTTTGCGGAGGTTGAAGTAGAAGGAGAAGATAGGACTGGAATTAAAATTCTTGTAGAATCAAGAAGTTAAATATTAGAAAATAATTAAAAGAAGAGACGCTTCCAAAAAGAAGGAAGCGTCTTTTCTTAAATTACTTTTTTTAGAAGAAAGTGGCTTAAAATACGCCTGATACATCAGGAAGATAATTTCTTTCCTGAAGCATACGAATAGCTTCAGCAATGATTAGGAGGCCAAGCCTCTCTAAATCAATCCATTCAGCAATGCTGCTGTACGCATATTCTACATTAAGTACAAAATTTGTCTGATCTTCCATGACTTGTCCTCCTTTGAAATTGGTGTATAAAAAGTAACTAACAAACAAATCTGAAACTATGTTAAGTTTTCATAAAACAATTATACCACACTTACGTAAAATATGCAACAATATTAAAGTATGTATATAATATTTCAATAATTTTATAAAACAAAGAACCCAGTGAAAAATCACTGAGCTCTTTGCGTTTAAGACCATATACAAATAAGTCTTATTTTTTTCCATAAATAATTAAAGGAATCCGTAAGAACGACCTGAAGTAGAAATAATAGGGGTTAAAGATACCTCACAAGAAGAAATAGTAGGCATATTATTTGTTACAATATTCTACCTGCCTAAAGGATGGATATTTGCGTTATGCCTATTTCTCCGAATACTCATAGGAATATCTCCTTTTTTACTCGGATACAATGCTTCTTCAGTATCTGCATCTTCAAGTACATCACCATTATAAACTTTGACATACTGCCCGCTGCAACGATGTTCATATCCTGCACACTCTTCAGGAAGCCGTACAAAGTATACATTCTTCTTTCCTTTTGCAGCTGCAGTATCCTTGGTATTCGCCAAAACATCAGGAAGCTGAATGTCCTTGCTGGTATCCTTAAAATATCTACCTCTGTAAAGAATGGTATAATCCTTATATACTTCAGCAAGCCGGATCAGATGTCTAGTGCGCTTAACAATCTTATGCGCAGCTTCAAACTTAGATTTAGTCCAAGGTGTTTTATTGGCTTCACAGATTTTTTTGGTACATTTCTTATGAGCAATACCTTCACTCCGCACCAATTTGCCTCGCAGCAAGCTGCCATCATCTGAATCTTCTAAATCTTTTGAATAAACAGCAGCGCTTCCCAGCTGAACCATACGTGTACGAGTTCTTGCCTCTAGAGCCCTTCTTTTTACATACTTTTGCTTATTAAAATGGTGATAATAATCTAACTGCATGGGAATATAATGCGAGAATAAAACAGAACATTTAAACTCAATCACTTTAAAAAAAGACAAAAGCTTATCAAAACAATCCGCATCTGCTTCCCCAATGAACTGAACAACTCCGAAATCATTGATAAATTTTAAGCACATCAATTCATCATCATTCAGGACATTGCGTATCATTGGTACACTGCTTAATAACCGCTGTAAATCAAGTAAAACTTCAGATTTGATTTCGAGTAAATAGCATAAGGAAAGTAATTTATCGATAGAACCTTCATTATTCCATTTGACGAAACCTAAATCAATGAAATCAAGATTCATTGATTTGAAGTTCTCCATAGTATTAGATAACGAATATAAGTCATCTAATAACCGATGAGATACAACAGTATCCACATTACTGCTACAATTTTTGTTCATATAGTGTCCTCCTTAAAATGGAAAAATTATGCATAAGCCAAATTCGGCTTATGCACGAAATTATATCATATTTACATAAACTATGCAACAAAAACGGAAATTTTATTTCTTCATTTTAGGCTTAGCAACAAGAGAAGCAATATATCCAAAGAACACAGCAGCAGAAATTCCGTCCGTGCAGCTGCCTTAATACCACCAGTAAAAGCACCGGAGTAGACCAAATTCTCTAACACCTTTTATAGCACCTTTTGCTAAATTTGCACCAAATCCGAAGGATAGGAACTGTTGCACCAGCACCTGCAAAATTTATAATATAATCATATATTCCAAGCCCTCCGAAGCACAGCACCGAAGAGTTACAAAAAGTACAAGAATTCTTGCGGGAGTTATCTTAGTTTTATCAATTAAAACCTGAGCAATAACGCAAATAATACCACCGAACGATAAAACACCAAACATAATCCATAAGCTCTAAACTAGCAAAAAACATATCCATAGTTTTAAATCATTCCTTTCACATATTCTCAATTGCAACAGCATGAGCAATACCTGGAATACTTTCACCTTGCTGAGATGAAGTAGAATTCATAAGAGCACCAGTTGCAACAAGTAAAATCTTATTATATTTTTTATTCTTAAGTTCATTAAATAAATATCCAGAAAAAACAGTACCACAGCATGCACAACCACTACCGCCAGAATGAGTATCTTGAGCTTCTTTATCGAAAATAAGAACTCCACAATCATTATAATTTGGTTTAACATTATATCCATAAGTTAGCATCATGTCTGAAACAATATCCTTGCCAATATGACCAAGGTCACCAGTGATTATTGCGTCATAATAACTTGGTTTTCTTCCAGTGTCTTTAAAATGGGAAACGATTGTATCTACAGCAGCAGGTGCCATAGCAGCTCCCATGTTATTTGCATCTTTTATTCCCATATCAACGATTCTTCCGAGGAGTTGCATGAGTTATATATGGCCCATTTCCATTAGAAGAAACAATTGAAGCAGCTCCACCTGTAACAGTCCACTGTGAGGTAGGAGGTCTCTGATTTCCAAGTTCTAGAGGAAACCTAAATTGTTTTTCTGCACTACAAAAATGACTAGAAGTTGCAAAAAGGGAATTAGTTGCGATACCTGAAGAAACTAAAATACTCGAAAGTATCATACCTTCAACAAAAGTAGAACAAGCACCAAAAATTCCAAAATATGGAATAGAAAAGCTACGAATACCAAAGCTTGCAGAAATACACTGATTGAGAAGATCTCCTGCAAAACAAAAATCTATAGACTCAGATGGAATTTTAGATTTATTAATAGCAAGACTTATAGCTTCCTTTATAATTTTACTTTCAGCCTTTTCCCAAGTTTTTTCTCCCCAAAATTCATCATTTAAGCAAGTATCAAAATATTTACTTAGTGGTCCCTGAGATTCCTTTGGCCCGCACAATAGATGCAGTTTCAAGAATAGATGGGGGAGTATCAAACTTTATAGTTTGTTTTCCTAATTTTTGCATTATATAAAAGTCTCCTTTCGTAAATTTTTTAAACCAAGGTTACAGCTTGAGTATTAAAAATTAAATACACAATTCCAACTAAAATAGAAGCAGAAATACCATAAACAAGTACAGGACCTGCAACAGTAAACATCTTAGCACCTACACCCATAACATAACCTTCAGACTTATACTCTATAGCAGGAGAAACAATTGAATTTGCAAAGCCAGTAATAGGAACAAGAGAACCTGCTCCTGCAAATTTACCAATTCTATTAAACAAATTAAGTGAAGTCAAAAATGCACTAAGCCCAATTAATATAATAGCGACAATAGTACCTGAGGTTTCAGTATCAAATCCTCTAAACTTACAAAAATCTGAAATAAACTGTCCGAATAGTACATATAAGACCACCGAACCCAAAATGCATTTAAGCAATTTTTCAAAATAGGAGAATTAGGGGATTTTTTATCGACATAAGTTTGATATTCACTATTTGTCTGTATTTTATCCATTTTTTATTTTATCCTTTCTTTATATTTCAATCTTTAATCTTCTCTTTCTCTGTCAACAGTAAAACTTAAATCCAAATCAACGTAAAATTCTGCAAGTTTTTTACCTGAAATATTTGCTCTTTGCTCTAGAATTTTTACAGAATTTAAATAATCTATTGTTTTAGAAGCTTCTGCAACTGCTTGTACAATTGCATCTTTCCAAGAAACATTAGATGTACCAGTAATATATAAATGTTTTTGTGTTGCCATATAAAAAACCTCCTTTCGAGCTCATTTAAGCAATTCAATAGCTATTATTAACAAAATATAAAAAAATATGCAAAAAAGCTTAAAAATGAAAAAACAAATCAGAATTTTAAAATAAACACTTTATTTAATAAAAAATCATAAAATGTAGAAATAGGGGTGAAAAGAGTGGAAATAAAAAAAGGAGATATAGTTGGAAGAATATCATATGGAAAAGATGTATTATTCTATGTAACTAGAATAATACAAACAAAAGGAGAAAAAGATTATGCTATTTTAAAAGGAGTTAATTATAGAATAGAAGCAGATGCACCCATAGATGATTTAGAAAAAATAGACAAAAGTAAAATAGAAGAAAAAAAGAGAAACATAGAAACAAAAATAAAAAAAAGAATAGCAGAATCAGCTAGAGAAATATTTAAGAAAAAAGAGAAAAATGGAAAAAGGGGAGAAACAAACGCATTAATTTTACATTTAGATGGTGATAGGAGATACACTGGAAAATCAGCAAGATACTATCAAAAATTAGGACTAAAAGCCATAGTAAAAAATATACCTGAAAATAGACAACCACAAGTAATAGGAGGCTTGATAAAAAAATATAATCCTGATATTGTAGTAATAACACGGACATGATGGAATAGTAAAAAACGGGCAAAATTACGATGATATATATAATTACAGAAACTCAAGATATTTTATAAATTCTGTAATAGAAGTAAGAAAAGCACAAAGACCAGATAAAGATATAGTAATATTTGCGGGTGCGTGCCAAAGCTTTTTTGAAGCAATAATGGCAGCACGGAGCAAATTTTGCATCATCTCCTGCAAGAATTCTGATAGACTTTGTAGATCCTTTAGTAGTAGCAGAAAAAATTGCAACAACAGATAGTAATAGAATAATAACAATAAGAGACATAACAGCAGAACTTCATGACGAAGGAAAAAGAGTAGGAGGAAGTTATGCCAAGGGGAAAAAGTAATATTACAAAAACGTAACAAAACTGTAATACAAATGTAATAAAAGATAAAAACAAACTGCCAAACCATGTAAAAATAAGCGAAAATTGACATTATACAAATAAAGAGCTTTTTTGACATTTTAGGTAGTAGATGATATAATACACCTATCATACAAAGGATGGGTGGTCATATGATTTATAGGGATGATATTACAAACTTAAGAGAAGATATTGTAAACAAAGAAGGACAAAAGATAATAGTAAAAGGAGCATTAGGAAGAAGTAGATTTTTTGAAAAAGAAGCAGTAATAGAAAAGGCCTATCCAAATCTATTTGTAGTTAAATACGACCAAGAAGAAGGAAATGCAACATATAGTTACACAGATGTATTAACAAGAACGATAGATTTGCAAGTATTTGACGGAGAAAACTATGCTTCAATAATACCGCCAAAGGTAGAAGAACCAAAGAAAATAAGATTAGGTACAGAAGAAAGTATACAGGGAATACAAGAGAATTTATAAGGAGAGAAAAAATAGCTTAGATTTGAAATAAAAATCTAGGCTATTTTTGTATAAATTACTTGAAATAGATTTTACTAGGTAGTATAGTTTAAACATATTAAAAAATGAGGAGGTGAAAAATATAGAAGACAACCAATTACTAAATATATAATAAAGCATAATGAAAATATTTTAAATCAGCAAATTCTTTTGCAAACTTAAAAATTTATGGAAATAAAGTAGATGCCTTATAAATGACTATCAAAACAAAAATGGTATGTATTTATAAGGCATTTGTTTTAAAAAATATTAAAAAAAGTAGATAAATATAAGTATTTGTGATATATTAAAACAATAAAGACAATAAACTAGTATAAGTTTTAGGAGATATAGTAATGAATAAAGACCTAGAAGAAAGTAAAAGAATAATACGAAAGAACTCTAAGAATAACAAACTAATTATATTCATTGGGGCTGGAGTATCGGCAAATTCCGGTATACCATTATGGGGGAACATTATAGAAAAGATAAAAACCAAGATTAATATAGAAGATAAAGAAAATGATTATCCCAAAATAGCACAATATTATTATAATTCTAGAAATAAAAAAGAATATTATGAATTTTTGAATTCAGAATTGAATATTGATGCAAAGCCAAACCAAATTCATGATAAACTATTAGAATTAAATCCATGCCATATTATAACTACAAATTTTGATGAATTAATAGAAAAACAAGCAAAACAGAAAGGTATGTTTTATGATATTGTATGTAAAGATAGTGACTTACCATATACTCCAAATAGCAAAATGATTATAAAAATGCATGGAGATTTTCAAAATAAAAATATAATCTTTAAAGAAGATGATTTTCTAACATATCCTAAAAAATTTAAGTTAATTGAAACATATATAAAATCTTTATTTTCTACACATACAGTTTTATTTGTAGGATATTCACTATCTGACCCAAATGTTAAATATATATTTCAATGGGTAAAAGAAATATTAAAAGAGGATATACCAAGACCGTATTTTTTATCAACACATGATGAGAATATACATGAATATCAATACTACCAAAATAAAGGCATAAATATATTATATTATTCAAAAGTAGATGAAAAATTAAGAAAAAAATTAGAAGAAAACTGTAATGAAATAAAATCACTTGAAGGGAAAAAACTATATGGATTCATAAAGTATTTACTTAATGAGTATGAGATAGAAGATAAAACTAGTGATGTATATGAATTTATGGATTCTTTTGAGAAAATAAATTATATAGATAGTGAAGAAGTATTAAATTTTTTAAGTAATAAAATAGGAATAAAGGCTAATTTGTATAAAGATCAAATGATTCTTAAAGGTAGTAAAGCTAACAAATTTGTAAAACAAGTTAGAGAAGATCTAAAAAATAAAAAATATAGTATTACAAAATTAATAGAATTTTTAAATAAGTCAGAAATAAAATACATAAAACTTGATAACCTAGAAAATAAAGATAAAATAATATATAGAAATAAAAATCCTTACGAATTTTTAAAAATTGCTAAAGCACTTGAAATATTAGATTACAATGAGATGTTACAATTTGTAGAAAACACTGAAGAAAATGAAATAGAAAATGACTACCAATTGCATATGGAAAAAGCATATGCTATGTATTATATAGAGAATTATTATAATGCATACAAAGAATATAAAAAAATATCAGACAAAGCATTACAGGATAAGGACTTTGTTATATATGCACTTTCGGAATTTAATAGATACAATATAGGTAAAATTATTATAAATAATATGTATAGTGAAGAGTATGAAGAAATAGTAAGAAGTGAAATTGAAAAGATGGATCTGGACAAAGTTTTACTAAAGAAACCATTTAAATTGGAAGAACTAGAATTTTTAAAATCAATATTTACATGGAGTTATATAAATTCTAAGACATATCAAATGTTAAATATAAAGAAAAAGGTATACAAAGATGCAAATACAAATTATTTAACAATACCAGAAACAGAGATAGGGATATATCAATTAAGAGAAAATATGAAAAAACTTATGAAATTTATAAAAAACAATTTACTTGTAATAGATAGATTAGATGAGCTAAAAGGAAGTTACTATGATTATATAGATAATATATTTAAAAGCTATGTTGTACCAAAGAAAAAAGAATCTTTTTTCGGAAATACTATAGGCAATATAAAAATTGAAAAATTAATATTATTTGATTTATTGATTATGCTTGAATATACTAATACTCAAGATTTAGAAGATATCTTTGAGAGATATGAAATCACAGAAATAAAAATTGATGAAAAGGACAAAGAGAGATTTTTAAATATTATAAAAAATTGTATATACTTTATAAAAAATAGAGAAGACGCCAATATAAATACAATACTATTAATTTTATCAAAAATAAAGATAAATAAAGAACAATATAAAGAAATAAATGAATGCATAATAAAATGTATAAAAAATCAGAAAATAGAAATAGATTATAACGAGTTAAACAATTATATATATAATCAATATGAACAATTCAATAATTTTGAACTAAGTACGTTAAGTAGTATGTTGACTGAGATACTGAACAACCTTAAAGAATTTAGGACAATTCCACTTAAATGGGAATGTATAATATATAACATTTCAGCCTGTATACATAAAAATGATAAAAAATACGAATTGCAAAATAATAATATTGTTGATGATATTATAAAAATTAATGATGTAAATAAATATAGTATCATGATATATATATACGATATACTAAATAAAAATGATAAAATCAAATTAAATAAAATAATAGAAGACAAGTTAAGTGAAGACCGATACGAAAAAAAACACTGCATAATATATTATGAGGCATTGCTAAAAAAGATTATAGAACCTAATATAGAATATGAAAATAAATATATTGATGTAATGGAAAATCAAAGACAGATTACAGAAAAATCAACATTATTAATAACGCTATTAAGATGTATTAATGACTTAATATTAAATGATTATATACTAGAAAAAGAAAAATTTAAGAGTTTTTTAGGTATAATAAAAGACTATGATTTCTTATTTGATATAGATAAATTTCAAGCTGAGAAATTTGAAGTAGATTGGCTAGACAACTATAGTGAAGATTTAATAGAAACAATATCTAAAAATAAGAAAATAAGAAATGAAGTAAAAAGACAAATAGAAAAAAAGATATTAGACGGAGAAAAAGTAGATGGTGATTTGCTAAAAAAGTATGTCAAATATTTTAACTAAGACTTAATGTATGTAAGATAAATAAAATCGCTACATACAATCATCAGAAAAATTAGTGAAAAAATTACATATAATAAATAACAGTAGGAGAGTAGAGGATATGTTAATTGGATTTAAAGTATCAAATCATCTATCTTTTCATAAAACACAAACATTATCAATAATATCAGGCAAAGGAAAGCTTAAATAAGAACATAGAACATGGAATAAACTTTGCTAGTAATCAATATTGCAGAATTTTTGCAGAAAATAAAAACAAAGTAATTACATAAATCAAAATAGAAGATTTTTAGAAATAAAAGTATATGAAAATTTTCATTGTAATTCTAAAAGCGATCTTGTATTTAGTAAGTTTAAACTACATATAAAAAAGCAATAAAGAATAAAAAGGAATTTTGTGAAGAAGCATATAAACTAAAAGATGAGATTGGCTTAAATGTAGAGAAGCTATTAGAAGAAATGCTATAATATTAAAATCTACATAAAAATACAAAAAACAACCCATTTCCCTATACAAAAATGGCCAAAAATCCTTAAGAAATTATGAAAAAATACAAAAAAATTATGAAAAAATTAAAAAAGAAAAAAAGGACACACTAGCGGAAGCAAGGAAATAAGCCAATTAGAGCCTAAATTGGAAAAACTTGAAAAAAATTCTAGATTTTTCAAAATAAGTATTGACAAATATAACTCTTTTGTGTAGAATAATATTGTTAACGTTGGGGATAAACTGCCAAATCCCTAATTGTATATAAAAAATAAAAAAATTTTTAAAACAAAGAAGGGAGAAATTTTAAAAATGAAAAAAACATTAAAAATTTTAATGGCAATAATTTTATTCGCAGTTGTATTAACAATAGCAACTAGCGTAAATGCAGCAGCTGCAGATGGAACACAAGCTAATCCATATGCAACTTTAGAAGCAGCTGTTACAGCTGAAAAAAATGAAGCTACTCCAAAAGTAGAAAAAAGTACTAGTGGAAATATTTATACAGTAAAAGCTGATTTATATGTAGAAGATTTAGGTGTTACATCAGGATCAGTAGTTGTAATAGAAGCTAGTAAAACATTAAATGTAGTAAATGAAACTAGACTAGCTAATACAATAACACTTGCTGGTGAAGGTACATTTGCTGGTACTGTTGTAGTAAATCAAAGTGGTGTACTATATACAAATTTAAATCTAACTACTCCTAAAGTATATGGAAAAGTATATGTAGCAGAAGGAGCAACTGTAACTCCAGATGCAACTCCTGCAACAGAAGAATTAGAACTTGATAAAGCAGTTGAAGCACAACCAGTTGTAAGTGGTGCAAAAACAAAATATGACACACTTTTAGTTGACAAAAATACAGTAAAAGGTGCTGACAGCAAAATAACTATAACTTATGCAATAACAGTTCCTGGAACAGATGCAAAAGTTACTAACTTTGAAGCAGATAAAGAATATGAAGTAACAATAGAAGCAAAATATGATGGAATTGTTTTAAATCCAGATCAAATAACTGTTGCAGCATATGCAGGATCTGATAAAGAAGCAAATGTAAACACTGTTTCTATAACAGATGGTAAAGGTACATTTAAGACAGATAAAGGATTAGCAGAAGGAACAGAACTTGCTTTAACAGTTACAGTTAAAGGTGAAGAAAAATATATAACAGCAAAAATAGGAAAAGTTGAAGAAGAACCAAATCAACCTGAACAACCAAATCAACCTGAACAACCAAGCAAACCAGATGACACAAACAAAGGTGATTTAGATGATGCAGCATCAGTTGCAACAGGTGATCATATAATACCTGCAACAGCATTATTGGCAGTAGTTGTTGTAGCAAACGTAGTATATTTCGCAAAAAGCAAAAATAACTAATTTTTAGCGTTAAATATATATACTTAAGAGGCTCTTAACTGAGCCTCTGCTTTTTTTATATTGTAGGAATTTTCAAGCGTAAGCGACTAAAAGCTCCGTACAAGATAAATATGCGAATGTTACAGTTTCTTTAATGCAAAGCATTTTAGAAACTGTTAATCCGTTTTATGCCAAACAATAAACCACAAAAAAACAAAATTATTAAAATCTCCAAAAAGCCTTTTAATTTTAAAAAATATGTGATACACTGTTAAAGACAAAATAAAAATAAACAAAGGAGGAGAAAAAATGGCAAGAAGGAGCAAAAAAACAAAACAAAAGAGAAAATTGACATTTTATATATTTCCGCTATTATCACTTGCAGTTGCTGTATACTGCATAATGTACATAGCGCAATGGTTTAATGAAAACGGACAAAACAAAGAAGTATTAGAAACAATAGTTAGTGAAATAGTAGATGTAAATGACGAAACAGGAGAAACAGCAGTAGACTTTGCAAAACTAAAAGAGAAAAATCCTGATACTTGTCGGATGGTTAAAAGTACCAGGGACAAGCGTAGACTACCCTGTAGTAAAATCATCAGACAATAGCTTTTATTTAACACGTAATTTTAATAAGCAAAATAACATAGCGGGTTGGATATTTGCAGACTATAGAGATAAAGTAGATGGAAATGACATAAACTTAGTAATATATGGTCATAACATGAAAGATGGTTCAATGTTTGGAACAGTCAAAAAAGCATTAAACAAAGAATGGTATAATAACGAAGCAAACTGGAACTTCACATTTGAAACAGACAAAGAAATATATACATACAGAGTATTCTCAGTATATCAAATAGCAGTAGAAACATATTATACAAAAACAGGATTTGAAAATAATAGCAGCCACCTTGAATGGCTGAACACAATAAAATCACGTTCAGTAAAAAATTTTGGTGTGACATTAGATGAAAACAGTAAAGTAATAACATTATCAACATGTGCATCAAACTCAAACTATCGTGTAGCATTACACGGAGTACAAACTAACGTAACAAAAAAATAAAAAATAAATAGGAATTATTTTCTCCTCTTTACATATATATTATTAAAAGAAATATATGTAAGGAGGAGAATTTTAAATGATAGACGTGATAAGCGAGAGCCTATGTGTAAACAAAATAGTAGGAAGCAAAAACTTTGAAATAACAATCGAAGGTGACAGTATAATACCAGATACAAAGCCCGACATATTAAGCGACATATCAGCTTCTGGTAATGTTTGTATATATAAAAAAGAAATACTAGAACGGTAAAATTAGACTAGATGGAAATGTAAATATATATCTAATGTATATAGCAGATGATAGTAGCCAAGGGGTACGTGGATTTAATACAAGCATAGACTTTACTGAAATACTGGACTTCCCTGAAGTGGAGCAAGGAATGACTTTGGATGAAAGAATCTGTATAAGGAAAATAGAATGCAAAGTTATAAATGGAAGAAAAGTAAGTTTTAAAGTTATATTAGAAGTAGATGCAAAGGTGTTTCTAAATGAGAATGAAGATATGGTAAAAGAGATACAAGGAATAGACGATATACAAACACAAGTAGTTTCTCTAAAAATGAATTCATTAGTTCGGTCAAAACATAACAAAAGCATCTGCAAAAGAGACAGTAGTTATTGACAGCACAGATAATTTGCAAGAAATACTTAGTTTAGACTTAAATATAATTAATAAAGAGACAAAAATAAGTTACAATAAAGTGCTTGCAAAAGCAGATGCAGAAGTAAAAATGCTTTATTTAACAGAAGACCGGAAATATAAAACCATTAGATGAAAAAATTCCTGTAATGGGATTTATCGATTTAGTAGGAGTTTCAGAAGAAGATTTATGTGATGTAAAATACAAACTAAAAAATGCTACAGCAAAGCCTAATGCAGCTGATAGCCATTCTATCTCTGTAGAATTGGAGGTAGAGATGTTTTGCAGGGTCTTTGGAAGTAGAGAAGTAAATGCTATACAAGATATGTACAGTCCAAGCAGAAATTTAAAAATTAACCAAAAAAGTGTAAGTACAATGGTAAATATGAAAAATACAGTAAATACCATAAATGTTAGAGAAAAAGTAAAGCTTGAAGAAGCAGACTATGATAAAGTTTGTGATGTCATGATAGAACCTGTAGTTAATGAAATAAATGTTTTAACTGATATTGCAAAATATTCAGGAGATATAAACTTGAGATTCATACTATCAAATAATGATGGAACAGAATTTAAAGCACAAAATGCAAGTATACCATTCACATTTAATCAAGAAATTGAGGGGATAGACTCAAGCAGTAATATAGATATAGAACTATCAAGTATATCTAGCGAATTTACAAAGGATAATATGGAAGTATCAGCTAAAATAGACTTAGAAGCAAGAACTAATTCATACAATGTAGAGAATATAGGAGTAATAGATAATATAGAAGAATTAGAAGCTTCTTGTGATAATCCATATAGTATGGTTATTTACTTTGTAAAGCCAGGAGATACATTGTGGAAAATAGCAAAAAAATATAGAAGCACTATAGAAGACATTGTAAGAATAAATAATATAGAAAACCCAAATAAAATAAATCCGGGTATGCAACTTTTTATACCAAGGTGTTCTGCATGTAAAAGTGCATAAAATATGATATGGATAAAATATATACAAGAAAAAGAATAAAATTTCCTATGCGGAAGGGGAGGGTTTCCAAACGGGAAAATTAGCCTTAAAAGAAAACTTGCTTTTAATGTAGTAACTATACTAATTATTGCATTAATTACCTTAGGATTGGAAATAAGGGCAATATCACCCATATTAAACAAAGTATGTAGCGATACTGCAAAAGCAAAAGCAACACTTATTGCAAATAATGAGGCAACAAAAGTTATGAAAAATTATACATATGATGATTTTGTTAAAATATATAAAGACGAAAAAGGAAATATCACAATGCTTCAATCAAATGCAATTACAATAAATGAAATAACATCAGATGTCGCAGCAAAAATACAAAAAGAACTAATAAATGATGATGAAAATATAGCTGATATAAAGCTTCGGAAGCTTAACAGGAATTAGAATTTTATCAGGAATAGGACCAGATATCCCTATAAAACTTACAAACACTGGAACAGTGGAGACTAAAGTTAGATCTGAATTTGAAAATGCTGGAATAAATCAGACAATACATAGAATATATTTGGATGTATCATGCACAGCAAGTATTCTAACCCCATATAGTGTTGTAGATGAGACAATAAAAAACGAAGTATTGCTTATAGAAAATGTGATAGTAGGACTTATTCCATCAACATACTATAACTTGGAAGGAATGGATGTAAATAATGCAATAGATGTAATTGAATAAAAGTAACTACGCCAATGTGAGCCAATGGGGACGTAGATAAATGGCACATTTTTGTGCCATTTATCTACGTCCCCATTGGCGTAATTAATAAAAAATCCCCAAAAACCCTTGACAAATTAGGAAAAATAGTGTAAAGTAGTATAGCATTACATATACACGAGGTGAAGTATGGATAAAAATGTTGAAATCGGTTTGCTATGTGACATATATGGAGAATTACTTACAGAAAAACAGCAAGATATATTAGACCTATATTATAACAATAATCTATCTCTTGCAGAAGTTGCAGAGGATTTAGGAATAACGAGGCAAGCCGTAAAAGATAGTATTCAGAAAGGAGAGAAGAGACTTTTTCGGATTAGAGGAAAAACTTGGAATTATGAAAAAAGTACAAAGACAAGAAAAACAAATACAGAAGATATTATCTGAATTATCAGAAATCCAAACTAAGTACACTGATGAAGAAATAACAGCTATCATAAATAATGTTATGCAAGAATTAAAATGCGTAGTATAGAAGGAGAGATTGATTATGGCGTTTGAAGGGCTATCTAGTAGACTACAAAATATTACAAGAAAGCTTAGAGGTAAGGCTAGAATTACTGAAGGTGACCTAAAAGAAATTTTAAGAGAAGTAAAGCTTGCACTTTTAGAAGCAGATGTAAACTACAAAATAGTAAAAGAATTTATCTCTATTATAGAAGAAAAAGCCTTAGGTCAAGACGTCTTAAAATCGTTAACTCCAGGACAACAAGTAATAAAAATTGTAAAAGATGAGTTAGTAGAACTTCTTGGTGGAGAAGAAAGCAAAATAGCATTTACTCCAAATCCGCCAACAGTTATAATGCTTGTTCGGACTTCAAGGATCTGGTAAGACAACAACAGCTGGAAAACTTGCAAATTTTTTAAGAAAACAAGGAAAAAAGCCATTGCTTGTTGCATGTGATGTATATAGGCCAGCAGCTATAAAGCAACTTCAAGTTGTAGGAGGTTCACTTCGGAATACCAGTTTTTGCAAATGAAGATTCAAAAGATCCACTTCATATAGCAAAACAAGCAATGAATATAGCAATGTCTAAATTAAATGATATTGTAATATTAGATACAGCAGGAAGATTACACATAGATGAAGAGCTAATGCAAGAACTAAAAAATATAAAACAAAATGTAAAACCTCATGAAATATTGCTTGTTGTAGATAGTATGACAGGTCAAGACGCTGTGAATGTAGGAGAAACTTTTAATGAGAAACTGGGAATAGATGGAGTAATTCTTACAAAACTAGATGGAGATACAAGAGGTGGTGCTGCTCTTTCTGTAAAAAAAGTTACAGGAAGACCAATAAAATTTGCACGGTTCAGGAGAAAAATTAAGTGATATTGAAGTGTTTTATCCAGATAGAATGGCTGAAAGAATTCTAGGCATGGGAGATGTACTATCAATAATAGAAAAGGCAGAAGAAGCATTTAATGAAGAAGAAGCAGCCGAACTTGAAAAACAACTTAAGAAAAAAGAATTTGATTTAGACGATTATTTAGCGCAATTAAGACAAATAAAAAAGATGGGTTCATTTTCGTCTATACTTAAAATGTTACCAGGTGCAAATAAACTTGGGGATATAAAAGTTGATGATAATGAATTTATAAAAATAGAAGCTATGATTTGTTCTATGACTGGGCAAGAAAGGAGAAATCCAAAAATATTAAATGGAAGTAGAAGACAAAGAATAGCAAAAGGTTCAGGCACTAAGGTCCAAGATTTAAATAAATTCATGAAGTCTTTTGAAATGACACAGAAAATGATGAAACAAATGAAAAGTAAAAAAGGTGGAATGAAAAAGGCACTGAACGGACTAGATATGAATGACTTAAAGAACCTTAAAATATAGTTATTAAATTTTAAAAATATATTAATTTTAAAGAGGAGGGAAATATACAAAATGGTAAAAATCAGATTACAAAGAATAGGAAAAAAGAAAGCACCTTTCTATCATATAGTAGTTGCAGATTCTAGATCACCAAGAGATGGAAAAATAATAGAGCAAATTGGAACATTTGACCCTATGAAAGATCCAGCTGTTATAACTCTTGATAAAGAAAAATGCAATGAATGGATAAAAAATGGAGCTAAACCTACTGACACTGTTAAGGCATTAATAGAGAAGGCATAAGGAGGTAAAGACAATGAAAGAAAGTTTAAGAACGGTTATTGAGGCTCTTATCGAAGACAAAGCTAGTATTCAAATTGAAGAAAAAGGAACAAAAGGTAGCATAATATTTGAAGTAAAAGTAGCAAAGCGGTGATATGGGTCGTGTAATTGGAAAAGAGGGTAGAATTGCAAAAGCTATAAGAACAATTTTTAAAGCAATTGGTACCAAAGAACAAAAGAAAGTTACAATTGAATTTATTGATTAAATTTAAGGAGATCCAAAATGGATAACTTATTAGAAATAGGTCAAATAGTTAACTCATATGGGATAAAAGGTTTCTTTAAGGTTGTACCATATACAGATGATATGAAAAGGTACAGCAAATTAAATAATGTATATATCGAAAAAGATAGAAAACTTATAAAAATGGAAATTGAAGAAGTAAAATATCAAAATAAGTTAGTTTTACTAAAGCTTAAAGGGATAGACGATATAAATGATACTTTAGAATATAAAAATTGTTATATAAAGATAGACAGAAAAGATGCAGTAAAACTTCCAAAAGATAGTTATTTCATAGTAGATTTAATAGGTATGGAAGTTATAACAGACGAACGGAAAACATTTAGGAAATCTAGTAGATGTATTTCCAACAGGAAGCAATGATGTATATGTTGTAAAAGATGAACTTGGAAAGCAAACACTACTCCCTGCAATAGGTGATGTTATAAAAAGCGTAGATGTAGAAAACAAAAAAATGATAGTTCATTTATTGGAAGGATTAAAAGAAAAAGATGAAGTTTAGTATTTTAACACTTTTTCCAGAAATGTTTACAGGTCTAAATACAAGTATATTAAGACGTGCAGAGAATAAAGGGCTTATACAAACAGAATTTGTAAATATAAGAGACTTTTCAAAGAATAAGCATAAAAAAGTTGACGATACACCATATGGCGGTGGAGCTGGAATGGTTATGATGCCAGATGTTGTATATGATGCATATGAATCTGTAAAAATGGATAAAAGTAAAGTAATTTACCTTTCACCTAAAGGAAGTACATTAAATCAAAAAAAAGTAGAAGAATTAAGCAAGGAAGAACATATTATACTTATTTGTGGACATTATGAGGGAATTGACCAAAGAGTTATAGATGAAATTGTAGACGAGGAAATATCCATAGGAGACTATGTTTTAACAGGTGGGGAAATACCTGCAATGGTACTTGTAGATACAGTATCAAGATATGTGGATGGAGTAATAGCAAAAGAATCTAGAGAAGAAGAAAGCTTTGCAAAAGATGGCTTGCTAGAGTATCCACAATATACAAGACCAGAAGAATTTCATGGAATGAAAGTTCCAGAAGTTTTACTTAGCCGGTAATCACCAAAATATAGAAAAATGGAGAAAAGAAAAATCTTTAGAAATAACAAGTAAAAAAAGACCAGATAAAATAAAATGGTGATTAAACCTAAAAGTATTGGCAAAGAAAGAAAGGAGAAAATTAAATGGACGTTATAAAAGCTATTGAACATGAACAATTAAAATCAAAAGTACCAGTATTAGATGTTGGTAATACAGTAAAAGTTCATGTTAAAGTAAAAGAAGGAAACCGTGAAAGAATACAGGTTTTCGAAGGAATAATTATTAAAAAACAAGGTGGAGGGGTAAATGAAACATTTACAGTAAGAAAAATTTCTTATGGAGTAGGTGTTGAAAAAACATTCCTTTTACATTCACCTAATGTTGAGAAAGTTGAAGTTGTAAGGGTAGGTAAAGCAAGACGTGCTAAATTATTCTATTTAAGAGATAGATTAGGAAAATCTGCTAGAACTAAAGAAAAAGTTGGAGCAAGGATTGAAACTAAGGAACAAATCTTAAAGGAAGAAATGATAGAAGAAGTTCCAGAAGTAGAAGAAACTCCAGTTGCTGAGGAAGTTCAAGTAGTAGAAGAAGTGTCAGAGGCAGTAGCACCAGAAGAAGCACCAGCAGTAGAAACTGAAGCTTCTGTTGTAGAAGAAACTGTTGATACAGTATCAGAAGAAAAAGTAGAAGAAGTAAAAGATACAGCTGAAGATGAAGATACAAAGACAGAAGAATAAGAATAAAAACAAAAGTTCGACTAGGTGTAGACCACCTAGTCTTTTTTCTCTATTAATAAAAAATTAATATTTAATACCTTTTTTCTTAATATAATTTCTGATATAATAATACTATTAAAAATATATAAAAAGGGATGGAGAAAATATGTACAATATATTAGTTTGTGACGATGATAAAGAAATAGTAAAAGCAATAGAAATATATCTTGTAAAAGAAAATTACAATGTACTTAAAGCATATAATGGAGAAGAATGCTTAAAAGTATTAAAAGAAAACACAATACATTTAATAATATTAGACATAATGATGCCTGTAAAAGATGGAATAGAAACAATAGAAGAAATAAGAAAAGAAAGAACAATCCCAGTTATTATGCTATCTGCTAAATCAGAAGATGAAGATAAGATAAAAGGATTAAACTTAGGTGCAGATGACTATGTAACAAAACCATTTAATCCATTAGAGCTAATTGCAAGAGTTAATTCAGGTATTAGAAGATATACAAAACTTGGAATAATGGCTGATGAAGAGAGTAGCAAAATATATAAATCAGGAGAGCTTATAATAGATGATGACTTAAAAAAAGTAATAGTAGAAGGAAAAGAAGTAAAACTTACCCCAACAGAATTTAATATTTTAAAATTCTTAACAAAAAATAAAGGAATAGTATATTCAATAGACCAAATATATGAAAATGTATGGGAAGATGAGGCATATGGTGCAGATAATATCATTGCAGTACATATAAGGCACATAAGAGAAAAAATTGAAATAAACCCCAAAGACCCTAAATATTTAAAAGTAATTTGGGGAATAGGTTATAAAATAGAAAATATATGAGGAAAGGTCTGCCTAAATTATAATGAAAGAAAGTAGAATATTAAAAATCATATCTTATATAATGCTTCCAGTACTCATTCGGAAATGTCATAATGGCAATGTTTTATAGCATAAACAAAGAAAACTATAATAATGAATTAAATAAAGAGTATTTTGAAAGTGAAGACTTTGCAGATTATTATATGAATACATTACGCTCTGAAATTCATACGCTAATTCATAATGATAATAAAAACTATATTAAAGGAGAAGATGATATAAGGATATATTACACAACAATAAAAGGAAATGAGTTTTCATATCTAAAAAATTGTAATTTTGTTATTAGATATTTGCCAAGAAATAAAGTATATACAAATATTGGATATCCTTCTTTATATAGTATAGAAGAAATGAAAAAGTACATAGAAAATCAACCTGGTAAAAAAATATCTATATTATCAGGAGAAGTACAAGCAGACACAAACATTTTGGAATATACTTGGGAAAATTACAAAAATACATTTATAGGAGAATACTATTATTCAGAAAGTGAATATTATAAAGAGCTTGATGATTATGGAAAAGAGTCTGTAGATTTATATACTGGAGCAATTGTTGATGTAAAAACAGACACATCATTTTCTAGAGCTGATCTTGAAGATTTAATATATGTGAATTACAGTATAGAAGATTTTGAAATATATATGACTTATGAAGAACAATTTAATTTAGGATCATATGCTACATATATAGTAGGAATTTTAAATACTTTACAACATTTTGAAAATATAATCTATATATCAGTTCCGATTTGCGGTGTACTTGCAGCAGTTATGTCTATATATCTTGTAATATCAGTTGGATATAAAAAAGGAAAAGAAGGAATAGACTTAAATGATATAGATAAAATACCTATTGAAATATTAATTTCAATTATACTAGCTGTTATAGGACTAATTGTAATTTTAGTAGATAATTTTTATGGAACTCAAACCATATACTATAAATTGTATTTAAGTGCAATTATTACAGAATACTTATTAATTTATGTGCTATTTATGATAGGAATGACAAGTATTATAAAAAGAATAAAAGCAAAAACTATAATAAAAAATAGTATAACATATAGAGTATTAAGAATATGCAAAAAAATATTTATAAAACTAAAAAAAGGACTTGATACATTTACAGAAAGATTAAATGTTACATGGAAAATAATAGGATATAGCCTAATATACTTGTTCACCATGATACTTATGTTTACAATATTTGATGGAGCTAGCGGAATAGCAATATTTATTGATATAGGAATAACTGTATATATATTTTATCAAATTATACAAAGAATTAATTGCTTTAAGAAAATAGAAGAAATGCTAAAAGAGATTTATGAAGGAAATAATAAAGAGAGATTAGATGAAAAAAGATTTACAAAAGAATTTAAACAAACGGTAAATTATATAAATGATATATCTAATGGTTTTGAAAATGCAGTAGAAGAAGGAATTAAGAGTGAGAGATTAAAAACAGAACTTATAACAAATGTATCTCATGATATAAAAACTCCATTAACTTCAATTATAAACTATGTTGATTTAATAAAAAGAGAAAATATCGAAAACGAAAAGCTAAAAGAATATATAGAAATACTAGAGTCAAAATCACATAGACTAAAAAGATTAACAGAAGATTTAGTTGAAGCATCAAAAGCATCATCAGGAAATGTAAAATTAAACTTAGAATCTTTAAATATAGGAGAACTTATAAATCAAACTACAGGAGAATTTGAGGATAAGTTTAAAGAAAAGAATTTGGAAATTATTTCGGAGATTCCAAAAGAAGAAATATTTATAGAAGCAGATAGTAGATATATGTACAGAGTTATAGAAAACATATTTAGTAATGTATCTAAATATGCTTTGAAGAATTCAAGAGTATATATAGATGTTTCAGAAAAGTCAGAAAAAGTCAAAATAGAAGTAAAAAACATATCTGAACAAAAACTAAATATCAGCGAAAGTGAGCTTATGCAAAGGTTTGTGAGAGGTGATAAATCAAGAACAACAGAAGGATCTGGACTTCGGACTTTCAATATCGAAAAGTCTCACAAATTTACAGGGGGGAGAGTTTGAGATAAAAATTGATGGTGATTTGTTTAAGGTAGAATTAGAATTTGACATAAAACAGAATATGTAATAAAATATATAAATGATGTACAATAGTACATAAATTGAAGTAGGAGAAATCCTGCTAGAGGGCTAGAGACCCAATCTTCACAGTCGCGGGACGAAGCTGTGCTTCGGTCCGTGGCTTTTTTAAAGTAATATGGAAGACATAAAGGCAAATATATATTGAACTTTATGTAAAATTGTGATAAAATAATATCATATGTTTTTGTAAACATATGGAAAGAGGTGATAACTTCTTTCCGAGTAACTACATATCATTATTTATCAATAAGGAGGAGACAACAATGAATGTACGGGAATGGATTTATTGCCGCAAAATGAACTCTGTTGCGCATGCAACACTTAATCCGGAAGGACCAGGTGCTGTGCGAATTCATTTGATTCCGCCCCAAATGGGTGTGAAAAAGAATGAAACTAACGGAATCGATAAGTATCCGTCTGTGGCCATTTTGAATGGTCAGTACTATGTACCTGTTAACCGTTCTTATGCAGTACTGTTGAACGAATTTATTGTTCAGCTAGACAAATTTGCAGGAACTACTATTACTGAAATCAACATCGAGCATGTGATTCGAAAAACTGTTAATGAAGTACACAAAGTATACTACAAAACCAACAAGGAAGTTCTTGTAGACGACCTTAAGAATATGGTAGGACTTTTTACTGATATTGCTTATGGTAAGCCTATTAAGGAAGAGATTGGTTACATGTCTGTTGGTGATTATGCTCCTTTTATGAGGGCACCTCATCGTATGGATCTGATGATAAGCTCTATGATGAAAGATGGATGCTGGAACTGCAATCAAAAGTGTCTGCATTGTTATGCTGCTGGTCAGCCTGAAGCCGAGGTGTCTGAAATTTCTACTAAACAGTGGAAAGACGTGATAGACAAGTGCTATGATGCATGTATTGCACAGGTTACTTTTACTGGTGGAGAGCCTACCAGAAGAAATGACTTGGTTGAGCTTGTATCTTACGCTAAAAAGCTGGTTACACGCCTTAACACCAATGGGATCAATCTCACAGAAGAACTCTGCAAGCAGTTGTTCAAAGCTAGTCTAGACTGTGTTCAGATTACATTTTATAGCTATGATCCTTTTATTCACAATCAGCTTGTAGGGGCTAAAATGTACGATAAGACTCTGAGAGGAATTAGAAATGCGCTTAATGCTAATCTTAATGTATCAATTAATACACCGTTGTGTAGTATTAACAAGGAGTATGCTAAGACGCTTCAGTTCTTGAAAGAATTAGGAATTCAGTATGTTACTTGTAGTGGATTAATTATTACTGGAAATGCGACTTTAGATGTCTCGAAAAATACACAGCTTTCTGAAGAAGAATTGTATGAGGTACTTAAAGAGGCAACAAAGTTTTGTGCTGAAAACGATATGGAAATTGCATTTACTAGTCCGGGGTGGCTTTCTGAAGAACAGATTAGAGAACTTGGACTCACAATTCCTATGTGTGGAGCGTGTCTTTCTAACATGGCAATTGCTCCTGATGGTTCCGTTGTTCCTTGTCAAAGCTGGCTCAGTGATGAGGTACTTGGCAATATGATTACTGATAACTGGAATGAAATATGGAATTCTAAAGCTTGTAAGGCAATTCGTAATGAATCTGCAAAGTGTAATTATTATTGCCCTTTGCGCAGCAACAACTAAAAATAAGAGAAAATCGAGGTGCAGTTATGATAAAAAACATTCAAAAAAGAGTTGGAAGTTTCATTATGGTGGTTGGGATTTTTATTATGTGCTTTTACACATTGTCAAATCCGGTATTAGCAGCAAGTTCTAATCTGGATGAAATCCAGTATTACGAAATCAAAGTTGACGTTCGTCAGGATGGTACACTGGATATTAGGTATGCTATTGTTTGGGAAGTTTTGAGCGATAAGAATGGTATAGAGCCTGTTTCGTGGGTAGATGTAGGAATTCCAAATGAGCATGTTGACCAGATCCAGATTTTGACAGATAATATCAAATCTGCGGAGTATTCATCTAAGAGTGGAGGTTCTTATGTGAGAATTGATTTTAAAGAGAAATACTATGAAGGAGAAGTAATAAGCTTTGAATTTTCTATCCACCAGTCTTATATGTATTTGCTTGATGAGAGAAATACAGTAAGATATTCATTTACTCCTGGATGGTTTGAAGATATTGAGATTGATAATCTTCAGATTGAATGGGCAATTAAAGATGGCTTTACTATTAATGAAACAGACTCCAATGAGCAAAGCTCTACGTATTACATTTGGAGTTACCAAAACCTTGCAGAAGGTGAAAAGGTAACTGCTAATGTTAAATACAATTCTGCTGGATTTTATGTTGATGAAAACATGCAATATAAAGAAGGTAGCGATGGAGGAGAGTTGTTGATTGGTTTAATTATTGTCATAATTATAGTATTGATTGTAATTGCAGTAATTAGCAGTGATGGATATGGCGGAGGCAGAGGATATGGCGGAGGCAGAGGATATGGCGGAGGAGTATATGTTCATAGTTCTTGTGCCCATAGTTCCTGTGCAAGTTCTTGTGCATGTGCTTGCGCATGTGCTGGTGGAGGACGCGCTGGCTGTTCTGTAAAGAACTTTTATAGCAATGAACCTATATTTATGTCTATTAAAGACTTCAATGTTGCGGTCGAAAAGACTAAAAAGGATAGGTAGTTAACAAAAAAAGAGGACTTAAAACTAATAATTTAGATTAAGTCCTCTGAATCAAATTAATAAGGTTAAAACGGAGGAAGATTATATGTTAAAAAGAGTTTTGAAGATGGTGATTTTTAACTTTTGCATTTTGGCATTAAGTTTTGCCATCATTAGCAATCGGGGATTAGGACTTAATTTTTTGAATTTTCAACTGTCCCCTGGTAAGTTTGGAGTTGCATGGACTGTAACAATTTTCATCGCAGGAGTGTTTATATATGTGAATCGTTTGAACATTCAGAGTATTTCAAACTACATGAAACACGCTGAAAAGCTATTTGTTAAAGATGTAGTTTTGAATGATTTAGATGATGCATTGGAGAAACTTACAATGGCAAAATGCGAGAATAGCCACTTAACTTCGGAAATTTCTGTAGTTTACTCTATGGTAAAAGAATTTCAAAATAAATTGGATATTCTTAATCAACTTTTGGCTAACCATGGTAAGAAGATTTCTGAATGGAATTGGATGGTAGATTTTAATCAAGAGTCTCAGCAAGAAATTTTTGCAAATGTAAGAGAAGTTATTGACACTTCAATTGTCTTTGATAATGAAAATGCTAAGGATACTACTATGAAATCTGCGGTACAAAAAATACAGGCGTCTACTAAAAGAATTGAAGAAATTCTAAAAAAATATGATGAATTTCTTGATGTTGCTCAGAGAGTACTTGAACGGCATTTGCGCAGCCATGGCAATGTTGTAACAGATTCTTTAGATAGTACAATTCAGTCTGTAAAGAAAGTTTATGGCATTTTTGAAGAAACTGCAGAAGCTGAACATTCATAACAGAAAGGAAATGAGGCAATGAGAAAAAATGTAAGAGTTATTAGCATCTTAGCTATCGTTTCTATTTTGATAGGAATGGGAGCTGGTGGCGTGAAAATGATTTATGATAAAGCAAATGAGCCAATAACTGAACTAACAGCAGATGATGCAATTCAGATGCTAGGCAAAGATATTCAGAACAATGTTGAGTATTATATGAAAATCAACCCTGTTCAGGGAGAATTACCTGAAGACTGGAATGTAAATGAAGAAAAAGGCTCTTCTAATGAGATTATTGCAATATTTTTAATTGATACTTCTGGCTCAATGAAAACAAAGAGCGAAAATAAACTCATAAAAGTGCAAGAAGCGATTACGACATCTCTTCAGTATATTGGACCAAACAGTTATGTAGGGATGATTTCATATTCTACAGATGTTACAGTAAATGTTCCTATAGAACGCTTTGACGAGGAGCAAGCAAGAAAATTGAATGGTGAAGTAAATAGTCTTATTGCTTCTGGTGGAACGCATATGTATGAAGCTATCGCAGTCGGAATGAAATTGGTTGAAGAAGCCAAAGAAGATCATCCTAATGCAACTGTTATGATGTTTGTTCTTAGTGATGGTCAACCGTCCGAAGACGCAAGAGGAATTGACTTCGTCGAAGAATATGTGCGAGTTTTTAATATTCCTATTCATACTATTGGATATGGAAAAGATATTGACAAGGTAGAGTTAAAAAAACTTGCTGATATTAATGAAGCTACATTTAGCTACGTTGAAAAAGAAGATGTTGTTGAAACCTTTAAAGCATTGTTTGATTCAAATCTTTAATATCTAATATAACAACAGATAATTAACCTTAAAAGGGCTTTCTTATGAGAGCCCTTCTTTTAATCTAGATAATATTTAATATAGAAAAATACAAAAATTTGTTCACAAATACTAGACAAAAAATTAAATATATACTATACTATATTACATAGAAAATAAAAGGATATACACAGATTAAATAAATTTGTCAAATTTTTTTAGATATATATTGGGGGAGAGTATAAAAAATGAATGACAAAATAGTTATAAAAGGTGCGAAAGAGCATAACTTAAAAAATATAAACTTGGAAATACCAAGAGATAAATTAGTAGTAATAACAGGACTTTCAGGTTCTGGAAAATCATCACTTGCATTTGACACACTTTATGCAGAAGGACAAAGAAGATATGTAGAAAGTCTTTCTTCATATGCACGTCAGTTCTTAGGCATAATGGAAAAACCAAATGTAGAATCAATAGATGGACTTTCTCCTGCAATATCAATAGACCAAAAAACCACATCAAAAAACCCACGTTCAACAGTTGGAACAGTTACAGAAATATATGACTATATACGTCTTTTATATGCAAGAATTGGAATAGCATATTGTCCGAACTGTGGAAAGAAAATAGAAAAACAAACACTAGACCAAATTGTAGATAATATTTTAACTTTAAGTGAAGGCACAAAAGTTCAAATACTTGCTCCAATAGTACGTGGAAGAAAAGGCGAATTTGTAAAGCAACTTGAAGGATATCAAAAGCAAGGATTTGTACGTGTAAGAATAGATGGTGAAAATTATGAACTCACAGATGATATAAATATAGATAGGAAAAAGAAGCATAATATAGAACTTATAGTAGATAGATTAGTAATTAAAGAAGGAATAAGAAATAGACTTGCAGAATCAGTAGAGATTGCATTAAAAAATGCAGAAAATATGGTTTTAGTAAATATAAATGGTAAAGAAGATATAATGTATAGTGCAAACTATGCTTGTCCTGATTGTGGAATAAGCATAGGAGAATTATCTCCTAGAATGTTTTCTTTTAACAATCCATTTGGAGCTTGTCCTACTTGTACAGGTATAGGATACTTAATGAGAATGGATCCTGATTTAATAATACCAGATAAAGATAAAACATTATATGATGGAGTGAAAGCTTTTGGTTCAAGCACTATGAAAAAAGGCGATACAATGGCTAAAATGTATTTTGAAAGCATTCGGAAGACATTATGGAGTAGATATATCAAAACCAATAAAGAAACTTCCAAAAGATTTTTTAGATAAAATATTATATGGTACAGGTGACGAGAAAATTGACTTTGAATATGAGTCTCCTATTGGTGTAAGAAAATTTACGGCACCGTTTGAAGGAGTAATACCAACACTTGAAAGAAGGCATAATGAAACAAAATCACAAGGTATGCGTGATTTTTACGAAATGTATATGAGTGATAGTGATTGTCCTACATGTAATGGAGCAAGGCTTAGAAAAGAAAGCTTATGTATAAAAGTAGGAGATAAAAATATAAATGAACTTACAGAAATGTCGATTTCTAATATAAAAGATTATATAAATTCTCTAAAACTTACAAAATCAGAGCAGATGATTGCAGATCAAATCTTTAAAGAATTAAATAAAAGATTACAATTTTTACTAGATGTAGGCTTAGAATATTTAACATTATCAAGATCAGCTCGGTAGCCTTTCAGGAGGAGAAGCACAAAGAATAAGGCTTGCAACACAAATAGGTGGAGGGTTAACAGGAGTGCTATACATCTTAGATGAGCCAAGTATAGGTTTACATCAAAGAGATAATGATAAATTAATTGCAACACTTAAAAAACTAAGAGACCTTGGTAATACTGTACTTGTTGTAGAACATGACGAAGATACAATGTATGCAGCAGACCAAATAGTAGACATTGGACCTCGGACCTCGGAGTTCATGGTGGAAATGTAATTCGGACAAGGAACAGCAGAAGAAATAAAGAAAATACAAGGTTCAGCAACTGGTGACTATTTAAGTGGAAGAAAGACAATTGTAGTTCCAAAAAAGAGAAGAAAATCAAATCGGAAAATCTATAGAAGTAATTGGTGCTACTCAAAATAATCTAAAAAATATAAATGTAAAAATACCACTAGGAGTATTTACATGTGTAACAGGAGTATCAGGTTCTCGGAAAATCTACTTTAGTTAATGAAATACTATATAAAAAGCTTGCAAAGGAAATAAATAAATCAAATGAAAAGCCAGGTAAATGCAAAGAAATAAGAGGCATAGAAAACATTGATAAAATAATAAACATAGATCAATCGCCGATAGGAAGAACACCTCGATCTAATCCCGCAACTTATACAGGAGTATTTGATATAATACGTGATTTATTTGCTACAACAAATGAAGCAAAAATGAGGGGATATCAAAAAGGAAGATTTAGTTTTAATGTATCAGGTGGAAGATGTGAAGCTTGCCAAGGTGATGGAGTTTTAAAAATAGAAATGCACTTTTTACCTGATATATATGTGCCTTGTGAAGTATGTAAAGGCAAAAGATATAATAAGGAAACATTAGAAGTAAAATATAAGGGCAAAACTATTGCCGATGTTTTAGATATGACAGTAGAAGAAGGACTAGAATTTTTTGAAAAGATACCAAGAGTTAAACAAAAAATACAAACTCTATATGATGTAGGTTTAGGATATATCAAGCTTGGGCAACCATCAACTACACTTTCTGGTGGAGAAGCCCAAAGGGTAAAACTTGCAACAGAACTTTCAAAAAAACCAACAGGAAAGACTTTGTATATATTAGATGAACCAACAACAGGACTTCATATTGCAGATGTCCATAAATTAGTAGATATACTCCAAAGATTAGTAGATACAGGAAATAGTATTGTTGTAATAGAGCATAATTTAGATTTAATAAAAACAGCAGACTATATAATTGACTTAGGACCAGAAGGTCGGAGAAAATGGGGGAACAGTAGTACAAGTTGGAACTCCAGAACAAATTGTAAAGAATGAAAAAAGTTATACAGGTAAGTTTCTAAAAAAATATTTAGAATAAGAAAGAAAAAGGCACATTTGATTAATAAATTTATGTGTCTTTTTTTTGTATCCCAAAATTGACTTTTATGTAAAATTAAGATATAATTAGGCGTAGAAACTGTTAACGAGCATATATTGCTCAGTAGTCTTTGTATATTTTGTATAAATATACAGAAAGGAATAAAATGTTTTATAGTTTCGTTGAAACTATAGGTAAGTTTGTGACAAGTGAGTGGTTTATTCTTTCAGTAATACTTCTGATTGAAAGACTTTGTATGACAGGCTTTGCAGATAAATTAATGAAAATGCCTTTCAAAAAGCGAGTTAAATTGGTAGGAATTACGGTATTTGTCTCTACATCTTTAGTGATATTAATAGAAGTTCTGTCTAAAGCAAAATTTAGTTGGAAGCAACTAATGTATATGATTGCTCTTGATTATATTGATCCGTTAGGAGTTATAATTGGCTTAATCATATTTGATATCATAATTACATTAGTCATATTAATTGCTATTACATTCTTAGCGGAATTTTGGGAAAGAATATTAAATTTTGCTAAAGAGTTTGTAGATGAATTTGAATCCAGCCAAAACAATGATGAGGCAGAACTAGAAGATTGTAGCACAGACGAAAGTGAAGAAAGAGAAGAATAATAACTTATTTGTAGGCTATGAAAAAGGGCTCCATTTTTTGGAGCCTCCTTTTTCAAATTAATGATTATTTTGATTGTTTTGGTTGTTATTATTTTGGTTATTATTGTTGTTACCTTTGTTTTGGTTATTTTTCTTTTCTTTTGACATAATTCAAGCACCTCCAGTGTTTTAAATCTATATATAGTATTGACTTTTTAATCTTAATTATACATTAAGTTTGAAAAATAATCAGCATCTTGCTGTGTTGTTCTTCGGACAAATTGACTCGAATAGGCAAAAAGCCTTATTCTCACCAATTTGCCTTGAACGCCTTGCAATATGACGGCTTCTTTTCCAAACTTGATTTGTGCCTTAGAAGGTGATAAACAAATATAGAAAATATTCTTGATTTTTGATATAAAAAATGTTAAAATCAATTGTATTAAAGGATGTTTTAAAATGGGAAAAATTATATTTTTAATAATTGGACTTGTATTATCAGTCATAGGAGTAATTTTTATATATGACGCAAGAAGTATTTCATCAAAGTTATTTGGCTTTGGTGATAAAAATGAAGCGTCAGCAGGTTTAAAAATTTTAGGCTTTTTGATTGCAATAATAGGAGTTTTAATTATATATTTTAATTTATGATAAAAATAATTTTAAGCTTAAAAGGATAGAAAATGAAAAATAATTCACAAGAGATTATAAAAAAGAAAAAGAAAGTAATTATAATACTTTTAGTATCTATAGCCATTATTATGATAATTATTGGCTTTTTTGTGGGGCTATGGGCATACAATTTTGTTCAAGATTTTGAATCACAAAATGGTAATATAGATACTTCATATATAGATGAAAGTGAAAAGCGGAGAAGAAAATAACAATATTTTAAATGTTGAGCTAAATAGTGAAAATAACCCAGGTGATTTAAATAATGTAACACAGACAAATGAAGAGCAAAATCAAGTTACTGGGGAAAATACAAAGCCTGTAAATATTCCATATTATATAAAAGTAAATAATGGGGCAAACGTTGTAACTATATATAAAAAGGATTCGAAGCGGAAAATATACAGTACCGTATAAAGCTATGATTTGTTCGATAGGAGCTGCAACACCTACATCAGGAGTATATCCGATTTCAGATAAATATACATGGAGAAAGCTAGAAGGAGATGTATATGGGCAATATGCAAGTAGAATTGTAGGTTCTATCCTTTTCCATTCAGTGCCATATGTATCACAAGATAAGTCTTCTCTTGAATGGTGGGAATATGATAAATTAGGTACAAAGGCATCTTTAGGTTGTATAAGGTTAACTGTCCAAGATGCTAAATGGATATATAGTAATTGTGTAGCTGGAACAAAGGTAGAATTTTATTCATCATCAAATCCAGGGCCTCTTGGAAAACCATCAGCACAGAAAATTAGTGGAGATGAGGCTGTTAGAAATTGGGACCCAACAGACCCAGATAAAAATAACCCATGGAAGTCATATACAAAACCAGTTGTAACACCACCAGCAACACCTACTGAAAAGCCAAATAATGTGGTTAATAATACAGTCCAAAATAATATAGTAAATAATAGCATAAATAACAGCACAAGTTCAAATGTTGTAAATAATACTATGGATAACTCAGGACAAACAGATAGTGGAGCAAAAGTAGAAAATATTGTAAATGGATAGGGGGAAATAAGAAGAATGTTAGACAAATATAACCCAAGTGAATTTGAAGAAGAATTATATAAAAATTGGGACAAAAATGGGTATTTTACACCAGTCATTGATAAAACAAAAGTCCCATATACAATAGTAATTCCTCCGCCAAATGTAACAGGTAAATTACATATGGGTCATGCTCTAGTTATGACACTTCAAGATATATTAATTAGATATAAAAAATTAAGAGGGTTTAATACTCTTTGGATACCAGGTACAGACCATGCCGCAATTGCAACTGAAGTAAAGGTTATAGAAAAACTAAAAGGTGAAGGAAAGACAAAAGAAAGCATAGGGAGAGAAGCATTCCTAGAAGAAGCATGGGATTGGACAAGAAAATATGGCGGAACTATAATAAGTCAACTTAAAAGCCTTGGATGCAGTTGTGACTGGACAAGAGAAAGATTTACTATGGATGAAGGTTTGTCAAAAGCTGTTGAAGAAGTTTTTATAAGAATGTATGAAAAAGGAGCAATATATAGGGGAGACCGTATGATAAATTGGTGTCCTACTTGTAAATCGTCTTTATCAGATATAGAAGTAGAGCCAGAAGAAGAAACATCACACTTATGGTATATAAGATATTATACAAAGGATAGAAAAGAGTATGTAACAGTTGCAACAACAAGACCAGAGACAATGCTTGGAGATACTGGAGTTGCAGTTTCACCTGATGATGATAGATATAAAGATATGATACGGAAAAAAAGTCATTGTACCTATTGTAAACCGTGAGATACCAATAATTGCAGACGAGTTTGTAGAAAAAGAATTTGGTACAGGTGCTGTTAAGTTAACACCTGCACATGATTTTAATGATTATGAATCAGGTATAAGACATGATTTAGAAGCAATTAATGTATTTGACGAAAAAGGAATTATGCTAAATCTTGTTCCAAAATATGAAGGAATGGATTTAATTACAGCTAGAAAAGAAATTGTAAATGACTTAGAAGATTTAGGTGTACTTGAAAAGATAGAAGACTATACACACAATGTAGGAAAATGCTATAGATGCCATAATACAGTAGAACCAAGAATATCTATGCAGTGGTTTATGAAAATGGATAAATTATCATTGCCTGCAATAGATGTTGTAAAGTCAGGTAAAATAAAATTTGTTCCAGAAAGATTTAGCAAAAGTTATTTCCACTGGATGGAGAATATAAAAGATTGGTGTATATCAAGACAAATTTGGTGGGGACATAGAATACCTGCATATTACTGTGATGATTGCAAAGAAGTACATGTGGGGGGAGAAATGCCACATGAGTGTAAAAAGTGTGGAAGTAAGAACTTACATCAAGACCCAGATACATTAGATACTTGGTTTAGTTCAGCTTTATGGCCATTTTCTACTATGGGATGGCCAGAAGAAACAGAAGATTTTAAATACTTCTATCCAACAAATACATTAGTTACAGCTTATGATATAATCTTTTTCTGGGTTGCAAGAATGATTTTCTCTAGCTTAGAACATACAAAAGAGATACCTTTTGATACAGTGTTTATGCATGGACTAGTTAGAGATGCTAAGGGTAGAAAAATGTCTAAGAGCTTAGGAAATGGAATTGACCCAGTAGATATTATAAATGAGTATGGGGCAGACTCTTTAAGATTTTCTCTAGTGCAAAATATGACACTAGGAAATGATGTAAAATATTCAGCAGAAAAAGCAGCAGCCGCTAAGAATTTTGCAAATAAGATATGGAATGCAGCAAAGTTTGTCCTTGCAAATGCTGACAAGGAATTATTAAAAGAATACAAAGAAAGTAGTTTAAGTTTAGAAGATAAATGGTTACTAAATAAGCTTGATAAACTTGTATACGATGTAACAAACCATATTGAAAAATATGAAGTTCGGAATTGCAGCAAGTAAGATATATGACTTTATTTGGAGTGAATATTGTGATTGGTATATTGAAATGTGTAAGCCTAGACTATATGGAAACGAAAGTAACACAAAGTCAGCAGCAATCTATGTTTTAAATAAAGGACTTATAACTATGCTAAAACTATTACATCCATTTATGCCATTTTTAACAGAGAAAATTTACAAAGAATTTGAAACAGAAACTTCAAGTATTATGCTTGAAACATGGCCTGAAATTAAAGATGATTTTAAATATGAGCAAGAAGAAAAGGATGTAGAACTTATCAAAAATATAATTGTAAATATAAGAAATGTAAGAGCTAACATGAATGTAGTCCCAAGTAAAAAAACAAAGCTTATATTTGTTACAAAAAAATACAAAACTGTTATAGAAAATATGGAAGAGGTACTAAAAAAACTTGGATATTCTGAAGAAATATTAATACAAGAAGGAAAAGAAAATATTCCAAGTAATGCAGTTTCAATAGTCGGAGATGGAGTAGAAGTATTTATTCCTTTTGAAGAATTAGTTGATGTAGAAAAAGAACTTGAAAGGCTAAATGAAGAAAAGAAAAAGCTAGAAGGAGAAGTAGAAAGAGCAAGTAAAATGTTAGCTAATAAAGGCTTTGTAGAAAAAGCACCTAAAGAAAAAATTGAAGAAGAAAAGGCAAAACTTGAAAAATATAAAGATATGCTAAATACAGTAGAAACAAGAATAAGTGAAATGAAATAAGAAATAAAGGCACGGTGTAAGACTGTGCTTTTATTTTTTGTATATGACTGCTAAATTTTGGTAATAATGATTTTAGGTGATTTGATATGGAATTTGTAGGAGAAATTTTTAAATTTATATTTTATTCTTTAGTTATAGTTTGTATTTCAAAATATATACTTGTAAAACTTTTAAGAAGAATTGCTGAAATTATGGATCTAAGTCCTAAAGCAGTTCGGTAATGTAGCAGGAATTGCAACTTCAGTGCCAGAACTTTTGACAGTATTTTTCTCATCGCTTCAGGGTATGCTTGGTACAAGTATGTTTAATATAATTAGTTCTAATGTGATTAATTTTATCCAATACATATGGTCTATTAGGTTAAATAAAAATGAAAAAGTAATTAAGAAAAATAGAGCACTAAAAATAGAGCTTGGAATAATAATTGCAACAATAATAATTCCAATTGCTATGGTAATAGCAAATATAAAAGCAGAACTTAAGATAGTTCCAATATTTATATTATTATTTGTTATGCTGTATTATTTGAAAACAAACGCCTATAAAGTATATAAAATTAATGCATTAAGTGAAATAGAAGAAAGAAAAATTAAAGAGGAGAAGAAGTGGGTAAAAAATAAAAAAGAAAAAGAGGTTTTGACATGGACTCAGCTTATAGGAACAGCAATACTGCTATATATTATAGGAAATTTACTTGGAAATACATTAGATATTTTATCAGGCAGATTTAACATACCACAAGCTATAATAGGTATTATTTTAGGTTTTATAACAAGCATTCCTGAACTTATAACATTTGTAGAAGCACAAAGAAATCATGAAAGAAGAAATGATGAGCAAGGAGTTATAGAAGCAACTAGCAACCTTTTTACATCTAACATGCTAAATTTATTTGTTATTGAGAGTATAGGAATTGTAATATATATGATTGTAATGTAGATTGAATTATGTTATTATATAATACAAGAAAAAAATTGGGGCAAAAAAATGAACGAAGAAAAATTAAAAAGATTTAATAATATAATTCATTGGTATAGTGCACTATCTAGTGATTTACTATTTTGGATAGCTATAGATACATTGTTTTTAACAGTTGTAAAAGGACTTAATGCAGCTCAAATTGTTTCTTTAGTACCAATTTCAATGGCAATATGCATAGTGCTTCAAGTACCAATTTTAAAAATAATAAAAATAATTGGAAACACAAATTCAGTAAGATTAGGTTCTTTTTTATTACTAATGTCTAGTATATTGTTAACATTTGGAAATAATTATGTAGTAATAGTTGCTGGAAAAACATTTTTTGAGATAGCTACTGTATTTATGAATATAGCAAATGTAATACTTAAAAATAATCTTGGGATTCAAGGCAAGAGTGATGATTATATAAGAATTAGAACAAAATCGAATACAGTTTATGCAGTAATCACAATGATTATTTCATTTGTAGCAAGTAGTATGTTTAATATAAACAATTATCTTCCAATGATGTTTTGCATATTATTTTGTTTAATAAGTTTTATATTATCATTTGATATAATAGATTTTTCTAAATACAATAAAATAAAAGAAGTTAAAGTATCTAAAGAAAAAAGAAAAGTAAAATATTGTAAGGTAGTTGTAGTATTAATTGTTTCATATGGACTTTTCTTTGCTATTGTTAATTCAGGGCAAGAAAATGGAAAATTATTAATTCAGCAAGAATTACTTAAGAATTTTAATGTGGAAAACACAGCATTAATTTTAGGAGCAATAATTTGCATTTCTAGAATTGTAAGAGTATTTGGAAATGTAATGTTTAATAAAATATATAAAAAATTAAAAGACAAAATAGGAATTATATTGCCTGTTCTTCTAAGTATTTCACTTTTATGTATGATAGCAGGGTATTTTATAGCAAGTTCTATAATTTTAAAATTTATGATTATGGGACTAGGATATGTAATTGTTTTATTTATAAGAGACCAATATAGAGTATATGGTCAAGATTTAGCACTTAATAATACAGAAAAAGAAAACCAGACAGAGTTAATTACTATACTTGAATTGTCAAGAAAGATAGTAAGAACTATTATAAGTTTTGGTTTTACTTTGACTTTAATAAATTATCCTATGATACTTGTTATATCAATATCTCTAATATTAGCTGTTATTGAGACTCTTATTTGTATAAGATTGTATGCGTTAGTTAAATCTTCAGAAAAAAGAGAAGAAAATACAGAAGTTGCAGTAAATTAAATATTTTTACAATACACACTCTAACAGTCAAGCAGAGTGTGTATTTTTTTTATTTGCTTTTTTAAAGAAAATATAGTAAAATAAATAAATTAAAGAGAAAATATAGGGGAGAAGAATAATGTTAGATGTGCTTTTAGATACAGTGATTGATAGCTTAAAGTTATTGCCTTTTTTATTTATTGCTTATTTAATTCTAGAATATATAGAACACAAAATTAGTGACAAGTCAAAGGAAAAAATAAAAAAATCAGGTAAATTTGGGCCGCTAATTCGGAAGCCTTTTTGGAATATTTCCGCAATGTGGTTTTTCGGTAGCTGCAACAAACTTTTATGCTGCAAGAGTAATAACTTTAGGAACGTTAATTTCGGTATATCTATCGACATCAGACGAAATGTTACCTATACTTATATCTAAAGCAGCTCCAGTAACTACAATAATTCGGAATACTTGTGCTAAAATTTGCTTTAGGTATGATTTATGGATTTATAATAGATTTAGCCGTTAGACTAAAAAATAAAAATAAAGAAGCAGAGGATAGAATAATAGATTTATGTGAAGAAGAGCATTGCCACTGTGAAAGAAGTGTTATTAAATCAGTATTAAAACATACAATCAGTATATTTATTTATATATTTATTTTAACATTAATTGTAAATGTGATAGTTTATTTAATTGGAGAAGAAAATTTAAAAGAATTTATGTCAGGATCTAAATTCTTTGAGCCAGTGATAAGCTCATTAATTGGTTTAATACCAAACTGTGCATCATCTGTAATTATAACAGAGCTATATTTATCAAACATTATAAGCTTTGGTTCACTAATTGCTGGACTTCTTGTAAACTCAGGAACTCGGACTACTTATGCTATTTAGAATAAATAAGAATTTAAAAGAAAATATAAAAATAGTAGCTATATTGTATATTCTTGGAGCAATAACAGGAATAGTTATTAATATAATTACATAAAAATAAGAGTTCACGAAAGAAACTACGTAGTACGAAGTTTATTTTGCGAACAATAGGAGAGTAAAAATGAAATTACATATAGTAATGTGCGAGCCAGAAATACCACAAAACACAGGGAATATCGCAAGAACTTGTGCAGCAACAGGCTCTAAACTTCACTTAGTTTATCCATTGGGTTTCAAAATAACAGATAAATATTTAAAACGTGCAGGACTAGATTATTGGGATAAGCTTGAAATAGAAGAGCATGATTCTTTAAATAAATTTTTAGAAAAGTATAAACCAGAAGAAAATAATATGTTTTTTGCAACTACAAAAGCAAAACATTGCTATACAGATGTAGATTATAGCAAAATGGATGAAATATTTGTGCTTTTTGGAAAAGAAACAAAAGGACTTCCAGAAGACCTTTTACAAAAATACATACAAGGCACAATAAGAATACCAATGATAGGAGATTTACGTTCATTAAATTTATCAAATTCAGTTGCAATAATTGCATATGAAATTTTAAGACAAGGAGATTTCAAAACATTAAATCAAATAAGCAAATATTTTGATTAAATTAACTACTTTTCATCCTGATAGCTTTCACATAAGGCATTATTTGCAAGAATAGTTGCTAAACTATCTCCAAGCTGGGTAAAAATTGCTGCAAGTAAGCCTATTTCTTCATCATTATAATTTTGCACAATTAAGCATGAAAGCATTGAGACTAAATTAACTAATTCACAAGAATTCATAATATATAATATTAAAAAAATATAAAATGAGTTACCAAAAATCTATTGCAAAAAAAATTTTTTATGATAAAATAAGAATATGTGTTCGAATAAAAACAGAAAATAAAAGTGATAAAAAATAAAAGTTTGAAAAAGAAAGGACCCAAGAAGAAGTTTATTTTCCGAACACAGATGGAGGTAAAAGATGTTTGCATACATAAAAGGAAGCCTTGAAATGAAGCTAGTAGATAGTGTCGTAGTAGAGACAAATAATATAGGTTATAAAATATATATGGCACAAAATGCCATAGAAAAGTGTGGAAATATAGGAGACATTGTTAAGATACATACACATTATCATGTAAGGGAAGATAATATAAGTTTATATGGTTTTCTAACAGAAGAAGAACTTAGAATGTTTGAACTTTTAATTTCAGTAAGTGGAATAGGTGCAAAATCAGCACTTACAATATTAGCAAATATAGAGCCACATAGCTTTGCTTTAGCTATAATCACAAACGATGAAGCAAGGCTTGTTAAAATTCCTGGACTTGGTAAAAAAACAGCACAAAGAATGATATTAGAACTTAGAGATAAAATGAAAAAGATAGAATTAGAAGATGCTGCAGGAGATAAAGAAATAGATGTAACAAGTGCAAATGAGAACACACTTGAAGCAATATCTGCACTTTCAGTACTTGGATATAACAAAAAGGAAATAGAAAAAGCATTCGAAAAAGAAGACTTAAGCGGTTTAAGCGTAGAAGATATTATAAGAAAAGGACTTAATATATTAAGCAGAGATTAAGGGGGAACAAACTAAAATGTTATTTATATTAGCTCAAATTATGCGGGATAATAGCACTAATACTTACAGTAATAAGTGTTCAATTTAAAGAAAAAGAAAAGATAATGATATGTATGGTTTTAGCAAATATTGTTGTTGCCATACAATACTTTTTACTAAATGCATTAACTGGTGCAATAATATCTATTCTTAATACGATAAGGTGTTTAGTATTTTATTTTTATAAAAAGAAAGATATGAAACCATCATTAATTGTTTTAATTATTTTTGAAGTAATAGCAGTAATATCTGGTATAGTCAGCTGGCAAGATATGTGGAGTTTAATACCTATTATCGTTACAGTAATTTACACTTATGGATTATGGCAAGATAATGTTAAAGTTATAAGAATTACAACAGGAATAGTTGGAGCCGGTTGGGCAATTTACAATGTAGTAGTTAAAGCATTTGTTGGAGCCTTGCAAGAAATAGCTCAATTAATATCAGCAATAATTTCTTTATATAGAGGCAAAAAGGAAAAACAAGAAATAAAAGCTTAAAGGAGAAGGTTTAATGTTTAATATTAATCATGTAGCAATAAGTGCAAAGAATTTGAAAGACACAATAGAGTTTTATAAGAAATTTGGTTTTGAAGAGAAAAAAGAATATGCGGACGAAAATGTTGATATAGTGTGCCTTAAATTAGATAATACAGTATTGGAAATTTTTCATTATCCTAATAATGAAGAATTACCTGAGCATTCAAAAGAATTAGGAATTGATTTAAGAACAGTTGGTAACAAACATTTTGGTCTAGGTGTGAAGAACATTAATGAAGGCAAAGAATTTGTTGAAAAAAACAAATTAAATGATGAAGAAATTGTTATACATGAGGGAAGACTTGGAAAACCATATTTCTTTATTAAAGACCCAAATGGAATACTTATGGAAATTATAGAAGATTAAGTTTAAGATTAGCAATATATAGAAAGAAGGATAAAAGAAACGTTTATGGAGAAATTAAATATAAATACTATAAAGCAAATGGCTAAAGATGGAAAAATAAGGTGGACTAACCATGCAATAGTTAGATTATTTCAAAGAAATATAAGTGAAGAAGACGTTAAAAACGCTATTTTGAATGGAGAAATAATAGAAGAGTATGAAAATGATTACCCATATCCAAGCTGTTTAGTATATGGAATAAATTTAAAGAATGATGTTTTACATGTAGTATGTGGAGTAAATGAAATAGAATTGTGGATAATTACCGCATACTATCCAGACAATATAAAATGGCAAGGTGATTTAAAGACAAGAAAGGAGATTAAATAAAATGAATTGTTTTATGTGTAAAGGAGACTTAGAAAGTAAAAATACAACATTTATGGTAGAATTAGATAATTGCATTATTATTATTAAAAATGTGCCATCTGAAGTATGTAAACAATGTGGCGAAGTTTCTTATAGTAATGAGGTGGCAAAACAATTAGAAAAATTAGTAAACTCAGTAAAAAACTCAATTACAGAAATCACAGTAATTAATTATGCAGAAAAAGTTGCATAGTTATGATTAGGAGAAATTTATGGATTCAAATAAACCTTTAGCTTATAGAATGATGCCAAAAACATTAGAAGAATACGTAGGACAAGAGCACATTCTAGGGAAAGACAAAATATTATATAGAACAATAAAAGCGGACAGACTATCTAGTATTATACTTTGGGGACCACCAGGATGTGGAAAGACTTCACTTGCAAAAGTCATAAGCAATACAACAAAAAATAAATTTTATAAAATAAATGCAGTAACAGCAGGAGTTGCAGATATTAAAAAAGTTGTTGAAGACACACAAAATCTTCTGCTAAACCCATCTGGCAAATGCATATTATTTATAGATGAGATACATAGATTTAATAAATTGCAACAGGATGCGCTTCTTCCATTTGTTGAAAATGGAACAGTCATATTAATTGGAGCAACTACAGAAAATCCATATTTTGAAGTAAATAAAGCCCTAATTTCAAGGTCAATGGTATGCAAATTAGAACCATTAGATACTGATGATGTATATAAAGTCTTGAAAAACTCACTACAAAGTGAAGAAGGACTAAAAAGCTATAATGTAAATATAGAAGATAGTACATTAAGAAAAATTGCAGAAACAGCAGATGGAGATGTAAGAAACGCATTAAACGGACTAGAAGTTGCAGTACTTACAACAAAGATGGATGCAAATGGATTTATTAATATTACTGACGAAATTGCAAAACAAAGTGTACAAAAAAGAAAGATTATTTTTGATAAAAACGGAGATAGTCATTATGATAATATAAGTGCATTTATAAAGTCAATGAGAGGAAGCGACCCTGATGCAGCAGTATTTTATTTAGCAAGAGCATTAGCTCGGTGGAGAAGACCCAGTATTTTTAGCAAGGCGTATAGTGATTTCTGCAGCAGAAGATGTAGGAATGGCAAACCCAAATGCATTAGTTGTTGCAACAGCTGCAATGCAAGCTGTGACAATGGTAGGTATGCCAGAGGCAAGAATTATTTTGTCAGAAGCTGCAATATATAATGCAACATCAAAAAAATCAAATGCTTCATATCTTGCAATAAATAAAGCAATTTCTGATGTAGAGAGTAAAGATACAGGGGAAATACCAATGCATATTAGAAATGCACCAGCGAAGCGGAATGAAAGAATTTGGCTATGGAAATGGATATAAGTATCCACATGACTATCCAGGACATTTTGTAGAGCAGCAGTACTTACCAGATGAAATGATTGGTACAAAATATTATATAAAAGACGATACAGTAGAGTAATAAAAAGTAAAAAAGAAACATAAAGTATAGATTTTTAGTAAATTTTATGTTATAATATAAAGAAATTCTAGCAGTTAGATCCGTTTTTCACCATAGGACTTTCAGCTAGGAAAATGAATATTTTTGGAGGTGATTGTAAAACCTTTATAACCAAACAACCAATAGTATAATGGAAGGAGCTTACAATGAAATTATCAAATGAATTAGCACAAGAACGCTACGAAAGATTGCGGTTTGGACTTGAAGAAGACCAAAAAATAATCGAGGTAGCAAATCTTGATGAACTCAGAGAAGAAGGAAAACGAATTTTAAAAGAAAATATGAAAGAGGACTATAAGGTTTGTATATTTGCACATTGCATCTTAGACGACAATAAACATGGAGGAACCTACAATTTGGAAGATGTAAGAAAATCCACATACGATGAATTGGTAGACACTTTTGTCAAACTGACATCTGTTGTCAGGATGAAAGGCATAGGTATGAACTTTGAGTCGGATAAAGGAACTGAAGGATATATTATTGTTTGTAATGGGATATAGCGTTTTATAATCAGTTAGAAGAAGAGATGGTCTTTACTAAATTGTAGTTTAGTAAAGACCATCTCATTATGCTTAAATCATTCTATCCTTCTACCGGTCTTTCGCAGTCATTTTTTCATATTCTTTGCACTTTATTTTATATTCCATTTGCATATTTAGATATCTATAATACATATAAGCCTGTTCATATTGCATTACAGGACTAAACATTGGATCTTTATACATATCATTTGAATTCATATTAAAATCATTTGGCATATCATAAGGAGAAAATCCCCCTTGAAAATCCATAGCATTTTTATCCATAACAACCCCCCATTCGAGCAAATTCCTGCTCTAAAATATTTCTTAATTAAAGTCTATTCTAAAATGTAGTTTTTATGAATAATCTAGTATTAACTTAAACTTTTAATTAATATAAAAAAGGGGGAAAAGAAACTTGAGAGAATTTTTAGAAAGTAAATATATGAAAATATTAAAAGGAACTCTCATATCATGGATTTTAACATTTATATTACTATTTATATATGCAGTTTTACTAACATATACTAAAATAGGAGAAAACACAATATCACCAATAATAATAGCAATAGAGGCTGTAAGTATTTTAATTGGAAGTTCAATTGTGACTAGTCAACTAAAGAAGAATGGAATTATAAATGGTGGACTGGTAGGATTTATATATATTTTACTAATTTACTTTTTATCTAGTTTGACTACTAGTGGATTTTCACTAAATGTATATTCAGTTATTATGATGACAGCAGGGATTGCTGCTGGAATGATAGGAGGAGTAGTAGGAGTAAATTTGAAATAAAACATAATAAAAAAATCCCATGAAGTGGGATTTTTTTATTATACCTATTTATGCTTTTTTTGCTACTTCTGCAATTTTAGAAAAAGCTTCCATATCTGTTACAGCAAGTTCTGCAAGCATTTTTCTATTTATAGAAATATTTGCTTTTTTAAGACCTGCAATTAATTTGCTATAAGTTAAACCATTTTGACGAGCAGCAGCATTAATTCTTGTTATCCATAGTTTTCTAAAGTTACTTTTCTTATCTTTTCTTCCTACATAAGCGTACATACCAGATTTCATAACAGCTTGCTTTGCTGTTCTGAATCTATAATGTTTTGCACCATAGTAACCTTTTGCTTGTTTTAATACTTTTTTATGTTTTTTACGTGTTATTCTAGCTGTTTTAACTCTTGCCATTTTTAATTCCTCCTTAAACTCTATTTATTATCATATGGTAATAATTTCTTAATTCCACCTACGCAAGTCTTATCAGCATAAGCGTCTTGTATCTTACCAGTTTTTCTTTGTCTACTTGTTTTGTTAGCAAGTAAATGTCTTCTATTAGATTTTGTTCTTTTTACTTTTCCTGTAGCTGTCATACTATATCTTTTTTTAGCAGCTTTGTTTGTTTTTAATTTTGGCATAAATTTTTCCTCCTTTAAATTAATAATTTTTCTATTTATTTAATGAAAAAATTATAAACATGTTTTTACCTTCTAATAAAGGCTTCTTTTCAGGAGTAGCAATATCTGAAAGTTCTTCTATAAACCTATTTAAAATATCTTCTCCTTGTTTTACGTAGTTTAATTCTCTTCCTCTGAAACGTACAGTAACCTTTACTTTAGAACCGCCCTCTAAAAATTTTCTTGCATTTTTTAATTTGAAATTAAAATCGTGTTCTTCTGTATTAGGTGTTACACGTAGTTCTTTAACTTCAAATGTTTTTTGCTTCTTTTTAGCTTCTTTTTCACGTTTAGCTTGTTCAAATTTATATTTCCCATAATTCATAATTTTGCAAACTGGTGGATTAGTATTTGGTGAAACTAAAACTAAGTCTAAATCTTTTTCACTAGCTATTTCTAATGCCTCTTTAAGAGAAATAGTTCCTAATTTTTCTCCAGTATCGCTAATTACTTGAACTTCGCTTGCACGTATTTGTTCATTAATTGGTAATTCTTGTTTTATAATGAAAACCTCCCTTGTAAATAAAATAGACTTGCTAAAAAACAAATCTATCCACTAAATCTATATTTAAATATTAAAATATAAATAACCTTTTACCTCATTTGGCTTAGGTGAGAAGTGGATGACTTCTTCTTTAACTATAAATATTATACTTGGGTTTTTTGGAAAAGTCAATAAAAATTTGAAAAAATGTATTATTTTACTAGACTTAATTGAAAAATTGTAGTAAAATATTTATTATTATTTATAAATAAAGGGAGAAGAAAATGCGGATTTATTAATATAGGATATGGAAATATAATAGCTGCAAATAGGATAATATGTATTATTTCACCAGGGGCTGCGCCGACAAAAAGAATGATTCAAGAAGCAAAAGAGCATAGACTTGTTATAGATGCGACAACAGGTAGAAAAACTCGTGCAGTTATTGTAATGGATACAGGACATATAATTCTTTCCGCAGTACAACCTGAAACAGTAATCAGTAGATTAGATAAAGATGTTATGAATAAGGAGGATGAATAATTATGATGGTAGAACCTACTGTACAAGAACTTTTAACAAAAGTGAATAATCGTTATGAATTAGTTGTTGCAACAGCAAAAAGAGCAAGACAACTTGCCGACGGAAAAGAACCACTTACAAACAAAAAAGAAGCATCAGTTGTTACACTTGCAGCTGTTGAGATTGCAGATGGAAAAGTAAACATAGTATAAGAAAAGTGGCTTTGCCGAGAGTAGCATTATAAGAAAGGAAGAACAGAATGTTAGTTATATTATCAGGAGTCGCAGGAGCAGGTAAGGATACAGTAAAAAAAGAAGTAATAAAAAGAATGGAGAATGCTGTTTCAATTCCAAGTATTACAGATAGACCTATAAGACCACGGAGATATTCCAGGAGAAACTTATATATTTGTTGATAATAAAGAATTTAAAAGAAGAATAGAAGAAAATGAACTATATGAATTTGATATACATCATAATCATTATTATGGCGTTCCTAAAAGAGAGCTAAATGAACAAATAAATAAAGGGAAAATAGTTATAAAAGATGTAGATGTAAATCGGAACAGAAAATCTAGTTAAATTACTAAAAGAAGATATGAAAGTTATAACTATATTTTTGAGAGTACCAAAGGAAGAACTTAGAAGAAGGTTAGAAGAGAGAATAGATAAACCAGATGAAAAAGAAATAGAATTAAGACTTGGTAGATTTGAATTTGAAGAATCTAAAATGGAAAATTATGATTATGTAATAGAAAATACAGATAAAGAGAAAACAGTAAAAGAGATCATAACAATAATCAAAGAACAATTGACATAAGTTAAAAAAGTATATATAATTATAAAGTTATAGAGAAAAAATGGAAGGACGGAAATATTTAATTATGAGTATTAAAATTGAAAAAACAAAAAACGCAAATGAATTAAAACTTGAATTTAACATAGAAGCAGTTAAATTTGAAGAAGCTATTAAAAAGGTATATGAGAAGAGTGCTAGATACTTTAATATACCAGGGTTTAGAAAAGGTAAAGTCCCTATGGCAATAGTAGAAAAAACTTATGGACCATCTATATTTTATGAAGACGCATTTAATGAATTGGTTCCAGAGATTTTTGAAAAAGAGCTAAAGGATAATAATATAGAAGCTGTAAGCAGACCAGATCTAGATATAGAACAAATGGAAAAGGGAAAAGATTTAAAATTTACAGCCATTATTCAAACTAAGCCAGAGGTAAAACTTGGAAATTATAAAGGTATACAAATAAAAAAGATAGAGTATAATGTATCTGATGAAGATATAAACCATGAGTTAGGACATATGGCAGAAAGAAATGCTAGAGTAGTAACAGTAGAAAATAGAGCAGCAGAAAAAGGAGATATAACAGTAATAGACTTTGAAGGTTCTGTAGATGGAGTGAATTTTGAAGGTGGAAAAGCAGATGGACACGAATTAGAAATAGGAAGCGGTACATTTATACCAGGTTTTGAAGAACAGATTATAGGGATGAAGCCAGAAGAAGAAAAAGATATAAATGTAAAATTCCCAGAAGATTATTTCTCAGAAGATTTAAAGGGAAAAGATGCAGTTTTCAAAGTAAAATTACATGAAATCAAAAAGAAAGAAATGCCTGAGATAAATGATGAATTTGCAAAAGATGCAAGTGAATTTGATACCTTAGCAGAACTTAAAAATAGTATTAAAGAAAAATTAGAAGAAGATAATAAATCAAGAGTAAAATATGAGACAGAAGAAGAAGCAATTAAAACAGTATGTAATGATGCAAAAGTAGATATCCCATCAGGAATGATAGATACAGAACTAGATAATATGGTAAAAGAGGCAGAAAACAGACTTAGCTATCAAGGTATGAACATGGATATGTACCTAAATATGATAGGAAAAACAATGGAGGACTTTAGAAAAGAAGGCGAAGAACAAGCAAAAGAAGCAGTAAAAACAAGACTTGTTTTAGAACAAATAATCAAAGAAGAAGAAATTAAACCAGATGAAGCAAAAGTAGATGAAAAATTAGAAGAAATGGCAAAAGTTTATGGTAAGACAAAAGAAGAATTAAAAGAAAATGAAAACTTTATGGAATATATTACAAAGAGCATAGCACAAGAAGAGGTTATCAAGTTTTTAGTGGATAATGCTAAAATAAAATAAGAAAATTGAACATTAGTCAAATCAAGTATTTCGATGTCTGAATGTGTATTTGGATTCGTAAATATGCAAGACCCAAGGCAAATTAACCTTGTTAAATAGCAAGAATGTGAGATTTTCCTATTTGATAAAAAATTAAACAGAAGAAAGGAAAGATTATAAGTATGATAGACAATAGTTTAGTACCTTATGTTATAGAGCAAACAAATAAAGGAGAAAGATCATATGATATATTCTCAAGATTATTAAAAGATAGAATAATATTTTTAGGAGAACAAGTAGATAGCGCTTCAGCAGGAGTTGTTGTAGCACAGCTTCTATTCCTAGAATCAGAAGACCCAGATAAGGAAATTTCACTTTATATAAATAGTCCAGGTGGTTCTATAACAGATGGAATGGCAATATATGACACTATGAATTATATAAAATGTCCAGTTTCTACAATATGTGTAGGATTAGCAGCAAGTATGGGGTCAGTATTGCTAGCTGCTGGAGAAAAAGGAAAGAGATTTGCAACTCCAAATTCAGAAGTATTAATACATCAACCTTTAATTTCAGGAGGACTTTCTGGTCAAACAACTGAAATTAAAATACATGCAGATCATATGGTAAGAACAAGAGAAAAATTAAATAAGATATTAAGTGAAAGAACAGGAAAACCACTTGATATAATAAATAGAGATACGGAAAGAGATAATTATATGACAGCTCAGGAAGCTCTTGAGTATGGACTTATTGATGGTATTTTAGATAAAAGAGCTTAATTTGGGATTATAAATATAAAATTGGATATTAGAAATTTGTCTAATATCTAATTTTAATAGGAGGAAATATGTCAAAAGATACAAAAAATGTGAAATGTTCATTTTGTGGTAAAGCACAAGAAAATGTTAAGAAAATAGTTGCAGGACCTCGGTGTGTATATATGCGATGAGTGTATTGGAATTTGCAAAAATATAGTAGAAGAAGATGAACTTGACGAGGAAAATGTAGAATATGCACTAGGAGAAGATGAAGAACTTCCAAATCCAGCCCAAATTAAAAATATATTAGATGAATATGTAATAGGGCAAGAAAATGCAAAAAAGACACTTTCAGTTGCTGTATATAATCATTATAAAAGAATAAATAATGAAGAAGAAGCAAATGATGTAGAAATACAAAAAAGTAATGTTCTACTTCTTGGTCCTACTGGTTCTGGTAAAACACTTCTTGCGCAAACACTTGCGAAAATACTTAAAGTTCCATTTTCAATTGCAGATGCTACGACCCTTACAGAAGCAGGATATGTAGGAGAAGATGTTGAAAATATTTTACTTAAATTAATTCAAGCTGCAGATTATGATATAGAACTTGCAGAAAGAGGAATTGTATATATAGATGAAATTGATAAAATAACGAGAAAATCTGAAAATCCTTCAATTACAAGAGATGTAAGTGGCGAAGGCGTGCAACAAGCACTTCTTAAAATAATAGAAGGAACAACTGCATCAGTTCCACCTCAAGGTGGAAGAAAACATCCACATCAAGAGTTATTACAAATAAACACATCAAATATACTTTTCATATGTGGTGGTGCATTTGAAGGCTTAGACAAAATAATAAATGAAAGAGTTGGAAAAAAAGGAATAGGCTTTTCTGCAAAAATTGAAAGTAAAAAAGATATAGATAAATACAAAGTATATGAAGAATTACTTCCACAAGACCTTTTAAGATTTGGACTGATTCCAGAATTTGTTGGGAGACTTCCAATAGTTACGACTCTTAGAGAATTAGATAAAGAAGCATTAATTAAAATTTTAACAGAGCCAAAAAATGCTCTAATCAAGCAATATAAAAAATTACTAGAGTTTGATGATGTAGAGCTAGAATTTGAAAATGATGCAATTGCAGTTATAGTAGATAAAGCAATAGAAAGAAATACAGGAGCAAGAGGCTTGCGTTCTATTATTGAAGAAATAATGAGAGATATAATGTTTGACATACCTTCAAATCCAAAAATAGAAAAATGTATTATAACAAAAGAAACAGTACTAGAAGGAAAAGAGCCAAAGCTTATAATAAACGAAGAGAAGACAGAAAAGAAACATCTAAAAAAGAAAAAAATTGTACTAAATAAGGAAGAAAACAAAGAAACAGCATAACTAATAAGTAACAAAATTTAAACAAGAACAAGTAAGATACAAGGCAATCAAGGCAAATTTGTCTAAGTCTAGGATGGTGCCTGCCTTAGCCAATTTGTCCGTAGATTAAAGCAGTGCCTCTGCATACTGACGCTGTAACAGGCATAGCCTTAACAGCCTCAGCAAGATTGCTGATTATTGTTTAAATTTAATGGGGGGATAAATATGTATAAAAAAGTAGACCTACCACATGGATTTGCAGGAAAAGAAGTAGAAATAAGAAATTTTTGGAAAGAAAATGACATCATAAAAAAGAATTTTGACATGAATAAAGGAGAAAGATACTTTACATTTTATGATGGACCACCTACAGCAAATGGAAAGCCACATGTAGGACATATTTTAACAAGAGTAATGAAAGACATTATACCTAGATATAAAGTAATGAAAGGATATCAGGTTATAAGAAAAGCTGGATGGGATACACATGGACTTCCAGTAGAACTTGAAATAGAGAAGAAACTTGGAATTTCAGGAAAAGCCCAGATAGAAGAATATGGAATTGAAAAATTTATAAAAGACTGTAAACAAAGCGTGTTTACATATGTTTCAATGTGGGAAGAAATGACAAATCAAATTGGGTTCTGGGTAGATATGGATGATCCATATGTTACATACCATAACAACTATATAGAATCAGTTTGGTGGGCACTAAAACAAATGTGGGATAAAGGCTTACTATATGAAGGACATAAAGTTATGCCTTATTGTCCAAGATGTGGAACTGCTCTATCTTCTCATGAAGTAGCACAAGGATATAAAGATGTAAATGATTTAACATGTACAGCAAAATTTGAAGTAGAGGGAAGAACAAATACATATATTTTAGCATGGACAACTACTCCGTGGACACTTCCATCAAACCTAGCATTATGTGTAAATAAAGCATATACATATGTAGAAGCAAAAGTAAATGAATCAGAAAACGAGAATATTAAGCAAGGTGAAACATATATACTTGCAAAAGATTTATGTGGTAAAATTCTAGGCGAAGATTATGAAATTATAAAAGAGTTCAAAGGAGAAGAACTTCTTGGAACAAAATATAAACAGTTAATGCCATTTGCAAAAGTAGATGGAAAAGCATTTGTTGTCATACATGGAGACTATGTAAGTCTAGAAGAAGGAACAGGAATTGTTCATATTGCACCAGCTTATGGAGAAGACGATAGTTTTGTTTCTAAACAAAATGGAATAGCATTTGTAAATCTAGTAGACAAAGAAGGAAAATTTGTAGCTGATGTAGAACCATGGGCAGGAAAGTTCGTTAAAAAATGTGACGAATCAATAGTAAATTATTTAAAAGAGAATAATAAACTATTTAGCTCAGCAAGACATATGCACTCATATCCACATTGCTGGAGATGTGATACACCACTTCTATATTACCCAAAAGAAAGCTGGTTTGTTGCAATGTCTACTTTAAGAGATAAATTAGTAGAAAATAACAACAAAATACATTGGTATCCAGATACAATAAGAACAGGAAGATTTGGAAAATTCGTTGAAAATGTAATAGACTGGGGAATTTCAAGAGATAGATATTGGGGAACACCACTTCCAATATGGAAATGTGAATGCGGACATATAGAATGTATTGGAAGCATAGAAGAACTAAAACAAAAAGGTATAAATGTACCAGAAGATATAGAGCTTCATAAGCCATATATAGACGAAGTACATCTAAAATGTGAAAAATGCGGAAAAGAAATGACAAGAGCAAAAGAAGTAATAGATTGTTGGTTTGACTCAGGCTCTATGCCATTTGCACAGTTACATTATCCATTTGAAAATAAAGAATTGTTTGATGCAAATTATCCAGCACAGTTTATTTCAGAAGCAGTAGACCAAACAAGACGGATGGTTTTATACATTACTTGCAATATCAACAGCAGTATTTGATAAAGCTTCATTTGAAAACTGTATAGTTTTAGGACATGTCCTAGACAAAAAGGGACTAAAAATGTCTAAATCAAAAGGAAATGTAGTAGACCCATTTGAAGTAATAGAAAAAGAAGGGGCAGACGCTACAAGATGGCATTTCTATACAGCAAGTAACCCATGGCTTCCAACTAGATTTTCTTTAGAAGACGTAGGAGATACATCAAGAAGATTTTTAGGAACTTTATGGAATGTATATTCTTTCTATGTACTATATGCAAACATAGATAAAATAAATCCATTAGAGCATAAAGACTTTGTATCTGAAAACATAATGGATAAATGGATAATATCAAAATTAAACACATTAGTAGAAGAAGTAGATAAAGGCTTAGAAGAATATGATATTACAGGTTCTAGCCTAAAGATTGAAAACTTTGTAGATGGATTATCAAACTGGTATGTAAGACGTAATAGAAATAGATTTTGGGGAAACAGCTTAACAGACGATAAATTAGGAGCATTTGTAACTTTATATAGAGTATTAGTTACGCTTTCAAAAGTTATAGCACCATTTGTACCATTTATTGCAGAAGAAATTTACCAAAACTTAGTTATAAGCTTAGATAAATATGAAACAGAAAGTGTTCACTTATGCAAATGGCCAGAAATAGATAAGTCTGGGATAGATAAGAAATTAGAAAAAGAAATGGATTTAGCATATGAACTTGTAAAACTTGGAAGAAGTGCAAGAAATTCTGCTAATATAAAAAATAGACAGCCATTATCAAATATGTTAATTTCACTTGAGACTTTACCTAAATATTATGGTGATATAATAAAAGACGAATTAAATGTAAAGAATGTAGAACTTGGAGCTGACCTTTCAAAATATGTTAATTTTGAAATACTACCAAACTTACCAGTACTCGGAAAAGCCTATGGAAAACTAATTCCTGGAATAAAAGCTGAAATTGCAAAATGCAATCAAATGGAACTTGCAAGTAAGATTAGAAATGGTGAAAAACATGAAATACAAGTAAATGGAGAAATAATTGAATTAGATAGCGAAAATCTACTTGTTACAATGAAAGGAAAAGAAGGCTTTGCTTTTGCAGGCTCTGGAACAATAGGTGTTCTTATAGATACAACTATTACAGAAGAACTAAAAGTAGAGGGATATGTAAGAGAAATTATATCAAAAGTTCAAAATCTAAGAAAAGAAAAAGGTTTTGAAGTACTAGATAGAATTTATCTATATATATCTGGAAACGAAATGCTAGAGAAAGTTGTAGAAGACAATAAAGAACTTATTAAGAAAGAAACACTAAGCTTAGAAATAATTATAAGAGAAAACATGAAAGAAGAAACAGAATTTAATATAAACGGAGAAAAATTAAATATCGATGTAGAAGTCGCAAAATAATTGACAGGGCGGGATTAATGAAAAATCATTAATCCCGCCCTAGTTGATAATGAGAAGAACTCACTATCTGAAATGAACTTTGCAACACAAATGATAATTTGTGCCATATTTGGTATAAGTAATTTGTTCTCTTTTGTTAGGAGCACTGACATTGCTAGATCCCTCTGACCAGTACCAGTCTTCTTCTGTTCTTAAATAAGAATACACTGTATAATCTTTTGGCTCGATAAATTGCGGATGCTTTTTGCGTCTGCGGGTAGTCTTTTTACTAAGCAGACCATACGCAATATTATCAAAATCAAAGTTGTATAACTCTTTAGGAACAATTAGCTCCATCCCTTTGTCAAAATGGAAAACCATGTTAGCAGTAACATTACCCAAAGTACCAATACGTCTTGAAGAAGAAACGATGCCTTTTCCGACGATATAAGGTACAGATTTAATGGCTCCTGTTGCATCTCTTACCAATACATCAATCAAAGCACCTTTTAAATTACAGGTACTAAACTGAGCGGAGTCCATAATTCCTCTATTAACAATCTCAAAAGGCTCAACGAGATTGATAGGAGGGACATCATCAAAGCATGATGTTGGAGTTGCATCACTTATGAGTAGCTGATTGCCTATACGAGCGAATGCGTTATGTGAACCACATAATCCCATAACAGAGACAATGTCAGCAACGGTTTTCTGATACTCATTGGTAAGAACAAAATCTTTAGCCACTGCCACAGCAACCATATCTCTGTGATTCCATATGATGTCAGGGCTACAAGCAAAATACATAACGATTAATTTGCCTGTCTTGGTTGCAACAGTTTTGCCGTTGTTATCGGCATAATATACTGTGCCATCTTCTTCTACATGTGAGTACCAACGGCTAAGCCGCCTTTCAATACAATCAAAGTTCATTACATTTCCTCCTTATTAAAAATAAATTTTTTGTTGAAAAGGTCCTATTGATAAAACTATAAGGATCTTAATATATACTATAAGTATATTATACTATAATTTACATAAAAAAGCAAATTAGCTAGGCTGAATATCAAAATGAAGTCCGACACTTTTTTAATACATATAAGTTTTTTTCTTAGACTAAATGGTCAGAATTATTAAAACCAATTGACAGATTATAAAGCATGTGATAATCTAGTATCGAAGACTAGATAATTAAGACTAAAGAATAAAAATTATTTTTAAAGAAAGAATGAAGAATAATGAAGAAAGTTTTAATATATGATGTTAAACAATTTAAGACAATTAAGGAAATGCTAGAAAATTCAGGAAATGAATTTGCGGATAGAACAGCTTTTGTTATAAAACACAAAGCTGGTAAAAACGTAGAATATGAAAATATTACATATAGAAGATTTACAAGAGAAATAAATGCACTTGGAACAGCCCTAATAGATATGGGATATAAAGATAAAAAAATAGCAATAATTCGGTAAAAATAGATATGAATGGGTACTTACATTTACTGCAACAGTAAGCGGAGTAGGAATAGCAGTACCACTAGATAAGGGACTTCCAGATGAGGAAATAGAAATGTCACTTAAAAAATCTAAAGCAGAAGTGATTTTTTGTGAAGAAACTTACCTTGATACTATTAAGAATATAGTAATTAAAGGAGAAACAGCTATAAATAAGATAATCTGTATGGATAAAGCAGATAAAATAGAAAATATAAGAGATTTAATTCGGAAAAGGTGAAGAACTAATTGAGTCAGGAGATAGAAGATTTATAGATGCAGAAATAGATTTAGAAGCAGTGGCAGAAATTGTATTTACATCAGGGACAACAGCACTTTCAAAAGCTGTAATGCTAAGTCAAAAGAATATAGTTAGCAATATAAATGATATGAATAGAGTAGAAAGAATGTATGAAACTGATACAAATATTGCATTCTTACCATTTCATCATACATTTGGTTCTACTGGTATACTATTATTCTTATCAAAAGGTGCAAGAAATGTATTCTGTGATGGACTAAGACATGTACAAGAAAACTTAAGAGAATATAAAGTATCAGTATTTGTTTGCGTACCACTTTTACTTGAAGCAATGTACAAAAAGATACAAGCAGGAGTCGAAAAAAAAGGAAAAACAAAATTAATAAAATTTGCAAGAGGATTAAGCCGGAATACTTTTAAAATGTGGTATTGATATAAGAAGAAAACTATTTAAAGAAATTTTAGACGAACTTGGAGGAGAACTAAGATTTATAGTATCTGGTGCATCTCCACTTGATAAAGAAGTGGCAAAAGCATTTAATGATTTTGGAATACTTACAATTCAAGGGTATGGACTTACAGAAACATCTCCAGTACTTGCAGCAGAAAGTATAAATGTATTAAGATATGGTTCTATTCGGATATCCTATGCCTAGTGTAGAAATAAAAATAGATAAGCCAAATGAAGAAGGAATAGGAGAAATAGTTGCAAAAGGACCAAATGTAATGCTTGGATATTATGAAGATGAAGAGTCAACAAAAGAATGTTTAGTTAACCGGCTGGTACCATACAGGAGATTTACGGATATAAAGATAAAGATGGAGTAATATTTATAACAGGTAGAAAGAAAAATGTTATAGTATTAAAAAATGGAAAAAATGTATATCCAGAAGAAATAGAAGTTTTAGTAAATAACTTGCCATATGTAGCAGAAAGTATGGTATATGGGGAAGAAAAAGATGACGATTTAATGGTATCTGTAAAGATAGTATATAATAAAGACTATGTAAAAGAAAAATATCCTGACATACCTGAAGAAGAATTTAGAAGCATGGTTTGGCAAGATATAAAGGAAATTAACACAAAACTTCCTAAATACAAATATATGAAAAAACTAATTCTAACAGACGAACCTATGGTAAAAACAACCACACAAAAAGTAAAAAGAAATGTTGAATTAGATAAAATGAAAAGTAAATAAGAATAAGATCAATCAGCATTTTTTTCAAAATGCTGATAATCTTTTTTGCCTACCCAATCTCCACCCCAAGACCAACCATAAGAAGTAAAAATATTATATAACTCGTCATTTGCAGTTATTTTATGTTCAAAAATAGAATTTCTATCAGAGTATGAAGTAGCCGAGACAGGACTTATAGAATTTTTTGTGACGTAAGGATTATACAAAGGATTTATATCTATGGCAAAGCCGATATGAATGATTAGAAAGTCTTGATGTTCCTGAAACTACTCTATAACAAAAACAAGAAGTATTATTATCAGACATAGATACTTCATCATTAGCATTATATTCGTCTATTAATTTAATCTTTTCTATTTGGTATTCAATTTCATATAATTTCTTAAAGATTTCTAGAATTTCGCTTGATACTTTAGAATTTACAATCATTTCTCCAATATGAGAATTACCATCAAATCCAATATATGATAATTGTAAATAAGAAAGAGTAGTTTTATCTACTTTACTTACATATTGTACTGGAATAGATTTACCTATCATATTTTCATAAATATTATCTGGTATTTCACTAGATATAAAAATTGGAGAATTATTTTGTACTGGTTCATATTTGTCATAAGACTGAGTATTTTCACAAGAATTCTCCATATTTTTGACTTCAGAAATATTGTAATTTATACAAATCACTCCTAAAAATAGAATTATAAAAATAATAAACCTTACCATATATAATATTTTATGGCTATTATTTTTAAGTATAACTTAAAAATAAATTGTAAATTTTTTGTGAACAAAAATTTACTAAAAGCTTCAAAACATATAAAATACTAACAAAAAATTTATGAAAAAATATCCTTTTTTATCAAAAAAAACTATTGCAAATATATTAATTTATTGTTATGATATATAAGAGAATTTGAAAGAAAATTTAAGAATAGGAATGATATAAAAATGATAGAATTTAGAAATGTAAGCAAAGTATATTCTACTGGTACAGAAGCCGTACATAATGCTAACTTTTCAATAGATAAAGGGGAGTTTGCTTTCTTAATTGGAACCTCAGGTTCTGGAAAATCAACACTTATAAAACTTATCTTAAAAGAAGAAGAACCTAGTGATGGAAATATTATAATAAATGGAAAAGATACTACATTCTTAAAGAGAAGTAGAGTACCATATCTTAGAAGGAGTATGGGAATAGTGTTCCAAGACTTTAGATTATTGCCAGATAAAACAGTATATGACAATGTTGCATATGCAATGTATATTGTTAGAGCAACACAAAGACATATAAGAAGACAAGTGCCAATGGTTTTATCACTTGTTGGACTAAGTGGAAAAGCAAAAATGTATCCACACGAGTTATCAGGTGGAGAACAGCAGAGAGTAGCCTTAGCACGTGCCTTAGTTAATAATCCATCAATGCTAATTGCGGACGAGCCTACACGGAAATTTAGACCCAGAGACTGCTTGGGAGATAATGAATTTACTTAATGAAATAAATATGAGGGGTACTACAGTAATAGTTGCAACACATGCAAAAGATATGGTAGACAAAATGAAAAAAAGAGTTATACAGATAGAAAAAGGCATTATAATTAGAGATGATAAAAAGGGTGGTTATAACGGTGAAGTATAGTATTTTTAGTTATTTAATAGGAGAAGGTTTCAAAAATGTACTAAAAAATAAAAAATCAACTAGTGCAGCTTTAACTATAATGTGTATGGCAATGTTTATGTTTGGAATTTTCTTTGTTTTAGGAGAAAATATAAATTATGTAATGACACAAATACAGTCAGAACAGGGATTTAAAGTGTTCTTAGAAAAAGATGTAACAGATACAGAAATTGCAGAAATAGAAGCAAAGATAAGAGAAATAGAAGGAACAAATACAGTAGAATATGTTTCTAAAGCTCAAGGGTGGAATGAATTTTTAGAGTCGTCAGGAAATCTTAAAGAAGTACTAACAAATGGTTATGGAAGTGATGATATTCCAGATTCATTTGTTATAACATTAACGGATTTGGAACTGAATAATCAAGTTCAAGAAGAAATAAAAAAGATAGATAAAGTTGATCCAGACATACAAAGTAGTAATGAAACAATATCAAGACTAGTAAACATTGCAAACGGACTTAAAATGGCAACTCTTGTTATTTTAGTAATACTTGTATTTATATCAGTATTTATAATAACAAATACAATAAAACTTACAGTACATGCAAGAAGAAAAGAAATATCTATCATGAAATATGTAGGTGCAACAAATAGTTTTATTAGGTGGCCATTTATTGTAGAAGGTATTATAATAGGACTTATTTCAGCATTAATTACAATGTTTATAGTTGGTTTAATATACAATGTAACAACAAACAACATGATACAAACAGAAACGTTTAAAGAACTAGGATTAAAATTATATACATTTTCAGATATGTTCAATTTATTATTACTAACATATATAGGTTTGGGAGCTGGAATTGGTATAGTCCGGAAGCTCAATTTCAATGAGAAAATATTTAGAGGTGTAGATTTTAAGGAGGAAGTAATATGCTAAAGAAGATAATTAGTATACTTATAGTAATTATACTTTTATTAGTACCATTTGTAGCTCTTGCTGCTACAACATCAGAATTAAATGATCAAAAAAATCAAATAGAACAAGAAAAAGAAGAAGCAGAAGCAAAGAAAAAGGTACTAGAAGGACAAATTACTCAAAATAAAGCGGAATTAGATAAACTAAATGATGAAGTAGAAGAAAAAGAGTATCAAGTTAATCAAATAACAGCAGAATTAAATAAACTAAATAGTGAAGTGGCATCACTGACATCACAGTTAGAAGAGGCAGAAAAAAATTACGATAGTCAATACGATAAATTATGTAAAAGGCTTGCTGCACAATATAAAAAAGGAAAGACAACATACTTAGATCTGTTGTTAAATTCAAGTACTTTAACTGAATTTGTATCAAATTATTACATAATAGAAAAGATTGCAGAGCTTGATGCAGACTTATTAGAAGAAATTGAAAAACAGAAAGAAACAATAGCTACATCAAAAAGTGAGATGGTTGCAAAACAAAAACAAGTTGCAGAAAAACATAAACAATTAGAAATAGAGCAAATTGCATTAGTAAATAAGAAGGCAGTCAAAAATGATCATATTTCTAAATTAACTAATGAGGAAAAAGCACTTCAAAATGATATAGATAAATTTAATAGTAGTTTAAAAGAAATAGAAAATGAAATTGCAAGACAAGCAGCAGCATCAATGGGTGGAGAACAATATACAGGAGGAAAGCTTCAATGGCCAACTCCAAGTTCTTACCGTATAACTTCATATTTTGGATATAGAGGATCAGCAGCAACAGGAGGAGTAGGAACTGCAAACCATAATGGATATGATATAGGAGCTTCACATTATGCTGATATAATAGCAGCGGAAGGCGGAACAGTTAGTAAAGTAATATCAGGATGTATACATGACTATCCAAAAACGTTTAATACAAGATGTTATTGTGGTGGAGGATATGGAAATTATCTTATGATAAATCATAGTGGTTTAACTACTCTTTATGGACATGTTGCAAAAATATATGTAAGTGTTGGACAAAAAGTTACAAGAGGACAAAAAATTGCATCTGTAGGATCAGCTGGTTGGTCTACTGGTTATCATTTACACTTTAGTGTAATTACATCATCAGGATACGTAGACCCAGGAAATTACTTAAAAAAATAAGGAAAAATAATTTTATCTCGTATGGAAAATCCCATACGAGATAAAAATTGTAATTATATAGAAAATGGGAAATATATTATATATAAGAAAAGAGGTCTGCTATGGGAGAGAAAAAAAGACAAAGAATTTATAGAACTATTATGCTAGTATTAGTAGTTGCATTAATTACTTTTATTGTTACTACAGTTTTAGTTTATGATGGTTCAATTAAATATGTGGTTTCAGGGAAAAATCCAGCTGGAAACAATGTGGCTAGAAAAATAGATGCACTTCTTGCAACAGTTACACAGCTTATTGATGAAAAATATATAGGAGACATAAGTGAAGAAGAACTAATAGATGGAGCTTTAAAAGGGCTTGTAGAATCAGTAGGAGACACGTATACTGAATACTATTCAAAATCTGAACTCGAAGATTTTAAAGCGACTACTCTTGGAAATTTTGTTGGCATAGGTGTATATATGAAGGCGAACCCTGAAAAAAATGTGGTAGAGATAGTAGAGCCTATAGAAAATTCTCCAGCAATGGAAGCAGGACTTAAACCAGGAGATGAAATCTTAAAAGCAGATGGAATAGAATATAAAGCAGCTGACCTTAGTAAGCTTTCAAATAGTATAAAAGGAGAAGAAGGAACAAAAGTAACTTTAACTATAAAAAGAGGGGAAGAGACATTTGATGTAGAAGTTACAAGAAGAAATGTTCATATAAAATATGTTGAAGGTCAAATGTTAGATGATAGTATAGGATATATAGGCATTTCTACATTCGATCAGGACTGTGCAAAAGATTTTGAAGAAGAGTATAAGAAATTAGAAGAACAAGGTTTAAAATCGCTTATAATAGATTTAAGAAGCAATGGCGGAGGAGTAGTTGACGAAGCACTTGCTATAGCAGATTTAATATGTGATAAAGACCAAATTACTCTAATTAAAGTAGATAAAGATGGAAAAGAAGATATTACTAAATCAAAAACAGATGCAAAAATAAAAATGCCAATAACTATTCTTACAAATGCTGGTACTGCAAGTGCATCAGAAATACTTGCATCAGCTCTTAAAGAAAATGGAAAAGCAGAATTAGTAGGAGACAAAACATTTGGAAAAGGTGTAATACAGGACCTTATATATTTATCAAACCGGAGGAGCTTTAAAAGTTACATCTGCCGAATATTACACACCAAATAAAAACAAGATAAATGAAGCCCGGAATAGAACCAAATCATCCAATATCATATGACCCTAATTCACCAGAAGTTGACGAACAGCTAAATAAAGCAGTAGAGATTTTAAAAGAAAAAATGGATTAAAGTAACACGAAAGTTATGTTGACAAAGGTTAAAAACTTTGATATAATATTCTCCGTAAAGGGAATAGGTAATAATATGAAACAAAATATATTTTTATATAGTAAATTGCATCATCGTAGGAGCTTGTAGCTATAGCAGTAAAAGGCGTAGGTACAAGTAGAGATTTTTGTGCCTACGATAGTTAAAAATATATTAAAGTGATATATAGAAGCTATATGTAGGGAAAAACACCTATATATAGCTTTTTAAATTTTAAACTATTCTTAAATAGAGGGAGAAAATTGTTAAATTTGACAAAATTATAAAAATATTATATAATTTACACTAATGTGTATCATACTAATAGTATGGTAAGGATGAGATTAAAACAAACTAAATTAGAATTGTTTGTTAATAAAATATTTGTTGAACGGAAAAATTAAATAATTTTAAGGCGATGTTGATATAGTATACATCGTGATTTTAAAGTAAGCAAAAAAAGAAACTGAAAGGAACGTGAAAGAAAGAAATGACAAATGCGAAAGAAAACAATGTAAAATTAGAACCTGAAAAAAAAAGGAGAGAAAGCGGAGCAAGAAAGTCTATACCACATACAAAGAAAAAACAAAATGTTAATGTAAAAGAGGGAAAAAAAGAAAATCAAAAAATACAAACAAGTAAAATAAAAAGAAATGAAAATAAACCATCAGAGCAAAGAAATGACAAATCTAGAGCTAGAAGAAAAAATACGAAATTAAAAGAAGATGTAAGAATAAAGAAATCACCACTTAAAATAATTCCACTTGGTGGTTTACTTGAAATAGGAAAAAATATTACAGTATTTGAATATGAAGATGAAATAATAATTGTAGATTGCCGGCTTAGCTTTCCCAACAGAAGATATGCTTGGAGTTGACTTAGTTGTAGCAGATACAACATATCTAGAAAAAAACAAAGATAAAATAAGAGGACTTGTATTAACCCATGGACATGAAGACCATATAGGTGGAATACCATATCTTTTGAGACAAATGAATATTCCAATATATGGGACAAGATTTACTTTAGGACTACTTAGAAATAAATTAGATGAACATAGATTACTTAAAAGTACAAAGATGTATGAAGTAGCAAAAGGAGAAACAGTAAACTTTGGAAAAATAAAAGTAGAATTTATTGGAACATCGCATAGTATACCAGATGCTTGCCGGATTTGCAATCTATACACCAATAGGTACAGTAGTTCATACAGGAGATTTTAAAATAGACTATACACCAATAGATGGTCAAAAGGTAGATTTTGGAAGACTTGCAGAAATTGGAGAGAATGGTGTAATGCTTCTTATGTCTGATAGTACAAATGCAGAAAGAAAAGGATTTACAAAATCAGAAAGTACAATAGGAGAAGCATTTGATGAACTATTTTCTCATTGTGTAAAAAGGATAGTAGTTGCTACATTTGCATCAAATGTTCATAGGGTTCAACAAATTATAGATTCATCAGTTAAATATGGTAGAAAAGTTGCAATATGTGGTAGAAGTATGGTGAAAATGATAGAGACATCTGTTGAATTAGGATATATGAACATACCTAAAAATACTATTATAGATATTGACTTAATAAACAGCTATCCAGATGAAGCTTTAACTATAATTACTACAGGTAGCCAAGGAGAACCAATGTCAGCCTTAACCAGAATGGCAGCAGGAGAACATAAAAAAGTTGCAATCACACCAAATGATTTAGTAATAATATCTGCAAATCCAATACCAGGAAATGAAAAATTTGTATCAAAAGTAATAGACGACTTAATGCAAATAGGAGCAGAAGTTGTATATAGTTCACTTGCAGATATACATGTATCAGGACACGGCTGCCAAGAAGAGCAAAAGCTTATGTTATCACTTATAAAACCTAAATATTTCATGCCAGTACATGGGGAATATAGACAACTTATTGCACATGCAGAAACAGCTGAAAAAATTGGTATTCCACATGAAAATATATTTATAATGAAAAACCGGAAAAGTATTAGAAATAGGAGAAAACGAAGCGAAGGTAAGTGGAACAGTACCAGCTCGGAAAAGTGATGGTAGATGGACTTGGAATTGGAGATGTAGGAAATATAGTTTTAAAAGATAGACAGCATTTATCACAAGATGGATTAATTATAGTAGTTCTTGCAATGGATGGATCTACAGGAGAGATGGTTTCAGGACCTGAAATAATTTCAAGAGGATTTGTTTATGTACGTGAATCTGAGAATTTAATGGAAGAAATGAAACAAAGTCTAAGAAACAAATTAAGAGCTTTAGAAGAGAATAATGTAACAGACTGGGCAGTTATAAAACTAACTATTAAAGACTCATTAAGAGACTTCTTACTCCAAAGAAACAAAAGAAACCCAATGGTGTTACCAATTATAATGGAAATTTAAAGAATTATTTATAGGAGATGTATATTTATGGACCATAAAGAACTTGCAAATTTAATATTCCCAAATGCAAAGGATGTATCATATTATGAAGAAAAATATCCTGAAAGAAATTTAAAAGAAGGAGCAATGTGTTTAAGATTTGCTCCAAGTCCTACAGGATTTGTTCATATTGGAGGAATATATACAAGTGTAATATGCTCAAAACTTGCAAAACAAACTGATGGTGTGTTTATCTTAAGAGTAGAAGATACAGACCAAAAAAGAGAAGTAGAAAATGGAGTAAATGGAATAATAGATGCACTAAAAAAATTTGATTTAGAACCTGACGAAGGAATGATAAATGAAAATGATGGAAAAGGAAACTATGGTCCATATAAACAATCACAAAGAAAAGAAATATATGAGGCTTTTGCAAAAAAGTTAATAGAAGAAAAGAAAGCTTACCTATGTTTTTGTAAAAGTGAAGATATAGAAAATATGAGAAGTAAGCAAGAAGCAGCAAAAATAAGACCACGGATATTATGGAGCTTGGGCAACATGTAGAAATCTTGGACTTGACGAAGCAGTTAGAAGAATTGAAGCAGGAGAAGAGTATATAATAAGATTTAAATCTGAAGGAGACATAGAAAGAAAAATTAAACATCATGATGTAATTAAAGGAAATATTGATTTTCCTGAAAATGACCAAGATATAGTAATAATAAAATCAGATGGACTTCCTACATACCACTTTGCACATGTAGTAGACGACTATTTAATGAGAACAACACATGTAATACGTGGAGACGAATGGCTTTCATCACTTCCTGTACATCTTGAACTATTTAAAGCACTTCGGCATAAAACCACCTAAATATGCTCATATTGCACCAATTATGAAAGAAGAAAATGGAGCAAAAAGAAAGCTAAGCAAGAGAAAAGACCCAGAAGCTGCAGTAGAATATTATTCAAAAGAAGGAATACCAGCAGATGCAGCAAAAGAATACTTACTAAATATTGCAAACTCAAACTTTGAGCAATGGAGAAGACAAAATAAAGAGAATAGTATAGACGATTTTGAATTACAACTAAACAAAATGAGTGTTAGTGGTGCATTATTTGACATGGTAAAACTTTTGGACATATCAAAAACAGTTATATCTAGATATGATAAAGAAAAAGTATATGATATGGCTAATTCTTGGGCAAATGAATATGACAAAGATTTGAAAAATTTATTAGAAGATGATAAAGAATATTCCTTAAAGGTTTTAGGAATTGAGAGAGGAAATGAGAAGCCTAGAAAGGACATTGCAAAGTGGTCTGATTTAAAAGAGAATATTGAATACATGTATGATAGTAGATTTTTAGATAAAGATATTTCTTATGAATATCAGAATATAAATGAAAAAGAAGAGATAAACAAAATTTTAACACTATATTTAGAAAAATATTTTAACATATCAGACGATAAACAAACTTGGTTTAATAAAATGAAAGATTTGGCAGAAGAAATGGGCTATGCAAGAGAAGTTAAGGAATATAAACAAAATCCAGAAAATTATAAAGGCCATGTTGGAGATATAAGTACAGTTATAAGAATATCACTAACTCGGAAGAGCAAATACTCCTGATATGTATGAAATAATGCAAGTTTTAGGTGAAAAAAGCGTAAAAGCAAGATTAGAAAAAGCTATGAAATAAGAAAATAGGGCGATATTGTAATCGCCCGTTTTTCTTGAATAGAAAATAGGAGAATTAAAATGAGAAACATTAAATTAACTATTGAATATGACGGACGTGGCTTTGGTGGTTGGCAAAAGCA
>CAOJZU010000003.1 GCA_948466265.1 uncultured Clostridium sp. | reverse complement strand
ATTTATTAGATCATGTCTATTTTTATTTACTGTCGGTCTTCAGAAAAAATCCGCCATAATAAATTAAAGCCTCGAAAAAGCTTGTATTTATTGTTGATTTTGTGATAAAATAAATAAGTGTTTATGATATGTGTACAATAAATAGCTAAAGGTGGTATAAATAATATGGAATTAGAAGAAGTAAGAGAAATGTTAACACATAAAGAGTTTAATAAATTAAAACAATTATTGGCAGAAATGAATAGTGCTGATATTTCAAATATATTAGATGAACTAGAAAAAGAAGAAGCCATTAAGCTATTTAGAATACTCTCAAAAGAACAAGCAGGAGAAACTTTTTCATATATGGAAACAGATATGAGACAAAAACTTATACAAGATTTGACTGACTCTGAGCTTAGAAATGTATTAGATGAATTATTTATGGATGATACAGTAGACTTAATTGAAGAAATGCCATCAAATGTAGTAACAAGAATTTTAAGAACAGTAAATAAAAATGATAGAAAAGTAATTAATGAACTCCTTAAATATCCAGAAGATAGTGCAGGAAGTATAATGACAACAGAGTTTGTTGATTTAAAATCAAGCATGACCATAAGAGAAGCGATAGATAGAATTAGAAAAATAGGTGTAGATTCTGAAACTATAAATACTTGTTATGTATTAACTACAACAAGAAAATTAGTAGGAACGGTAAGCATAAGAGAAATCTTGCTTGCAAATGAAAATGATATAATAAAAGATTTAATGGAGACAAATATTATATCAGTAATTACAACAGAAGATCAGGAAGAAGTTGCAAAAACATTTGATAAATACGATTTATATGCACTTCCAGTAGTAGATAATGAAAATAGATTAGTTGGGATTGTAACAGTAGATGACGCAATCAATGTAATTCAAGATGAGACATCAGAAGATTTTGAAAAAATGGCTGCTATAACACCAAATGAAAATGGATATTTTCAAACATCAGTATTTAAACATGCAAAAAATAGAATTTTGTGGTTACTTATACTTATGTTATCTGCAACTATAACTGGAAGCATAATTACTAATTATGAAGAGGCTTTTCAGGTGGTACCAATATTAGTTGCATTTATTCCTATGATAATGGGTACAGGGGGAAACTGTGGTGCACAAAGTTCTACTCTTATTATACGTGGACTTGCAACAGATGAGATAGCATTAAAGGATGTTTTAAAAGTTTTATGGAAAGAAATTAGGGTTGCTGTATTAGTTGGAATACTTCTTGCAATAGTTAATGCTATAAGAATATATTTCCAATATGAAGATTTGAAAATTGCAACAACGGTTGGCTTAACTCTTATAGTAACAGCTATTTTGGCTAAAATGCTAGGATGTTTATTGCCGATTATTGCGAAGAAATTTAAACTAGACCCAGCAATTATGGCGTCGCCATTAATTACTACATTAGTTGATACATTTTCTATATTAGTTTATTTTCAAATTGCAACAGCAGTTATTGGGCTTTAATATTGTATAAAAAGGAAGGGTAAAAGTGTTAGATAAGGAAACTTTAGAAAAGCATCTTAATCGGTGCTATTAAGTGGATAAAAGATTATGTAGAAAAGTCGAATGCAAAGGGTGTTGTAGTTCGGAAATAGTGGCGGAAAAGATTCGGCAGTTATTATTGCAATGTCGGTAAAGGCTATTCGGAAACGATAAAGTACTTGCAGTATCAATGCCATGCAATTCGCTTAATAAAGATTTAGAAGATGCGAAACTCGTAGCAGATAATTTTGGTGTAAAACAAATGTCAGTAGATTTAAGTAGTGGATTTGAGACTTTAAAAAAAGATATAAATGAAAATTTAGAAGATATTGATTTAGGTGATGAAGCGTTAATAAATATGAAACCTAGATTAAGAATGCTTACATTATATAGTATTGCTCAGACTCTTGGATATTTAGTTATAGGCACAGGTAATTTATCTGAAAGCATGGTACGGATATACAACAAAATGGGGTGATAGTAGTTTTGATTTTAACCCTATTGCAAATTTTACAGCGCATGAAGTAATAGAAATTCGGAAAAATGTTAGAAGTTCCAGAGAAAATATTAAGTAAAGCTCCAAATGACGGTCTTGGCACTCTTACTGACGAAGAGAAATTGGGTGTAACTTATAAACAAATTGAAGAAATGATAGAAACAGGGGATACAGAAGAAAAAGCAAAAGAAATTATTCTTAAAAAGTATAGAGCATCGGCGCATAAAAGACGCACTATACCTAAATATGAATTTGGCAGAAAAAACTATTTATTAGAAATGGAGTAAAATTAATATGGATAAGTTAGAGCTATTAGCAGATTTTTACGAGTTTACTATGTCAAATCGGATATTTTGAAAATAACAAGTCTGATATAGCATATTTTGATATATTCTTTAGGAAAGTGCCTGATAAAGGTGGATATGCAATTGTTGCTGGACTTGAGCAAATTATTGAATATATACAAGATCTAAGGTTTGATGATGAAGATATAGAGTACTTAAGAAGTCAAAAAATTTTTTCTGACAGGTATTTGCAATATTTAAGAAACTTTAAATTTTCAGGGGATATTTGGGCTATACCAGAAGGAACTGTGGTATTTCCAAATGAACCACTTATAACTGTTAGAGCAAATGTTATAGAAGCACAGCTTTTGGAAACTGCACTTTTAACTTTCCTAAATCATGAAAGTCTAATTGCAACTAAAACAAACAGAATAGTTAGAGCAGCTAATCGGAAGACCTGTGATGGAATTCGGAGCAAGAAGGGCACATCGGAGCATCTGCTGCAATTTATGGAGCAAGAGCAGCCATTATTGGTGGAGCATGTGGTACTTCTTGTACATTAACAGCAAAGATGTTTAATGTTCCAGCAAGTGGAACAATGGCTCATAGTTGGATACAAAGCTTTGATAGTGAATACGAAGCATTTAAAGCATATGCCAAGCTTTATCCAAATGGCTGTACAATGCTTATAGATACATATAATACAATGGAAAGTGGACTTCCAAATGCTATAAAAGTATTTGACGAGGTTTTAAAGCCACAAGGAATAAGGCCAGTTGCTGTAAGATTAGACAGTGGAGATTTAGCATATTTATCTAAGAAGGTAAGAAAAGTATTGGACGAAGCAGGATACGAAGATTGCAAAATCTGTGCAACAAATGCATTAGACGAATATTTGATAACATCACTAAATAATCAAGGAGCTAAAATAGATTTATTTGGTGTACGGAGAAAATTTAATTACTGCAAAAAGTGATGCTGTATTTGGCGGGGTATATAAACTTGTTGCATTAGAAAGAGAAGGGAAAATTATTCCAAAAATAAAGATTAGTGAAAATGTAGAAAAGATAACAAACCCAAGCTTTAAAAAAGTATGTAGATTTTATTCTAAAGATACTGGTTTTGCCCTTGCTGATGTAATTATGCTAAAAGATGAAGAACCCACAAAAGATAATTATGAAATATTTGACCCAAATAATACTTGGAAAAAGAAAACTTTAACAAATTATATTGCAAAAGAATTGCAAGTAAAAGTATTTGAAAATGGCAAGTTAATATATAAATTGCCATCATTAAAAGAAATAGCAGATTATTCTAAAAAAGATTTATCTACAATTTGGGACGAAGTAAAAAGATTAAATAATCCACAAAAATACTATGTAGATTTATCAAGGAAGCTTTATGACTTGAAGACCGAAATGTTGAATGAAAATTAAAGGGAGAATATTATAAATGAAAGATTTTGAAAGAAGAGTAAATTATTATGAAACAGACAAAATGGGTATTGTACATCATTCAAATTACATAAGATATCTAGAGGAAGCTAGAACTTTTTGGCTAAGAGAATTAGGAATGCCTTTTGAAGTTTTAGAGGAAAATGGAATAACAATACCTGTTCTTAAGGTTGAATGTGAATATAAACATCATCTTTCATTTGCGGATATGGTTTCTATTAGAACCTTTGTAAAGGAATATAATGGAGTTAGAATGACTGTACGGATATGATGTTATAAACAAGGAAACAGGTCAAAATTCTATAATTGCTGAAACAAAGCATTGTTTTACTAATATAGATTTAAAACCAGTTAATCTAAAAAAATATGCACCTGAATTTTCTAAAAAATTTGAAGAGTTATTAGAGAATTAACAAAAGAAGAACATTTAAAATATATTGCTGAAAATGGGGTAGAAATAATGAATGTAGCAATAACATTAATAAAAATGATAGGTGGACTAGTTTTATTAATATATGGGATGAATATATTAAGCACTAATTTAAAGAAAATTGCTGGAGAAAAGTTCGAAACAATATTAAACAAAGCGACTGATAATATATTTAAGGGTGTTCTTACAGGTATATTAATCACAGTTGCAATACAAAGCTCTGCTGCGACAACAGTAATGGTTGTTGGAGTTGTTAATGCAGGGATTTTAAAACTTAAGAATGCTATACCAATTATAATGGGAGCAAATATTGGAACTACTATAACTGCACAAATATTAAGACTTGCAAGTCTTGATGAAAATAGTGTGTTTGCACTAATAAGCCCTGCAACACTTGCACCAATTATATTGCTAATTCGGATTAATTTTATTAGAGATGAAGAAAAAACAAAAGCTAAGGGATTTTGGACAACTTTTAATTGGGTTGGGATTACTATTTACAGGACTTATGACAATGATAAATATGGCAAGTGGGTTTAGTGATTTGCCAATACTTACAGAACTACTTACAAAGCTTTCTAATCCAATACTTGGGGTTTTAGCAGGAGCAATCATAACAGTTGTTGTACAAAGTTCAGCAGCTGCTGTTGGAATTCTGCAAGCAATATCTACAACAGGATTTACAACATATGCAAGTACAATACCTATAATATTAGGGCAAAATATAGGAACATGCTTTACTTCAATTTTGTCTAGTATAGGTGCAACAAAAAACGCAAAAAGAACTGCAGCTGTACATTTATATTTTAATTTGATTGGTACAATTATATTTATGGTGGTTATATATACATATCAAAATATTGTAGGTTTTCCATTTTGGAATGATGTAATTGATATGGGAGGGATTGCAAATTTCCATTTAATATTTAACATTGTATCTACAGTTATTTTACTTCCATGTGTAGGTTTACTTGAAAAATTAACACTTATAACTATAAAAGATAAAAAGAATACTGATGATGACGAAGATAATGACTATTTGAGTGTATTAACTACATTGGATGAAAGAATAACTAGTATTCCAAGTTTAGCAATTGCAAATAGTTTAAATGTTATACTTAAAATGGGAGAAGTGGCAGAGAAGAACTTTAGGAGAGCATCATATTTAATAGATAAATTTGAAATAAAAAAACTAGAGCATATACAAGAAAGAGAAGATGTAATAGATAAAATGGATGTAAGCGTTGCAAATTTTTTAGTTAAAATAGGAAATTTGGATATATCAGAGCAAGATAATAAAACTGTTACAGCACTTTTAAAAATAGAATCTGAGTTTGAAAAAATAGGCGATTATGCATTTAAGCTTTCAAAGGTAATAGAAAATATAAATGAAAAGGAACTAAAATTCTCTCAGGAAGCAGATAAAGAACTTAAAGTTATGTATAATATTGTAGAAGATACTTTAATTAGAACAATAGAGATTTTAAGAGAGAGAGATTTAAACTCTGTTACTGAAATTGAAGCTTTAAGAAAAGTTTCTAAAACATATAGAGAAAAATATAAGATGGAACATATCGAAAGGCTTAAAGAAGGAAAGTGCTCTGTAGAATCAGGTATTACATTTATTGAAATTCTATCAGTTTATGAAAAGATTATTGGACATTGTATAAATATATCTGTTGCTAGTATGAATTATAGAACAGATGAAGAATATATAACAAAGCACGAATATTTTGTTGAAATGCATAAAAATGATATGAAATTGATAAGAGCAAAAATGGATCAGTTTAAAGAAAAATATGAAATGCTTGAAAGAGATAATAAATTGAGTCTTATATAAATTTTATGATACTAATACGTAATGCAACTGTAATGAAACTGTAATGAAAAAATAATATTACTTTTTATTTCCATATGATATAATAAAATTGCAAATTTATAGAAGGGAAAGTATCTTTGCAAATTTTACTTGTACGAGAGAAGAAGAGGTAAATATGGAAGAAAATAAGAAAAAAGAAAAAAATATTATGCCTATTATTTGGGGAGTTATAATATTAATGATTATAGCTGTATTAATAGTATCTAACTCAAAGAAAAACAAAGAAAATAGTATTGCAGTAGATTCTGACAAAGTAGTACAAATAGAAACAAAGCATCCAGAAGAAGAGAAGAAAAATGAAACAAAAACAGAAGTAGTACTTAGTAAAAATAGTATTATTTTATCAGTTGGTGGATCTGAAACTCTAGAAATAACTAGTGACAATAAAAAGAAATTAACTTGGAGTTCTAGCCATCCTAGTATTGCTAGTGTAGACGCAAGTGGTAAAGTTACAGCTTTATCAATGGGAACAGCTATTATTAAAGGACAGTCTGAAGAAGGAAATGAGGGACAATGTACTATAATAGTCAAAGGAGGAGCAGTTGTTTCTAAAAAAACAACTGATTCAGATGGAACTAGCATTGATAAGGTAAAAAATCCTATACAAAATACAAATAACAATAATAATTACACTCCTTCACAACCAGAAGATTCAAATAATAATTATAATGATCCAGATGAGTGGAATCAAAATGAACCAGATGAACCTGAATATCCAGTAAACCCAGATGAACCAATAGTTGATCCAGATGAGCCAGAAGAACCAACAGAAGTTGTAAAATGTTTGGTAACATTTATGGTTAATGGAAAACTTTATACTACAAAAGAAGTAGAAGAAGGACAGGAATTAGGACAGCTTCCTTCAAATCCTAATAATTATGGATATACTTTTAGAGGATGGTATAATGGAGATGAAGTAATAGATACTAATACAATTATAACAGAGAATATTGTAATTGAAGCTATATGGGATACATATACTTTTGAATTAAGTTTAATTAATAATGATGAAAAATCTCCAAATAGAATAGTCAAGGCTTATAAAAATGGACAGAGCATTGATATAAAAGAATTATATGGAACAATAGGAGATAATTCAGAATATACACTGGCTATATGGAATAAAAGATTAAATGCAGTAAAATGTATAAGTGCTAAGCAAGTAGAAAGTGCAAGTGATTATATGATTGTGTTGAATAGTGCAGCTGTAGCAGTATATGCAAATGAGAAATAATTTGGAAAGGAAATCAAGATAATGGATAAACGATTAGGGGTATTTATTGTTATTGCAGTTATATTAATAGTTATAGTTGGGACAATAGGTATAAAAGAAGTTATGGAACCTACTAGCAGTGGAGTTGCACAAAGAGAAGTTGAAGAGTTTGGAATAGAAGAAGAAGGACAAATTTATGTAATAGGTGAACACTTATTTACAGATAAAATAGGATATCTTTCTAAAGAAATGATGTTAGAGGCAGCAAAAACAGTTAATGGTATTCCAGAAGGTGCTACAGAAGAAGAAATATTAAAAAAAATAACAGTATATGCTAGGGATGCAGAAGGAAATTGGATAAATGCTTTAACAGGAGAAAGTATTGTATTAGATAGTGATTTTAAATTCAATATAAAATATATAAATTTGGGTAAAATACCACAAAAAGTTTCTACAGAAGAAGAATTTATGACAGCTTTTGAAGATAAAACAGTTAATACAATAACTTTAGCAAATAATATTAATATAGCTAAAACATTAGAAATAGCTAAAGATAGAGATCTTACATTAGATTTAAATGGAAAAACTATAGATATTTCTAATATTACTGATTCTGATTTTGGATTTATAGTGAATGGTGGTACTTTAATTATAAATGGTCCAGGTGAAATAACAACAACAGATAAAACAAAAACTAATGTATCAAATTTATCTGGAATACTTGAAGTTAATAATGTAAAAATGTTAGGTGGATATAATGTTAAAACTAACTGGAATAATACAGGAGCACAAACAGCAACTACTATAAATAATTCAGAATTAACAGCGTTAAATCATTCTTGTGTAGCTTCATGGGAAGATTCAGAAGTATATATAAATGATTCAACGCTTATAGGATACTATGCAGCTGTAAGTACAAATGGTAAAGCAAAAGCAGCAACTATAAATATATATAATTGTAACATGTCTACAACATATGAAGAAGCATGTGTAGTATATATGTCTTGTGCTGGAGAGATGAATATTGAAGGTTCTATATTAACAGGTCATACTGGACTTGGAGCATGTGCAGGGACAGTGAATGTAAGTAATTCTAGAATAAATGCAACAGGTATACATAGTACATTTGAGAATTTACAACAATTAGGAAGTGAAATGTGGTGTGATGGAAGTGCAGTAATACTTCGTAGTCAAAAAGGATATAATAATGGAGGAGAATTAACACTTAATATAGATGAAACTTCAAAGATATCAAGTGTGAATGGACCAGCAGTTAGAATCCATGAATATAAAGAGAATACTGCTTTGGATCATGGAGTAAATAATATAGAAGTTAACTATTATTCAGAAAATAGTACATGTAATAGCTCTTTTGAAAAAGTTTTAATTGAGAAATTGGAAAATTCATTTGTGAGAATAGAGGTTAATGATTTATCTGAATAATGAACAAAGTAAAAGTAAAATTCAAAAGGAGACATAAAAAGTCTCCTTTTAACATATAGTAAATGATGGAGATATGTATGGAAGAAAAAATAGAAGAATGTACAAAAACTAAGATAAAGAAAAAATTTACTATACTTGGAATTTCTTTATGGAGATTAGTAGTATATTTTATAATATATAGTTTTGCAGGATATGTAGTCGAAACAATATTTTCGATATTTTCAAAGGGAACTTTGGAAAGTAGGCAAAGCTTTCTTTATGGACCGTTCTCAGGGATATATGGTATTGGTGCAATTGTAATGATATTGTTTTTAAGGTATTTTAATAAAAACAACAATAGATTATTCATAGGTGGTTTCATTGTAGGATCTATTGTAGAATATATGGTAAGCTTACTTGCAGAAGTAATACTACATGTAAAGTGGTGGGATTATTCTGATAAGCCATTTAATATTGAAGGAAGAATTTGTGTATATTATTCAATATTTTGGGGCTTCTTATCAGTATATTTTATGTCATATGTTCATCCTAAAGTAGATAGACTTATTGAAAAAATAAAAGCTAAGATATCTATTAAGAAGTTAAAAATTATAACTAGTACTGTTACAGTATTTTTAGTAATTGATTGTATACTTACAGCATATGCATTAGAAATGTTTTTAATTAGAAAAGTACATGATTATGATTTGGATGTAGCAAATAAAGAATATATATTAGAAAAATATGATAAAACTTATGGAAACCAAAAAACTTCACATTTTATAAATACTTTTTTTGATGATAGAAAAATGATAAAGACATTTCCAAATTTGAAAACTTTAGGGCAAAATGGAGAGATTATATATTTTGATATGTATGTTAATGGGATAGAGCCTTATTATTATAAATTTAGTTTTAGTAAGATATAGAGAGTGCATGTAGGAAGTGATGTAATGGAAAGAGTAAAATTAGTTGAAGTAAAAATAGATGATCTTAAAAGTTTTGATTGGATAGAATATTTTAGATATAATAATTCTAATCTCTTAAAACTTGATTTTGAAAATAATAGAGAACTAACAAGCGAAGAAAAGGAACTTATAACACCATCTATAAGAGCCTTTCAAATAGGTGAGGGTTCAGAACGGAAAACATTTAAGTAAAGTTGTAGAAAAGTTTTCTATAAAGAAGAATTATAAAAAATATAGAGAAATCATGAAATGGTTTATTGCTGAAGAGAATAGACATTCTCAAACTCTAAAAAGATATATGGATATATATAAGATAGAAGGGGCAAATAAATTATGGATTGATAATATTTTTAGATTTTTGAGAAAAATAATGGGATTAGAATGTGAAATAATAATTTTAGTTACGGCTGAAATGATTGCTCTATCATATTATACAGCACTTTCAAATGCAACGGATTCAAAATTATTAAAAACTATATGTGAGCAAATGCTAAATGATGAATTAAAGCATGTTGTTTTGCAATCAGATACTTTGTATAGAATTTCTAAAAATAGAAATAAAGTCATAAACAAAATAGTTAGAGCTATAAGAAAATTTGTTATGGGATTTACAGTTTTTGTTGTTTGGCATAAGTTTAAGAAGTTATTTATAAAAGGAGGATATTCATATAAGGTGTTTAAGGAACATTGCATTGGATATCTAAATGAGTCAATTAATATAGAAAAGACTGGTAGGATATAGAATTATTTATGGAGATTAGGAAGAACCTAATCTCTATTTTTTTATTTACAAAACAAACAACATATGGTATAATAACATACGTTATATAACAACAGTTATCTTAAGGGAGTGAAAATATGCCACCACCTAGAAAAATCAAAAAAGAAGATATTATTAATGTAGCATTAGAAATACTTAAAAAAGAAGATATCGAAAGCTTAAATGCAAGAAAAATTGCAAAAGAATTAAATTCTTCAGTACAACCGATTTATCACAATTTTGAGAATATGGAAAATTTAAAAGAAGATGTATTTAAGGAAATGTACAAAATATATCAAGATTATATAGTTAAGGCTTCAGCAAAAAAATACGCATATAAAGAAATGGGACTTGCTTATATAAAATTTGCTAGAGATTATCCAAATTATTTTAAGTTTATTTTTATGAGTAAAACAGATTTTACGCCAGAGAGTTTAATATCTAATGATGATATTGGAAATAATGTAATTGAAAAGGGAATGGAATTAACAGGTTTTTCTTATGAAGAACAAAAAAAGTTTCATGTTAAGGTATGGATGTTTACTCATGGAATTGCAAGCTTAGTTGCAACTAATACAGTAAAGCTTACTGAAGAAGAAATTGATAGTCTTCTAAAAGATACGGTTGGAGCTATGATTAGTGGTATGAAAGGAAAATAATTATGGAAAATGTTATTGAGGTTAAGAATTTAACAAAAGAATATAAGAATTTAAAGGCAATTGATGAGTTGTCTTTTGAAGTTCATGAAGGGGAAATACTAGGTTTACTTCGGACCAAATGGGAGTGGTAAATCTACTACTATAAATTGTATTTTGTCTTTATTAAATTTTAATAGTGGAAAGATAAAAATATTTGGAAAAGATATGCGGACCAAATGCTTATGATATAAAATCAGAAATAGGAGTTATATTTCAAGATGTAGCAGTATTTGAAGAACTTAATGTGTATGAAAATATAGATTATTTTTGTGGACTTTATATTAAAAATAATGTTAAAAGAGAAAGATATATTGATGAAGCAATAGAGTTAGTTGGTTTGGAAGAGTTTAAAAAGTTCTATCCAAAGCAATTATCAGGAGGCTTGCTTAGAAGGTTAAATATTGCTTGTGGAATTGCTCATAAACCTAAATTAATTTTCTTAGATGAGCCAACTGTTGCAGTTGATCCTCAGAGTAGAAATAATATACTAGATGGAATAAAAAAGTTAAGAGATAATGGAGCTACAATAGTATATACAACTCATTATATGGAAGAAGTTGAGATGATTTGTGATAGAGTAATAATACTTGATAAGGGAAAAATTTTAGCAAGTGGTACTTGTGATGAACTTAAAGCAAAAGCTAAAATAGAGGAGAAGGTAACAGTAGAGATAAGTAATCTAAGTGAAAATTATATAAGAGAAATAGAAAACTTAAAAAATGTAGATAAAGCCATATATAGCGACAATTTACTTGTTATCTCATATAAAGAGGGAGAAAATAATTTAAGTGAATTAATGGAATTTCTAAAGAGTGTAGATATAAAATACAATAAAATTTATTCAGAAAGACCAACACTTAATGATGTATTCTTAGAGTTAACAGGAAAGGAGCTTCGTGACTAATGTTTGTACATAATTTCAAATATGCTTTCAAAGTTCTTTTTAGAAATAGAATGTTAATATTTTGGACTTTTGCTTTTCCAATAATACTTCGGAACATTTTTTAGTATGGCATTTTCTAATATTGAAAATAGTGAAAAGCTAGATATAATTAATATCGCAATTGTAGATAATGAAGAGTTTAAATCTAATAATGCATTTAAAGAGACTTATAAGGCTTTAAGTGATGAAGAAAATGGAGAAAGATTATTTAATACAAGATATGTTTCAGAAGAAGAAGCAAAGAGCTTATTAGAAAATGATGAGATAATCCGGATTTATGAAATTAGAGGATAATAAACCTAAAATCGTAATAGGTTCAAATCGGAATTAATGAAACAATTTTTAAATATGTGACAGAAGAAATACTAGAATCAGAAGAGATAATGAAGAATCTTGCTGAAAAGAGAATAAGCCAAATTCCACCAGAAGAAATGGGTAATATAAATTCTTTATATGCAAATATATATAGAGAAGTATTGGAAATGACAACGAATGAGAATTCAAATATAGAGAATATATCAAATTCTAATTTAAGTTATACAATGATAGAGTTTTATACTTTAATTGCAATGACATGCCTTTATGGTGGAGTTCTTGGAATGGTATCGATTAATCAAAATTTAGCGAATATGAGTAGTAATGGAAAAAGAGTTTCTGTTTCGAATGTATCAAAAGGTAAGATTATCTTAAGTAGTGTTTTTGCAAGTTATATAGTGCAGCTCATAGGTTTAGCATTGTTATTTCTCTATACAGTTTTTGTGTTAAAAGTAGATTATGGTACGAATTTGCCACTAATTATTTTGCTTGGAATTGTGCGGAAGTTTAGCAGGACTATCAATTGGAGTGGCAATTGCTACATTAATAAAGAAAAGTGAAAATGTAAAAACAGGTATTATTATATCAGTTACTATGCTTGGTTGCTTTTTGTCAGGAATGATGGGGATTACTATGAAGTATATAATTGATAAAAATATACCTATTATAAATAAAATAAATCCAGCAAGTATGATAACAGATGGCTTTTATTCGCTATATTATTATAATACTTTGGATAGATATATTTTTAATATAGTAAGTTTGCTTACTTTTGCTTTTATCATGATTTTTATTTCTTATATTAGTTTAAGGAGGCAAAAATATGACAGTATTTAAAGCGTTTTTAAAAGTATTAAATAAAAGTAAGTTTATAGTTATAATGTACACAGCAATACTAATTGGTTTTGGTGGCTTCAACATGCAAACAAGTGATAATAGTATGAGTTTTCAAGCAAGTAAGCCAGATGTTTTAATTATTAATAAAGATGAAGAAATTGGTGTAAATAAAAATTTAGTAGAATACATAAAATCAAATAGTAATATTATAGATGTTGAAAATGATGAAGAATCAATAGATGATGCTTTGTTTTATAGAGATGTAAACTATATTATATATATACCAGAAAATTATAGAGAAGATTTTCTAGAGCGGAAACAACCCTACAATAGAGATAAAAAGTACAGGAGACTATGAAGCAGCATTTGCCGAAATGCTTTTAGAAAGATATGTAAAGGTAGCAAATATCTATCAAGGAGAAATAGAAAGCGAAGAAGAACTTATAAATAAGATTAATGAAACTTTATCTAATGAAACTAATGTAGAGATTACTTCAAAGTTAGATACAAATAACTTATCAAAAGCTACGTTTTATTATAATTTTGCAAGTTATAGCATAATGGCTGGAGCAATATATGTTATATGTTTAATAATATATAGTTTTAAAGAAGAAAAGGTGAGGAAAAGAACTGCTATAAGTAGTATGAATTACAAAACTCATAATAGACAGTTGTTATTATCTAATATATTATTTGCTTTGGTCTTATGGACGTTGTATGTGGCTTTAAGTGTTATATTGATTGGAAATATGATGTTTGATAAGCATGGATTAGTATATATATTAAATTCTTTGATATTTACTATATGTGCTGTAACAATAGCGTTTTTAATAGGAAATATTGTTTCGAATAAAAATGCTATTAATGGAATTGTAAATGTTATTGCATTAGGTTCAAGTTTCTTGTGTGGAGCTTTTGTTCCAATGGAATGGTTACCAGATACAGTTCTTAAAATTGCACATGTTTTACCATCATATTATTATATAAAGAGTAATGAAGTAATAAAAACCCTTGAAGTAATTGATTTTGAAAGCTTAAAACCAGTAATAACTAATATGGTAATTCTATTAGGATTTTCAGTTATATTTATAATTTTATCAAATGTAGTTTCTAAGAAAAAGATGAAAATAGGGTAGAAAAGGTAATGTGATAAATGTAATGAAAATTACTTATAAATTATGAAATAAACCATATAAAAAGGAGGTGGGATAAATGAATTTCTTATTAACATTATTGATTGGAATAGTTGCAGGAGTGATAGATGTATTACCTATGATTAAAATGAAACTTGATAAATATTCTTGCATATCAGCATTTGTATATTATGTAATAGTTCCTTTTATTATCTTTGATATAAATTGGTTTGGCGATTTATGGTGGTTAAAAGGTGGAGTTGTTGCTCTTCTAATGGCAATTCCAGTTATTATTTTAGCTGCTAAAGAAGATAAAAAAAGTCCAGTAGCAATAACAATAATGTCTATTGTTTTAGGAAGTATTATAGGTGTTTTAGGACATTTTTTGAACCTAATGTAGATAGACTAAGATGAAAAATGGACGATTTAAATCGTCCATTTTTCATACAATCTTATGCACTAAAATATCTCTTTAATAATCCTTCAAATCCTTTTCCATGTCTTGCTTCGTCTTTGCACATTTCATGAACTGTATCATGTATTGCGTCATAACCTAATTCTTTTGCTCTAGTTGCAAGTTCTTTTTTGCCCATGCAAGCTCCACATTCTGCTTCTGCTCTTAAAGTAACATTTTTTTTAGTATCAGGATATACTACTTCTCCAAGTAATTCTGCAAATTTAGCAGCATGTTCTGCTTCTTCAAATGCATATCTTTTAAATGCTTCTGCTATTTCTGGATAACCTTCTCTATCTGCTTGACGGCCCATTGCTAAGTACATTCCAACTTCTGTACATTCTCCCATGAAGTTATCTTTTAGTCCTTTTACAACTTCTTCGTCTAACCCTTTGGCTACACCTATTTTGTGTTCATCAGCGTACTCGCTTGAACCTGATTCTTTCTTTTCTTCAAATTTATCTTTTCCTGCTCCACATTGTGGACATTTTTCTGGAGCTTCTTCTCCAAAGTGGATATAACCACATACTTTACATACATATGCTTTCATATTTTTACCTCCTTTAATAATTCATATTTATTATATAAAATTAAAAAAATTTGTCAATATTTAGTATTAAAATTAGTTTTAAATTATTGTTTTAAATATTATGTTATGATAAAATAAATATAAAATTATACAAAGGAAATAGGGAAATTGTTATACTATTATGGCATAAAAGATTCTAAAGAGTATTCTAAAATTTCAGATGAGGAAAAGGAAAAGCTAGAAGATACTGTTAAATTATTAGATAGTTATAGTTATTCATATCGAGCAAGTAAATTGGAAGATTTTACTTATGATGAACTAAGGCATATATTTGAAATTGCTAAAATTTGTCCAAAGTTACAAATTGAGATGTGGTGTAAACTTACAAGTAATGTGGCTGATAAGCCTGAAAATATAGATATACTTGAAGATATACTTGAAAATAAATTCGGAGAATATATACAAGGGATTGATAAAAAAAGATTAACAGAAGTATTAAATGGCTCTAGACAACCTACAATGTTGGTAGACGATAAGGGAATTATAGTTCATAGTAATGTTGCTTTATTGGAGCAAATGAATTCTTCATTGTTTGAAAATCCAGATATTAAAGAGGCATTTTCATTTGAACAATTATTAGAAATAGTATCAGTTGAAGACACAGAACGAGGATTAAAGTCAATACTAACAATTCCCAATTCAAGGGAAATATTAATAAGCATAGGAAAGGATTTTCAAAGCTGGCAAGCAAAATTACAATATCTTATAAATCTAAAAGATGGAGAAAAAAAGCGTATAATAAAAGAATTTGGCTCTGATGGAAAAAGTCTAATAAATGAAGAAATTAATTTCAGAGAAAAATGTTTTTCTTCAATAGAGCAAGGTTATTTTGAAGATGAAGAGTATGGGGAAACTTTTGAGATTGAAATTGAACCTAATAGCATATTAAATGCAACATTTGGAATTTCATACGATGAAGCAAAAGAGATAATGAAAAAATATGGTATAGACACTGATAAGTTAGATATACAAACTGCTGAGGATAGAAAAATACATAGAAAACTTCAAATAATAAAAGAGCTTACTACTTCAAAAAAATTTGAAAGCTATGAAGAAGAAAAAGAATATTATGAAAATTACTATTATGCTAATAAAGAAGAATTACTAGAAATAAGTAAAGATATATCAGTTTTTTATAAAGTTGATCTTGAAAAAGATTTTTTAGATTTATATGCAAGACAATATGATAGAGCATTAGGTGTGCAAGCAACTAAAAAAGAAAACGTCGATTATGATGGAAAAAGCATTCCAGTATATGAGGCCTCTGGAGACTTTATGATTTTAATAAGAGGAGAACAAAATGTATCACCTGAGCATAAGAAAAATTTTTGGAATGCTACACAGGTAGGAATAAAGGGACTATGCCAATGTACAATTTCGCAAGACTATATAAGACCAGTAAATTATGGTAAAGAAGATACTTCTTGTTTTATAGCATCAACATCATGCAAAGATGGAGAACTCCGCATGGCTTCTACTACAAATATAAAATCAAAAAAAGCCAATATTGCGCTATCAAATTTAGGAGTTAAAAGTGATTATGGAAATGGAGTTATTTTAAGAATACCTCAAGAACAAATAAATAATTCAAGAGGAGTAAACAATGAAACAGATACCACAAGAAGTGTTTATAATAGTGAAACAAGACTTTATGAAAGGAAGTCTTCAGAATATATTGTTTATATACAAGATACTAATGACGTTGATATAGAACAAGAACCGCAATTTAAAACAGCAAAATTTGCTGCTAGTCAAACAGATTGGCCAATTTTAGTGATACCAAGAGAAAAATGTGCGCAAAGAGAAGAAGATAAGATACAAGAATTGAAGGAGAGACTTCTTGGAAATAAAGAACGTCTTCAAGGTGAAAATGACGAAAGTATTATAAAAGAATTAATAGTAAAGTTTAATAATAATAGAGAAGGAATTTTAACTTCAAAAGGATTAAGAGAAAAATATTTTACAGAAAGTGAACATATAGAATTAGTTGGAATAATAAATGCAAGGTTAAGTCAATTAATGGAAACACATACAGAACAATATGAAAGTTTGGTCCAAACTGTGAGCAAAATTTATAAAGATGAAATAGATAAATATTATGCTTTTAGTTATGATAGAGATGATGCACAAAAACAATTAGATATTGATATTACTAGAGAACATTTAAAGCCATACGAAGATTTTTTAGTAGAACATGAAAGAAATTTATTTGATTTGTCAAATGATGAAAAACAAGAGATTTATGATACTATAAGAAATATATCTAAAACTCCATATTATAATATGAATGAACATCACTCTTTAACCCATATTCAGAAGGTTATAATGTTTTCAGGTATTTTAGCAAGAAATGAAAATTTAAGTCATGAAGATGCAAAAATACTTTTGATAGCAGCGGCTTTTCATGATTCTGGAAGAAATGGTAAAGAGGGAGAAGATGATAATCATGCTATAGAAAGTGCTAAACAGGTACAGAGATATTTTGAAGATAATCCAAATAATCCATTTGGTATAACACTAGAAAATAGTTCTATAATCCAAGCAGCAATTGAGTATCATGAACATAAAGAAAAGGAAGAAGGTGTTACAGATAGAGAAAAACTATATGATTTATCTTGTAAATATGGTATTGATTATGAAAGATTTGAGTCTTTAGTCAAAATAAGCGAACTTTTAAAAGATGCAGACGCACTAGATAGAGCAAGATTTGGAAAAAGAAATGAAAAAAGATGGAGCTTAGATACTAGATATTTAAAAAGTGATACGGCTAAAAGCATTTCAATGTTAAGATTTTCAGAAGAATGCAATTTTAAATTTAAAGAAGAAAAGGCAGGAGACTTAGATAAAACTATAGAAATACTTGAAGGTGAAATTAATGAATTTAGTCGACAAAAAATTCAAATGTCTTCAGTTAAACAAGTGACGTATAGAATAACAGCAAATCAAAAGCAAACAACTATTAATGATTTAAAAGAGATTCAAATAGGAGCTAAAGAAATTTTTGAAGAAAATTCAATGGATAAGGGGTAATACATGGTAAAAGAAAAATACAATATCTATAGTAAAGCATTTAAAGAACTTAGTGAAATAGTTAAGTGTTTTCCTAAAAATGAATATAGCAAAATTCCGAACTCATTTATAAGCTTTATCGAAGAAAATATGGATAATAGCTATGAATACATAGTTTTGCACATAGATGATTTTCAAAATCAAAAAATGTTAGAAGAAACTAAAATTTTGTTGTCAATTGTATATAGAGATTTTCTATCTTCTAGTGAAGAGAAAAAGCAAATAATCGAAATGGAAAAAAAGGAGTTGTTGCAAGAAGAAAAGAGAAAGAATGAAAAATATAATACAGACAATTTATTTAAATATAAAACTACAAAAATAAAAGAAAAAGAAAACTTAGTAACTATGGTAGAGTATAAAGAATCAGTTTTTATGAAAATAAAAAATTGGTTTAAACGGAATTTTTAATAAATAGAAAGGAAAAAAGGCGGGTTAGATACTGCCTTTTTCTTGAAATTTGAATGATAATAAAGCTACATTAAGAAAAAAATAATGTTTATTTAATTGTATTTTTAAGTATATTATTTTATAATATACTTAAGATAAAAAAGTAAAAAATTATTTAGAAGGGTACAGGAAAAAATGCCAAATCAATTTGCAAGAACGGAAGTTTTAATTGGAAAAGATGGAGTAGATAAATTAAACAAGGTAAAGGTTGCTATATTTGGAATTGGTGGAGTAGGTTCTTTTGTGGTTGAAGGATTAGTAAGAGCTGGAGTTCAAAATTTTATATTAGTTGATAATGACATAGTAGATCTTACAAACTTAAATAGACAGATAATTGCAACTCATAAAACAGTAGGAAAGTACAAAGTAGATGTTGCTAAAGAAAGAATATTAGAAATAAATCCAAATGCTAATGTGGAAATATATAAGGAATTTTTTTTGCCTAATAGTGGTGGCATACTAGACGAAACAGTAGATTATATTGTTGATACAGTAGATACAGTTACAGCAAAAATAGAACTTGTAGTTAGAGCAAAAAGACTAAATAAACCTATTATTTCAAGTATGGGGACAGGAAATAAATTAGATCCAACGAAGTTTGAAGTAACAGATATTTATAAAACCTCTGTATGTCCACTTGCAAAAGTGATGAGAAAAGAATTAAGAGAAAGAGAGATAAGTAGTCTGAAAGTTCTTTATTCAAAAGAAGAACCGATTAAAACAGAAAAAATACCAGGTAGTATATCGTTTGTACCATCTACTGCAGGCTTAATTATTGCAGGAGAAGTAATTAAGGATCTTACGAAAATGTAATATTATGTAATAAAAATAAATACCAAAGATAAGAGATAATTAATATAATGTAATATAGTATTAAAAATGGAGTAATGGTATGAAGAAAGAAAAGATAATAAAAGAATTAATAATGGTATTTTGGATATTTATTATTGGAAGTATAATAGGATATATTTTTGAGATGATTGTTGCATTATTCCAAAATGGATATTTTGAATCAAGAAAAGGAATAATATATGGACCATTTACACCTGTATATGGAGTAGGAGCAGTTATATATTATTTGATTCTAAATCATATAAATGTTAAGAGTAAGTTTAAAGTTTTTTTAGTTACTGCTGTATTAGGTGGAATAGTAGAATATATGTGCTCGCTATTACAAGAGAAAATTTTTGGAACAATATCATGGGACTATTCAGAACTGCTGTTTAATTTAAATGGAAGAACTAGCCTTTTACATTGTACTTATTGGGGAATTGCAGGAGTAATATATATTGTATATTTAGACCCATTCTTAGAGAAATTAAAGAATAAAGTAAACCAAAATAAGCTAAAGACTATAACTATATTGTTTGTATGTTTTATGATTTTTGATATATCTATTTCTTGTGTAGCTGCAAATAGACAGCTTGAAAGAAGAAAGAATATCCCTGCAAGTGGTATATTGGACGAATTTTTAGATAAGCATTATCCAGATAGCTATATGGATAAAATTTTTGCAAACAAAAAAGAAATAGTTTAGTAAGCAAATTAGTAATAAAAAATAAATCTTGACCATATTATGCAAATACTATATAATATAAATATGGCTTATATTTACCCAAAAAGAAACTATAAACTAGTAACTTGGAGGGTAAAACCTCCAAGAAAATTTAAGGAGGAAACGAAGATGTAAGTTGTTTACATGAGTGGAAAAGATGGTGTTTTGTCAGATGAACAGTCTACAGGACTGCATGTCCAAGGCAGACATACAAGGCAGGAGTGGCAAGATCTTGAAGATGAGATGAAAAAGCTAAATATCATTGAATTTGAAGATCCATTTCTTAAGCAGTTTGGGGCAGATCTGATTCATATCGAATATGTAAGAAATCAGATAGATGCTCACGGAAATTAACAACTAAATCGGAGAAATATATAATAAACTAATAAAGAATAGCCTTACAGAAATGTAAGGCTACTTTTTTGATAATATATGTTATAATAGTTTTTATAAGGAGTGTGTTAAATGCAAAAAATATTGATTGTAGAAGATGATGAAAAACTTAAGAAAGAGTTAGAAGTATTTTTAAATAATAACGGATTTATATCAGAAACTTTAAAGAATTTTGATAATACTATAAATGATATTTTAAAAATTAATCCTGACCTTGTTTTGTTAGATATAAATTTACCAAATGTGAATGGAGAATATGTGTGTAAAGAAATAAGAAAAAGTTCAAATATGGGAATTATAATAGTAACTAGTAGAGATAGTGAAATAGATGAACTAATTTCTATTAATTATGGAGCAGATTATTATATTACTAAACCTTTTAACATACAAATATTACTTGCAAAAATAGTTTCAGTATTAAGAAGAACAAATAATAATTTAGATGTAAAGGATATAATAAATGCAAAAGATTTTATTTTAAATATGTCAAATAGTACAGTAGAGAAGAATGGTAAAATTATAGAATTAACCAAAAATGAATATAAGATTTTAAAGTATTTGACACAAAATAGGGGAAAGATTGTATCAAGGGAAGATATAATGGATTGTCTTTGGGAAAGTGAAAGTTTTATTGACGATAATACTCTTAGTGTTAATATTACGAGACTTAGAACAAAACTTGAAGAATTAGGTTTAAAAGAATTGATTGAGACAAGACGTGGACAAGGATATATATTAAAAGAGGAGAATTAATTTATGAATTTTAGAAGTTTTATTAAGGATAAATTTCTTTTGACATTTTTAATTATATTTGGAATTTTAACAATAGAAGTTTTTTTAATTCCATATCAATTTACGCTTTTTATAAAGCTATATATTCCCATAGCTATTTTATTAGTATATTTAATAGGAATTATGATTGAATATTATAATAAAAGTAATTTTTATAATAATACATTAAATATTTTAAATCAATTAGATGAAAAATATTTGATAACAGAAATTATTAAAACTCCTGATTTTGCAGAGGGTAAAATTTTAAAAGAGATATTAGAAGAAATAGATAAGTCAATGATCGAAAATGTAAATAAATATAAGTATATGCGGAGAAGATTATAAAGATTATATAGAGCTTTGGATACATGAGGTAAAACTGCCAATTGCAACAAGTAAAATGATAATTGAAAACAACAAAAATGATGTAACAAAGAGTATAGATGAGGAGCTAGAAAAGATAGAAAACTATATTGAACAGGCTTTATTTTATGCAAGAAGCAATAATGCTAATAAAGATTATTACATAAAAAAGATTAATATAAATGAGATTGTAAGTGAAACAATAAAGAAGAATAGAACTATTTTGATACATGAAAAAGTATTAGTTAATATTCATGATTTGGATATAGAAGTTAATACTGATAAAAAATGGATTGTATTTATATTAAATCAAATTATTCAAAATAGTATAAAGTATAAAAAACAAGAAGGAATTTTGGAGCTTGAAATTTATGCTAAACAATGGAAAGAAAAAGCTATTTTATGTGTTAAAGATAATGGAATTGGAATAAAGAAGGAAGAAACAAAAAAGGTATTTGAAAAAGGCTTTACAGGTACAAATGGAAGATTATCTGGTAAAAAGTCTACAGGGATAGGACTATATTTATGTAAAAATCTATGCAATAAATTAGGTATTGGAATAGAACTTTCTTCTAGCGAAAATGAAGGAACAGAGATTAGTTTGGTTTTTCCAAGAAATTCTCTGTATATTGATATTTGAAATGTTTTATTGATTTTATGTAAATAAAATGATATAATAAAAATATAGCTATACCTAAACGGTAACAGTAATAAACAGTAGCAGAACATAAGGAGGGTAAGACATGAAAGATGAACATTTAAGAGAGATACAGGAAAAAGCAAGAAAGTATGATGCTTTGCAATTAAAATATGAGAAAGCTCTTAACGAAATCGAGAAGCTCGAACAAGAAAAAGGAAAATTACTTAAAGAAAATGTAAATCTAACGGTGAATTATCAGCGTTTATGGTCACTATTAGATGCAAAAAGGTAAAAAATAATCTGCTACTGATTAAATAAGGAGGTTCCTATTGTAGGGAACCTCCTTTAAATGTAAATAATGTTCCGGCTATGCTGAAACATTATTTACATAAAGAAAAAAGAACTAGATGGGCTAGTTCTTTTTTTGGCGAATAGTGAAAATCTTTGATTTTTCTTATTCAATAAAAAAGAGAAAGCAACTATAGAAGTTGCCTCCTCCCACAAATGAGAAGTGAAAAGTGATTAAGTAAATTTACAAGATACTATAACATAGCAATCTTAGGCGTAATCCGATTGAGTGAAATACCCCCACACCGCAACAGGGCTGAAACTTCCCGTAAATGTCATCTTTATCGTGTACTTTTCACCGTTGCAGTTGTTGATAAGATCATAGACACCCTGATTAGCTCCAGCGTAAACTGTTACTGTCTTAGACGGCCACCAACCGCCATTTTTGGTGACTTCCATCTTAACTCCACTCTGAGTTCCGTCCACATGTCCAACAAATTTAAGATTGGTTCCACTTGCAGGGGTTACTTCTATGGTCTCAGGATGACCATTGTAAATCTGCATTCCCCTTAATTCTCTCAGATAGTTAACATCCTGAGGCTCAATTCCTGCATCAACAGAAACTTCAGTAGAACTATCAGCAGAAATTTCCGCTGCGGAAGCCTGTACATAGGGGCTCATCACCATAGCAAGAGCCATAATCATAGAAATGAAACGTTTTTTCATTGTGAAAATCCTCCTTATAGAAACGGTTCACCTCTCACTCGTGTAATGAGTTGTAGCTTTTCACTAAACTCAGGAAATATTTAAACACAAATAATACAAAACTATCAAAAATAGTCTTAAAAAGTCAAAAAGTTAAAAATTATTAAGCAAACTAACGAAATAAAGCTTAAAACAAAGTATATTGCACAGATGCACTTATTATGATAATATATAATCATAATAAATCAAATTTATAAAAGGAAATTCATATATGGAAAATAAAAATGATTGGAAAGAAATTGAAAGCTATATAGATAATAAAGATATGCATAAAATTAACAAGTACAAAATGGATATTGATAAAGAATATAATAAAATGTTTAATAGCAGCAAAAAAAAAATAAAAGGTAAGTTAATTTTTACTATACTTGCTTTAATACTTGCTTTTTATATATTTAATGATATATTCAAAATCAATGCAAACCAAAAGAGAATTAGTATAATAGAACAATCATTACATGCAAATGTTCAGGAAATACCTATTAAAGTAAATTGGTTTGAAAATGGTTTATATTCTTATAAAATAGAAGATTACCCAAATGAGGAAATTCATGCTGTATTTGTTAGTTATAAAAATATTTTTATGCATGATGCAAATGACAGATTACATAAATATTATTTTGAGAATTGGAAAGATGAAGATAGGAATAAGTTTGTAATAGATGAACATTATGAAGATTGTAAACATGGATTTATAAAACAGGAGAAATGGTTACTAGTATATGAGACTTATATAGAAACTGAAACTTATGAAGATATTATAAAAGCTACAGATATAATAATAAAATATAATAATTATATCGGAAATAAGATGTATATAGGCTCAAATGTGTATATTAAGTATAAAGACAGTATTATAAAGCCTATACAGGCAAGTGAAATGAGTGAAGACTTAATAAGAAATAATACGAAACAAATGTATAATTACATAACAAAAAAATAAATGGGAGATTGAAGATAATGTTAAAGCTAGAAAATGTAACTAAAATATATTATAAAAATGGGATTATACGGAACAGGAATTAGTAGAGTAGATTTAGAGTTAAATTTGGGAGAATTTGTAGTAATTACAGGCGAATCAGGAAGTGGAAAAACAACGTTATTAAATATTATATCAGGACTAGACAGTTATGAAGAAGGTGAAATGTATATAAATGGAAAGGAGACAAGCCATTATACTGAAAAAGAATTTGAAGAATATAGAAGAAAGTATGTCTCAAATATTTTTCAAAATTTTAATTTAGTAAATAGCTATACAGTTTATCAAAATGTGGAGCTGGCTTTATTATTAAATGGATATAAAAAACAAAAAGTTAAAAATAAAATATTAGAAATGATAGATAGGGTAGGTCTTACAGAGTTTAAGAATACGAAAGTTTCTAAATTATCAGGTGGACAAAAGCAAAGAGTCGCAATAGCAAGAGCAATTGTACAGAACACTCCAATTATAGCTCTTGATGAGCCAACACGGAAACTTAGATATAAAATCGGCAAGTGAAGTTATTAAGATATTAAAAGAGATTGCAAAAGACAAACTTATAATTATGGTAACGCATAATGTAGAACAAGTAGAAGAGTGTGCAACAAGAATTATCAAAATGAAAGATGGTATCATTATAGAAGATAAAACAACAAAAGATCCAATAAAAGAAATACCTCTAAATCAATTAAAACAGCCAAAAGCTAAACATAGTTTAATTAATAGTTATAAATTAGGAATTAGAAATACATTTAACATAGTTTCAAAATTTTTATTATTATTTTTTGTATTTCTTTTTATGATAATATCATTTTTTACAGAATATACAATTCTTAAAGCTAAAGAAACAGAAGCAAGCGAAACATATTCACGTGTGAACTTTAATGATTTATCAGATAATAGAATACTAATAAAGAAACAAGATAAAACATCATTTACAGAAGAAGATTATAAAAAAATTGAAGAAAATAATAATATAAATGCTATTGTAAAAAATGATTATATATTAGACGGATACATAGGATTGTATGATAGAAAAGCAAAAGAGTATTTTATGAACAGTGATATGGTTATGTATGATTATAATATTAGTATAAGTGGATATGCCTATTTGATAGATACATTTGAAGGCAAACTTGATATAGGAAGAATGCCAGAAAATGAAAATGAAGTAGTATTAAAAGTAAATCCGAAAAATCCATCTATAAAAGTTAAAAATAATCTAGATGAATTGTTAGATACTTCTCTAGGAGTAAGTCTTGGGAAAACTTTTAATTCAGATGGTGAATATAAAGACTCTGTTAGAGCAAAAATCGTTGGTATTAGTTATGCTCGGAGGTGATGAAGAAAATTTACAAAGATTTTCATATATATATGCAAATAGCGAATTTTTAGATAGTTTAATTGCACCAATTAATAAAAGATATAGTGAAATATCATATCTATTTAATGGGAAATATTATAAAACGGAAAATTTTAATATTGTTCCAAGCGAAATGGTTAAGGAGGGTTCAGTTTTAGTTAATGACGATTTAAAGTATCAATTGCAAAAAGGAAATATCAAAAATCAATCAATAACAATTTTTGTAGATAATATTTATTACAATGATGAAATAGAACTTAAAATATTAAGTACATATACAGAGAAAAACTTTACTAAAATGACTGGATATGATTTATTTAGTGAAAATAGGATATTTATAAATGAAGAAGATTTTAATAAATTATTTAAAAAGCCACTTTATCAATCAAGCATTTATGTGAAAGATATAGATAAGATTAATAATACTATAAAAGAGTTAAACAATATAGGGATTACAGCAAAAAGAGTTACAGATTATAAAGTGATGTTTGACGACTTTAAAAAGGAAGTAGAAGGTATTAAGATTGCCAAATTAACGTTAACTATAATTTTAGTTTTTACATTATTCTTTATTTCGTATTTCATAATAAAAATAATACTAAAGTCAAGGAATACTTATTATACAACTTTAAGAGTGTTAGGGGCAAAGCATAAAGAAATAAAAAAGATAGTATATACAGAATTATTTATAAATTATAGTCTTGCCTATGTGAGCGTTGTTTTTGTAATGCAATTAATAAAATCTCAAATCTTATATGTACCATATTTTACAAAACTAATTTCTTGTTTAAATATAACTGAGTATTTACTAATATACGCTATAATATTTTTAATGACAAAACTTTTAACTAGAAGATTTACAAGAATAGTATTCAAAGATCCCCTAATAAGTTCATATAATGAGGTGGTGTAAGATATGGTAAGATTAGAAAATGTAAATAAATATTTTAATAAGGGAAGAAATAATGAAATACATATAATAAATAATATTTCACTTGAATTTAAAGATAATGGATTAGTGGCAATTCTTCGGTGAATCAGGGGCACGGGAAGACAACGCTTTTAAATGCTATAGGTGGACTTGATAAAATAAATAATGGGAGTATATATATAAAGAAAGAAAAAATAACAGGAAAAAGTCCATATAAAATAGACGAAATTAGAAATATGAATATAGGTTATATCTTTCAAGATTATAAACTACTAGAAGAACAAACTGTATATGAAAACGTTGCAATTAGTTTAAAGCTAATAGGAATAAAAGGAAAAGAAGAAATAAAAAAAAGAGTTGATTGTGTACTTAAAAAAGTTAACATGTATAGGTATAGAAATAGACCTGCAAAAATGCTTTCAGGAGGAGAAAAACAGAGACTTCGGAATTGCAAGGGCTATTGTGAAAAATCCTAATATAATAATTGCAGATGAACCAACAGGTAATTTAGATAGCAATAATTCATTAGAAATTATGAAAATTATAAAAGCAATATCTAAAGAAAAATTAGTTATTTTAGTAACGCATGAAATAACTTTAGCAAAACAATTTGCTTCAAGAATAATAGAAATGCAAGATCGGAAAAGTTATAAAAGATTATGAAAATAATACAAATGTAAAGGAGTTAGCATACGATTTAGAAAAGCCTAACAATGAAAGTTTAAAAACAAAATATGGCAATATAAACAATTTTTTGGAAGCCTGTATAAATGGTGGAAAGAAAATTTGTAAATATTCACCTTTAAGAAAAATATTACTTGCAGGCTTTTTTATATCTAGTATGTTTATTATGTATGCAGTTTGCAATGTAAAAGGCATAACTACTATAAAAGAAAGTGATTTTATAAGAGCTGATAAAAATTATTTGCAGATAGAAGGAAGTGAAATAAGTGTAGAAGATTTCACAAAATGCGAAAATTTAGATAGCGTAGATTATATTTTGCCAGGAAATAGTATTATAAACTTTAAAATAAAATTTGATGATTATTATCAGACATCAGGAGAAACTTATGCATTTGAGGGCTCGCTTTGTAGTATTGATACAATTTCAAATGTTGATATAGTAAAAGGGAAAATGCCAAATAATGAATATGAAATAGTTTTAGATAAAATGATTTATGACAGAATGATTATAGATCAAGCAAATGACACAATATGTATGGGGATAAAAAGAGAAGAAGAAATATTAGATAAAAAAATTATGATGGATAATATGAAAGATTTTACAGTTGTCGGTTTTGTAGATAGGGGAACTTATTCAATTTATACAAATAAAAATATGTTTATTAACTTGATAAATAATACAAATTTAGATGGTGTTATGAAAAGTATGTATTTCTTTGATGGTAATACAGAAAAACAAAGAATAAAAGTTTTAGACTATAATTTATATTTAAATGATATAGCAATTATAGAAGGAAGATTACCAGAGAATGACTATGAAGTTATTATAAATGTAATTAATAAAGACGATATAAAATTAAATAAAACAATAGATGAAAAAGTCAATAACAATAAACTTACAGTTGTAGGATATTATGATAGTAAAACAAACAGGCAAGATTATTTAGTAAATAATAATACAGTGAAGTACAATTTGATTTGCCAAAGTATAGGAGAGGGAATTATGACAAAAGACCAATATAGAATAAATTCTTCTACTTATACAGAAAAAAATGTTGTTGCTATGGTATATCCAAAAGATAAGAATGAAGCATTGAATACAATCAAAAGCGAATATAATTTAAACATTAGTGAAAAGTATGAAAGGGACAAAGCAATAAATCAAGAAGAAAGAAAAGATATAATATCAAATACTGTTACTTTTGCTAGTATTGCTCTTGTTATATCATTAATAGAAATTTATTTAATTATTAGAGCATCTTTTTTAGCAAGAATAAAGGAGATTCGGCGTGCTAAGGGGTGTGGGAGTGAAGAAATTTGGCATATATAAAATGTTCATAGGAGAAATTGTGGCTATTACAACATGTATAAGTCTACCACGGTGCAATTTTTATGACATACATATTAAAGTCTTTAACTATCGTTACTGAGTTTTCGTCTTGGTTTATTGTGAATATAGGGACAGTTGGAATAGGTATGTTATTAATATATGCTTTTAATATATTTGCAGGATTATTGCCATTATTTAAAGTGTTAAGAAAAACACCAGCTGAGATATTCAAAAGAAATGATATAGAATAAAGATTATAAACAAAAACAGAGAATGTAAGAAAAATTAAAGGCAAAATTGATTAATATTGCAATTTATAATGCAATATTATATATTGGAAAATATGATGAGGAAACAAAAGAAAGGGAATTAGAGATAATATAGAATAAAAATGCCTACTAAAAAGGCATTTTTTCTTACCTTACAAAAGTGTAAGGTAAATGTAATATAAATCAATAGGAATTGTAAATGAAATGGTTTATAATATGGTTAGATTGAAAGGAGTTTTTATTTATGGAAAAAGTATTAGAAGTAAAAAACATAGAAAAATATTATGGAAACAAATCTAACCTAACGAAAGCAATAGATAACATTAGTTTTGATGTAGAAAAAGGTGAATTTCTTGGAATTATGGGAGCAAGTGGATCTCGGTAAATCTACTTTGCTAAATATAATTTCTACAATAGATAAGGTTACTAGCCGGGCATATTTTAGTTAATGGTGAAGATATAACAAAGTTAAAAGGAAATAAGCTAAATAAATTTAGAAGAGAAGAGTTAGGATTTATTTTTCAAGATTTTAATTTGTTAGATACATTGACTGCTTATGAAAATATTGCTATTGCTTTAACAATTCGGGAAAGTAAATTCTAAAGAAATTGAAAGAAGGGTAGAAGAAATTGCAGATAAATTAGGTATTAAAGAAATTTTAAATAAATATCCATATCAGATTTCAGGAGGGCAAAAACAAAGGGTGGCATCAAGCAGAGCCATTATTACAAATCCAAAATTAGTATTAGCAGATGAACCAACAGGTGCATTAGATAGTAAATCTGCTAGACAATTACTTGAAAATTTTGAGTTTTTGAATCAAAAAATGGGTGCTACAATTTTAATGGTAACGCATGACGCTTTTTCTGCAAGTTATGCTAATAGAATTATATTTATAAGAGATGGAAAAATTTTCAATGAGCTTGTAAAAGGAAATGATACAAGAAAGCAATTTTTTGAAAAGATAATTGAAGTACAAACACTTCTTGGAGGTGATTTAAACGATGTTATTTAAATTATCTTTTAATAATATGAAAAAAAGTATAAAAGATTATGCAATATATTTTTTAACATTAGTACTTGGAGTTAGTATTTTTTATATGTTCAATTCTTTAGATAGTCAGCAAGCTATGTTAGAGGTATCACGGTTCGCAAAGAGAGATTATTAAATTGATGATATCAACACTCCGGATATGTATCTGTATTTGTTGCAGTTGTTTTAGGATTATTAATTGTATATGCAAATAAGTTTTTGATTAATAGAAGGAAAAAAGAATTTGGAATATATATGACACTTGGAATGGGGAAAAGACAAATTTCTAAAATAATATTAATGGAGACAATATTTGTAGGAGTTATATCACTTGTAATTGGGCTAATTATTGGTATATTTGCATCCCAATTTATGTCTATATTAGTTGCTAAAATGTTTGAAGCAGATATGAGTGGATTTAAGTTTGTATTTTCTGGAGATGCTTGTTTAAAAACATGTATATATTTTGCAGTAATGTATAGTGCAGTAATGTTTTTTAATACTGTAACTGTTTCAAGATATAAATTAATAAGTTTATTAAATGCTAGTAAGAAAAATGAGAAAATAAAAATGAAAAATCCTATTCTTTCTGCTTTGATATTTATAATTGGAGTATCTATACTTGGATATGCATATTGGAAAGTAACAAGTGATATAAAATCTATGACTAAAGCAGAAATGCTACTACAGCCTATTTTAATGGGGATAACTCGGGACAGTTTTAATTTTTTGGTCATTATCTGGATTTATTTTGCAAATAGTACAGAAGGCCAAAGGAGTCTATTTAAAAGATATAAATATGTTTGTGTTAAGACAGTTAAATAATAAAATTAATACTATGGTTGCAAGTATGAGTGTTATATGTTTAATGCTATTTATGACAGTATCTATTCTTTCTTCAAGTTTAGCATTAAGAAATTCTATGCAAAGAGATCTATTGGAGATGACACCTGTAGACTTAAATTTAACTAAGATAGCTAATTTGCCTGAAAAATATGTGAAATATGGTAGGGAAATAGTTACAACTGAAAAGCAAAGAGAAGATTCGAAAATTTCAATTAAGGATACTTTGATAAATAATGGATTAGATATGAATGTACTAAAAGATATAGTAGAGATTCCAATATATGCAAGTAACAATTTGACTTGGGGAGAGTTCTTTGGTGATAATCTAAATGAGATTAAGATTCAATTTCCAATGCTTCAATATGATACAGCAGAACAGATTGTGAAGATTTCAGACTATAATAAAATAGCAAGATTATATAAAATAGAAGAATATAGTATAAGTGATAATGAAATTATTATACTTTGCAATTTTGCTAGTATGAAAGAGATAAGAAATATGGTATTAGCTGATGGAAATAAAAAAATAGAAATTGCAGGAAAAGAATATAAATCAAAATATAATGAATGCAAAAGTGGTTATATAGAGATGACAGGAGGGCATGTAAATACAGGAATTATATTAGTTCCAGATAATTGTCCTTTAAATGAAGATGAAAAAGCAAGACTGATATTAGCTTCAAATTACAATGCAAATTCTGATGAAGGAAAAGAAGAAATAGATAATTTGTTTAAATCTAATGATTCTATGCTTGTGCAAAATTTAGAAAGTAATGGATTAGAAATAGACGGACAAACAAAAATTACTGTAATGGAGTCAAGTATAGGATTAGCAACGATAATAACTTTTATAGCGATTTATTTAGGGATAATATTTTTGATTGCAAGTTCAGCAATTTTAGCACTTAAACAATTAACAGAAAGTTCAGATAATAAAGAAAGGTATCTGATTTTAAGAAAGATTGGTTGTGATGAAAAAATGATAAATAAAGCTTTGTTTAGACAAATAGGAATATTTTTTGCAGCTCCACTTATATTAGCAATTATACATTCTATCTTTGGAATACAATTTGCTTTAGAAATAATGTCAGAAGTTGCAAGTAAAGGAGATCTAGTACCATCAATCATATCTACAGTTATTATTATAGGTGTGATTTATGGAGTGTACTTCCTAGCAACGTATTTGGGTAGTAAAAATATTATTAGAGAGGATTAGATATGGAAAATATAAAAGATAAAATATTTATGATAATCGCAATTATCATAGTACTTGCGGTTTGTATGTTGGGTTATTACTTTTTTGAATGTTATGAGGCTATCTATTATACACAAATAGATAATAGTAAAGTTACAAAGCTTGATGTAACAGATAATATGAAATATGAATATACATTGAACTCGTATAATGAAAAAGGAAATAAAAAAGAAGTAAAGTTTAAAACAAGCAGGGAGCTAAAAGAAAATGCATATTTGAAATTAGAAATAAGAGTTCTAGGAGTTCATTCATGGGAAGAAATTCAGGAAAATGCGCTTCCAGAGAAAGTTAGAGAAAATTATAAGTAAAGTATATTGACAAAATTAATATGCAGAATTATACTTAAAGAAGGTTAGTAATAAACTAATCTTCTTTTAAATTAGAATAAAAAGGGGAGAGATATTATGAAAAAGAAAGTTATGATTTTGTGGATAGTTTTTGCTGTTTGCTTAGTTTTGACAGTTGTGCTATGGTTTTTTATGAATGGAGCAGAACCTGAATATGAAGAAGTTAAGGCGGTTGTAACAAGTGCAAAAACTGAAGAAATAGTAAATAAAAAAACTGGTTCAAGAACAAAATTTTATAAAGTTGAAGTTAGGTATGATGGGAAAGTATATGACTTAGAAAATGCACATGATACATATACATATCCAGAAGGAAAAACTGTTACAGCATACAAATATAATGATAGATTATTTGCAAATACAGAGGGAGTACAAACATCAACTCCTGTTGCGACTATATATTTTATTTTCTTGTTTGGAAGCTTTATAATGCTTATGGTTGCTGCAACATATACTAGCAAAGTTTCGCAGGAGAAGAAAAAGGCTAATAATGAAGCTAATAGTAAAACAGAAAATTAATTTGAGATATATTTTAATATTTTTCTTGTTTTTTTATTTTAAATGTGATATATTTAAATAAGTTTCTAAATATGAAACTAAAAAGAATTTATTTTTTATAGTATTTACCTTCTTTATTAGATTGGTTAAGTAAGAAAATTAATTCAAATCAATTTCAAAAAAGGAGGTATGTGAAAATGGAAACAAATTATGAAGATATTACTCTTACATGCAAAGATTGTGGTAAAGAGTTTGTTTTTACAGCTGGTGAGCAAGAATTCTATGCTGAAAAAGGTTTTACAAATAGTCCTGTAAGATGTCCAGATTGTAGAAGAGCTAGAAAACAACAAAATAACAACAGAAATAACTAGAGTAAAAGTTAAAAGAGGCACTAATTTAATTTAGTGTCTTTTTATTAAATAACTATTTAGATAATTTTCGAAATAGTTATTGACATCTTTATATGAGTATAGTATAATCTATTTAGATATATATCGAAATAACTTAAGAGAGGTGATTATAATGGGAATGTCTGAAACACTAAAGGCAATTAGTGATCCTGCAAGAAGAGAAATATTAGAACTATTGAAAGATGGACGAAAGACAGCAGGAGAGATATCAAGCAAATTTAATTTAACAAGTGCAACAGTATCTTATCATTTATCACATTTAAAAAAAGCAAATCTAATAACTGAGGCAAAACAAAAGAATTTTATATTTTATGAACTAAATAGTTCTGTGTTTGAGGACGTTTTAGTTTGGATTTATAGTTTAGGAGGAAATAAAGATGGAAAATAAAAATAGGAGAACTTTAATTTTGACTGTTTTAATATGTTTATTGCCAATTATATTAGGAGCAATATTATATAGTAAATTACCTGATGAGATGCCAATACATTTTACAATAAATGATGTGCCAGATAATTATGCACCAAAGAATTTTGCATTATTTGGTTTACCTTTGACTATGGCTATATTGCAGGCAGTAATTCTATTGCTTACAGAAAAAGTAAATAAATTAAAAAATAGTCAAAAGCCTAAAATTGTAAAGATAATGGAATGGTTTATTCCAATTCTTACAGTATGCCTATATATTATTATGATAGAAGTTCCATTAGGAAGCACAGTTTATGTTGGAAAAAGTGTATGCTTAGTTTTGGGAATACTTTTTATGGTTATAGGTAACTATATGCCAAAAATTAGTTATGAAGCTGGAAAGAATATGATACATCCAATGCCTAAATCTGAAAAATCATTTAGAAAAATGGTTAAAGTTATGGGATATACTTTTATTACTGTTGGAATTATTCTTCTTTTATGTATCATTTGGGTATAGACAAATTTTAACAGTTACAATTAAAATCTTAATAAGATAAAAAAAGTCAATAAAGTTAAACAATAAATACTTGATTTTATTAAAAAAGTATCATACTATAATAGTAAATAATTAATTGGAGAATAGTATGGATAAGAAAATTGAAATTACAGATTTAAAAGATATGTTAAATAAAACAAATCTGATGTATGGAGATAAGCCAGCATATAGGTTAAAGACAGAAACTGAAGGTGTATTTAGAGAAATTACTCATAAAGAAGTAAGAGAAATGATAGACTGCTTAGGAACGGCGCTTGTATCTTTGCTTAATTTAAAAGGAAAGAGAATAGGAGTTATTGGAGAAAATAGATATGAATGGGAGATTGCCTATTTATCAATAGTTTGTGGTACAGGAGTTGTAGTTCCACTAGATAAAGCACTTCCAGAAAATGAGCTAGAAAATCTTATAAGAAGGTCAGAAATAGATGCAATTTTTTACACAGAAAAATATGAAACAATATTAAAGAGACTTGCAAAAGATGGAACTACAAAATTAAAACATTTAATTTCTATGGATTTAAAAGAACATAAAGATGGAATTTATTCATTTGCAGAGCTAATACAAAAAGGCAAAAGATTATTAAATGATGGAGATATTGCTTTTAAAGAAGCAGAAATTGATTCAGAAGCTATGGCAGTTATACTATTTACATCAGGAACTACATCTGATGCGAAAGCGGTTATGCTTTGTCACAGAAATTTATCAGCTAATTTGCAAGATATGGATGCTGTTCTTTATAATATCACATCTGAAGATAGAATGCTTTCATTTTTACCAATTCACCATGTATTTGAATGTTCTGCTGGTTTCTTATTATCGCTTTACAAAGGTATGTGTACTTCATTTGCTGATGGACCAAGACATATAGTAGAAAATATAAAAGAATTTGAAATAACTTTTATGGTTTGCGTTCCTGCAGTATATGAAATAATATATAATAACATTCTTAAAAATTTAGAAAAAGCAGGAAAATTGGATGCTATAATGAAGAGTATTGAAGAACATAAAAATGATACAATGGAGGAAAAAGCAGAAAGATTTAAATTTATACATAATATATTTGGAGGAAAAGTAAAATTATTAGTAAGTGGAGCAGCTGGATTAGATCCTAGAGTAGAAGAAGGATATAGAAATTTTGGAATTAATTTAGTACAAGGATATGGTTTAACAGAGAGTTCGCCAGTTGTTTGTGTTAATATATTTGAAGGAAAAGACGAAAATAATCATGTATTTGGAACGATAGGTAAGGCACTTCCACAAGTTAAGGTAAGGATAGATAATCAAGATGAAGAAGGTATTCGGTGAGCTTATGGTTAAAGGTCCAAATGTTATGATGGGTTACTATAACGATGAGAAGGCAACGTTAGATGCAATAGAGAATGGTTGGTTACATACTGGAGATATTTGCAGAATTGATGATATGGGATATATTTTTATATATGGAAGAAAGAAAAGTGTAATAGTACTTAAAAATGGAAAAAATATATTTCCAGAAGAGCTAGAAAACTTGGTAAATAAAATTGAGGGAATTAATGAATCAATGGTTTATTCTGTTGTTAACAAAGATGCTAAAGACCAAAATGATATAAGAATTGTTGTAAAAGCTGTATATGATAAAGAGATTATGAAGGAACTATATAATACAGAAGATGAGAGTGAAATTTATAAAATTATCGAAAGTAAGTTAAAAGAAATTAATAAAACAATACCACAGTACAAAGCAATAAGGGGCTTAACAATAACTGATGTGCCTCTTATAAAAACAACAACAAATAAAATAAAAAGACATCAAAATTTAAAATGATAAAAATAAAAGAGAACAGATATAGAAAATGTCTACTATAATGTGGGCATTTTTTCTTGATTAAAATTAATGTAGTATTTTTTACTTTTTAGTGTTATAATTACAAATGAATAATAATATAAAGGAAATAAAATAAATGAACATTTTAAAACCGCAAAAATTTGATAATAAGGAACTAGAAAATAAGCATTTAATTAATGTTAATGAAGAAGAAAAAATAGAATATTCTGATTTTGAAAATGAAGAATGTAACAATATAAATCTATATGGGAGTGAATTTGAAAATTGCAAATTTTATAATATTTCTATGCAAAATGGAAAATTAGAAAAATTAACATTTATAGATGTGATTTTTGAAAAATGCAATTTTTCTAATACAGAATTTTTGGAAAGTACTTTTATCAGGTGTGAATTTAATAATTGCAAGCTTTGTGGCTGTAACTTTGCAGAAAATAGATTATATAATATTTCATTTATAGAGACAAATGCAAGCTACATGGGTTTATCAATAGCAAATATTGAGAATATTTTATTTAAAAATACAGTTTTAAGAAATAGTTATTTTCAAGAAACAAAGATAAAGAATATTTATTTTGATAATGCAGATTTAACTATGTCAAAATTTTTTAAAACAAGTCTAAAAAATGTTGATTTATCAAGTGCTAAAATAGAAGAACTTGCTATTTCAATAGAAGATATAAAAGGTGCAATAGTAGATAAGTTTCAGGCATTAGATTTATTGTATTTATTAGGTGTAAAATTTAAGGGGTAATAAAAAATAAAATAATAAGGGAAAATAAAATGGGGAAATTTTTAAAGAAAAATTATTTATTAATTATTTTTATAATAATACAAACTATATTTTATATAATTGCAGGATGCAATAAAGAATATCTTCATATTGACGAAGCATATTCTTTTGGACTTACGCATTATGATAAAGTAGAAATACAAGAAAATAGCGACTTTTTTGATAATTGGCATACAAAAGAATATTATAATAAATATTTGTCTATGCAAAAAGACGAAGTAGGAGACTTTAAACCAGTTTATGAAAATCAGAAAAATGATGTACATCCACCTGTTTATTATTTTTTACTTAAAGCCTTTATGAATTTTAATATACGGACATTTTTCGAAATGGACAGGAATTATTTTAAATATAATTATATATATTTTTATTACAATATTTATGTATATGATTTTGAAAAAATTATTTAGAGAAGATAAATATCCAGAAATTAAAGCAAGTGCTCTTGCATTTATTTCTTCAATTACTCTGGCTTCTGTAAGCAACGCAATTTATATTAGAATGTATTCGCTTTTAGCACTGGAAATTTTAATTACTTTATTTTTACATATTAAATTATTAGAAAATGAAAAAATAAATTATAAATTATTAATATTTATTGGAATTACTGTGCTTCTTGGAATTCTTACTCATTATTATTATTTATTTTATATTTTTGCATTATATATAATATTTGCTATAAAATATATTAAAGAAAAGAAATTAAAAGAATTTATATATTATACTTTTACAATGATTATTTCAGGAATATTATCATTAATTATATTCCCATATCTGGTTAATCATATGTTTTTTGGCTATAGAGGTAAAGGTGTAATAAATAATCTTGAAAATACATCTGAAACACTAGTGAATATATTTGAGCATATTCATAATTTAAATTATTATGGTTTTAATAATTTATTATTTATTATTATATCAATAATATTAGGTCTATTAATTTATAATAAATTAATTAAGAAAAATGAAATTAATATTAAAAATAAAAAAATATTAATTTTAATAATTATACCAAGTTTATTCTTTTTTGTAATAGCTTCAATTGCTTCACCATGGAAAGTTTTAAGATATATTGTGCCTGTTTGCGGAATAATATTTGCAGTTACAATTTATTGCTTATATAAATTATTACAAAGTGTTTTTAGTGAAAAAACAAGCAATATAGTTATTTCTGCAATTTTTTGCTTGATTTTAGTTATGCCTTTGCTATTTAAAATGAAGCCAGAACTTTTATATAGTGATAAAAAAGAATTTGTACAAAAATTAAATAATGATTTAAATAATGTACCTGCAATATATTTTCTAGATACAGGAAAATCAAGCTTTTTAGACGACATAACATTATTTGAAAAGCTAGATAAATCGTATATTGCAAGGGATTTTGAATTTACAAAAGAAAATATAGAGAAAATAATAAGTAAAAAAGATATTTCAGAAGGATTAATTATATTTTTACATCAAGATAGAAATTCAGAGGATATATTAAATAAAATAAAAAATACAGCTGGGATAGAAAAAAGTGAACATTTAAAGAAATTAAGCACATGTAATGTTTATTATGTATATAATTAAATAACATATTTTCCAATATTTTTGTAATTTGATTATTGATAAAATTTTTGAATAGTGGTAAACTAATTAAAGGAAAAAATAAGGAGAAAAATAATATGCAATTAATTGTAATTATAATATTAATATTATTAAATGCTTTTTTTGCAGCAGCAGAAATAGCATTTATATCGTTAAATGATGCAAAAATTGATAAACAAGCAAAGGATGGAAATAAAAAAGCGAAAAAAATAAAAGACATGTTAGTAAACCCTAGTAAGTTTTTAGCAACTATCCAAATTGGAATTACTCTTGCTGGTTTTTTATCAAGTGCCTTTGCATCTGAAACATTTGCGAGTGAACTTGCGCCTATATTAAATAATTTAATACCACAAATAAGTTTAGCAGTGTGGAACAGTATAGCAATAGTAGTAATAACAATTATATTATCATATTTTACATTAATATTTGGTGAATTAGTACCAAAAAGACTTGCAATGAAAAATTCTGAAAAAATAGCATTTGCGACTATAGGAGTTATTAAAACAATTTCGGTAATAACTGCACCATTTGTTAAATTTTTAACTTTTTCAACTAATATAGTTTCTAAGCTTTTTGGAGTTTCTGAAACAGAAGAAGAAACAGTAACGGAAGAAGAAATTAGAATGATGATAGATGTTGGAGAAGAAAAAGGAACAATAAAAGTAGAAGAAAAAAATATGATAAATAATGTTTTTGAATTTAATGATAAAGTTGTAAGTGAAATTATGACACCAAGAACAGAAATATTTGCTTTAGATATGAATTTAACAATTTCTGAGGTAATAGAAGAATTATCAGGAGATTTAAGATACAGTAGAGTACCAGTTTATGAGGAAGATATAGACGATATTAAAGGAATTGTTTATATAAAAGATATTCTATTATCAACAAAAAATAGAAATACAAAAATAAAAAACTTAATGAAAGAAGCATATTATGTTTCAGAAACAAAAAATGTAAATGAGCTATTTTCAGAACTTAGAAAAACTAGAAAACAAATAGCAATAGTAATAGATGAGTATGGCGGTACATCTGGAATAGTAACTATGGAAGATATATTAGAAGAAATAGTCGGTGAAATTTACGACGAATATGATAATGCAGAAAATTTAATTGAAAAGATAGATGAAAATACATTTGTTTTTGATGGAAGTATTGCAATTTATGAGGCTGAGGATGCACTAGGTATAAAGATTGAGGAAGGTGAATATGATACACTTTCTGGATATTTAGTAGATAAACTTCGGAAGAATTCCAGTTGAAAAGGATAAAGGAATTACAATAGAAGATGACAAAATATCATATAAAATTGAAAAAGTAGAAAATAAACATATTGTAAAAATCAAAGCTTGTAAAATACAAGAAGTATCAGACGAGGAATTATAAGCAATTCATTGTAATTGCTTATTTTTGTCTAAATATAGAAATGAGGTAAAATATGGCTTTAGCAGTATTTTTAATAATAGTAGGATTTGTTTTGTTAATTTTGCGGGGCAGATATATTAGTAGAGGGTTCTAGTGGAATTGCAAAGAAATTTAATATACCAGAAATAATAATAGGACTTACAATAGTATCTATTGGAACATCTATGCCGGAGCTATTTGTAAGTGTAACATCAGCAATAAATGGATATTCTGATATGGCAATAGGAAACGTAATTGGAAGCAATGTATGTAATCTATTATTAATTTTAGGTTTATCTGCAATATTAAAACCAGTTAATTTTCAAAAGCAAACAAGAAAATATGAAATACCTATGTGTTTATTATTTACAATAATATTATTAATATTTTGTAATACAGGAACTGGAATAACATTTGAAGAAGGAATTATTTTAATAATATTATTTTTTATATTTATTAGTTATACAATATACATGGGCAAAAGACAAAGCAAAGTTAATGCGATAGTAGAATTAAAGCAAGACGAAAAAAAGCAAAACAGCATGATTAAGAATATTGTATTTGTTGTATTTGGCGTTATTGGACTAAAAATTGGTGGAGATTTAGTTGTAAATAATGCAGTAGATATAGCTCAAGTTTTTAAAGTAAGTGAGAAAATAATTAGTTTAACAATACTTGCGGTAGGGACAAGCCTTCCTGAACTTGTGACAAGTGTTGTCGCAGCTATTAAAGGAGATAGTGATATTGCTATAGGAAATATAATAGGCTCAAATATATTTAATATGCTCTTAATTATTGGTACTTCTTCTATTATAAAAGAAATAACATATAATATGTCATATAATTTTGATTTTAGCATATTAATGTTTGCAACAGTTGTTTTAGCATTATTCCCATTTATACCACCGAAAAATGAAATGAGTAGGTCAAATGGAGTAGTTTATTTATTAATGTATTTTATGTATATGGGTGTACTATTTATTTTATAAATTTAATAAATATTAATAAATTTTAAGAAAAACTTAATGGATATTCCTTAAAATCAGCATTATAATTAATTACAATAAAGAATATAAGAGGAAGTTAAATGAAGAAAAAGAAGAAAAGAATTAATTTTAAAAGAATGATAACAGTTATAGTAATATTTGGTGCAATTTTCTATGGGATAAGCATATATTTAAAGGAAAATTTAAAAAAAGTAGAAGCAGTATTACCAACTGAAGTATATGGCGTGAAAGTGCACACAAAGCTTATAGATAGTGATACAGAAGCAAGACCTGGGAAAAAGAGAAAAATAAAGTATTTAGTAATACATGAAACAGATAATACAGCAAATGGTGCTGATGCTGAAAATCATGCTGAATTTTTAAGTAAAAATAATAAAACATCAACATCTTGGCATTATACAGTAGATGATAAAGAGATATATCATCACATACCAGATGATGAAGTGGCACACCATGCAGCAACTGATAAAGGGAATTTATATGGTATTGGTATAGAACTTTGTGTAAATGAAGATGGAAAATTTGAGAAGACTTTTGAAAATGGGACAAAATTGGTAGCATATTTATTAAAAGAATATAATTTAAATATTAATGATATAAAAACACATAATGATTTTTCAGGGAAAGACTGCCCGCATAATATTTTAAAAGCCAATAGAATGGAAGAATTTAAAAATAAGGTAAAAATCTACTTAAAGGCTGAATAGAATAAAATGCAATAATACATAATTAAAAAAGCATGTAATTAGATTGAAAGTTACATGCTTTTATGATATTATTATTGAAATAGTTAAATAAATTGGATGGAAAATAAAAAATAGAGAAGGGGATAGATTTATGGATAGAAAATTAAAAATAATAATAGATAATTGCCCTCAAAATCATAAATGTCCAGCTATAAATGTTTGTCCAGTTGGCGCATTAAGCCAAAAGGATTTTGAAGCACCTAAAATAGATTATGATAAATGCATAAGATGTGGAAAATGCTCAAACTTTTGTCCTAAAAAAGCATTAGTATTAGAATAAAAAAAACAGATAATAAGGGCTTAGAACAAATTCAAGATTTGATTAGATAAGGAGAAAGACAAATTGATTTATTTAATTACTTTTTTAGAAGGGTTAATTTCTTTTATATCACCTTGTATGCTACCAATGATTCCAATTTATATAACATATTTTGCAGGTGATACTAATAAGAAAAATAATACAATAATAAATTCCATATCATTTGTAATAGGATTTACAGTAGTGTTTTGTATATTAGGAGTATTTGCAGGAACTATTGGAGGATTATTAAAAAATCATCAAAATATTGTTAATATTTTTTGCGGAATACTTGTAATATTATTTGGATTAAATTATTTGGAATTTATAAATATAAGAATTTTTAAAGGCAAAAATAAAAATGATAGAAAAATAGTTGGAATATTTTCAGCTTTTGTATTTGGAGTAGTATTTGCAGTGAATTTAACACCATGTATAGGTGCATTTTTAGGTTCTGCCTTAATGATGGCATCAGTTTCAGGAACAGTCTTAAAAGGAGTATCACTACTATTTGTCTATTCATTAGGACTAGGAATTCCAATAATTATTTCAGCAGCTTTAATTAAAAAGTTAAGTTCAGTATTTAATTTTATAAAAAAGAACTATAAAATTATTAATAATATTTGTGGAATATTTTTAATAATTATTGGAATAACAATAGCATTTGGAATAATGAATAATTTATTATATTCTTTTGTATGAGGTGATTAATTTGAAAAATTATTTGAAAATTATAATATATATAGTAAGCTTTATAATAATCATTTTACTTGCGGTATTAGGTTATAACTTTTTAACTAAAAATTATTCTCCAGAAGAAATAAATATTAAAAATAATGAATATAAATTAAATAAGGCAAAAAATTTTGAAGTATTAAATATTAAAGGGGAAAGAACTAATTTATCAGATTTTTTTGGAAAACCAATAGTTGTAAATTTTTGGGCAACATGGTGTATGCCATGTAAGAATGAACTTCCTGAATTTAATGAAGCTTATAAAAAATACGGTGAAGATATAGAATTCTTAATGGTTAATTTAACAGATGGATATAACGATACAGAAGATAGCGTAAAACAATTTGTTAAAGAAAATAATTATGAATTTCCTTTATATTTTGATACTGAATATAGTGCCTCTAATGCTTACAATATATACTCAATTCCGAAAACATTGTTTATTGACAAGAACGGAGATGTTTTTAAATTATACACAGGAATGCTTAGCAAAGAAACTTTAGAAAAATATATTGAAAATTTGAAAGGTGAATAAAATAATGGTAAAATTGAATGATAATAAGGAAGTTGTCCAAACTATTAAAGAAGGATTAAAAAGAACTGGAGGATATTGTCCTTGCAGAACAGAAAAGAATGAAGAGACAAAATGCATGTGCAGAGAATTCCGTGAGCAAATAAAAGACCCTAATTTCGAAGGATATTGTCATTGCATGTTGTATTATAAATCTAATTAAGGAGGAATAAATATGTTAGAAATTAATTTAACAAGTGAAAATTTTGAAGAAGAAGTATTAAAATCAGAAAAACCGGTATTGGTAGATTTTTGGGCATCATGGTGTGGTCCATGTAAAATGATTGCGCCTATATTTGAGGAACTCGCAGAAGAATATAAAGATGAAGTTAAATTTGGAAAAGTAAATGTAGATGAACAGGCATCTTTAGCTGCTAAATTCAGAGTTACAAGTATACCAACTTTAATATTATTTAAAAATGGAGAGATTACAAAAAGTTCTGTTGGTTTCTGTTCAAAATCGGAGCTAGAAGAAATGATAAAATAGCGGTAAAAGCAGATAATTAGGATTGCTAATTATCTGCTTTTATGATATTATAAACAAAAAAATATAAGAAAATAGATAATAGAGAAGGGAGCAAAAATGGATAGGGAAAAATTAAATTTAAAGAAATATTTAATTCTTATATCATTTGCACTTGTAGGATTATGGATTGTTAATAACTTAAATATAGTTGGAAATGTTTTAAGTGTAATAATAAACATTTTATTTCCATTTATTTTAGGAGGAGCTTTAGCATTTCTTTTAAATATTCCAATGTCCTTTTTTGAAAGAAAATGTAAGAAAATAAAAAATAAAAAAACTCTTAGAATTGTATCACTTATATTTGCAATAGTTGTTATATTATTTGTAATTATATTAATGATAAATTTAATAGTTCCAGAATTAGTAGATGTAGTAAAATTATTAATTGATAATATGCCTTACTATGTAGAAGAACTTAATAATTTGATACAAAAATTTGAATTAGATATTCCAGATATAAATTCAATTAATATGGATACAGAAACTTTAAAAAATCAAGTTATGGCATATATACCAGATTTATTAGCATCTTCAGTCTCTATTATTTCAAATATTATAAGTGCAGTTTCAAGCCTATTTATAGCAATTATTTTCTCGATATACATATTATTAGACAAAGAAAAACTGCAATTGCAATTTACTAAAATGATAAAAGCATATTTAGGTAAAAAAAGAGCTAGAAAGATAATAAGTATTTGTAGTGAAGCAAATAAAGTGTTTAGAAAGTTCTTTACAATACAATGTTTAGAAGCAACAATACTTGGGAGTCTTTGCATTATAGGTATGTTAATACTTAAGATTCCTTATGCAATACCTATTGGGATTTTAATAGGAGTTACAGCATTAATACCAGTACTTGGAGCATTTATAGGAATTATTGTAGGAGCAATACTAATAGTTGCTGTTAATCCAATTAAAGTTGTTACTTTTGTTGTATTTGTATTAATTTTACAACAAATAGAGGGAAATGTTATATATCCAAAAGTAGTAGGAAACTCAGTAGGATTACCAGGAATATGGGTTTTAGCTGCTGTAACTTTAGGGGGAAGTATAGGTGGAATTTTAGGTATGCTATTAGGTGTACCAGTAGCAACCACAATATATAATTTATTATCAAAAGATGTTAACAAAAAATTAAAAGCTTCTAAAAAAATAATAAAAATACATAAACCAATAAAATAAAAATATAAGGGGAAGTTAGATTGAAAAATAATTATAAATTCTTTATAGCTGGAAGAACAAGAAATAAAGAAAATATTTTAAAAATATGTAGTATTTTTGAAAAATTAAATATTTCTCACTATTGCTTTTTAAAAAATGAGATTTCACATAAGAAAGCAGGTCTTGATATTAATGATGAACATCTTGCAGATATTTTTGAAAGTTTGGGACTGGAAGACCCAAGTGTTAGAATAATATTTGATCATGATTTAGATGGACTAAAAAAATCAGAAAAATTTTTATTAGCTCTTCCAGCAGGAAAATCAGCACATATAGAAGCAGGTATTGCATATGGACTAGGCAAGAAATGCTATGCCATAGGCGAATATGACGTAACAGATTCTTTGTATCTAATATTTGATAAAATTTTTAAAGATCAAAATGAATTAGAATTATTTTTAAAAAATGAAAAAATATAAGGTAAATCTAATTGAAATACAAAAATAGTTGTGATAGGATAAAATAAATTATAAGTAAAATTAAGTGAGGTATATTTATGAAATTTTTTATTGATACTGCAAATGTAGAAGAAATAAAAAAAGCAAACGATATGGGAATTATTTGTGGAGTTACTACAAACCCATCATTAATTGCTAAAGAAGGCCGCGATTTTAAAGAAGTAATAAAAGAAATAACGTCAATTGTAGATGGAGCTATAAGTGGAGAAGTTAAGGCTAAAACGGTAAATGCTGAAGATATGATAAAAGAAGCAAGAGAAATTGCAGGAATACACCCTAATATGGTTGTTAAAATTCCAATGACAGAAGAAGGACTTAAAGCAGTTAAAGTTTTATCAAAAGAAGGCATAAAAACTAATGTAACTCTTATCTTTAATCCTACACAAGCATTATTTGCTGCAAAAGCAGGGGCTACATATATATCACCATTCTTAGGAAGATTAGACGATATAGCAACTCCTGGAATAGACCTTATAAGAACTATTTCAGATATATTTAAAACACATGATATAAAAACAGAAATAATATGTGCAAGTGTGCGTAACCCAATACATATAATTGATTGTGCACTTGCTGGAGCAGATATTGCAACAGTACCATATAAAGTTATAGAACAATGTATAAAACATCCTTTAACAGATGCAGGAATTGAGAAATTTAAAAAAGATTATATGGCAGTTTTTGGTGAATAAAAATAAATAATAGAAAGGAAACTATAATATGGAAAAGGCAAAAGTTTATTTTTCAAAAGAAATTACTCCAGAAAACGTTGTAAAAATGTATGAAAAATTGGGAGTAAACTTACAAGGAAAAGTTGCAGTTAAATTACATTCAGGAGAAGAAGGAAATCAGAACTATATAAAACCTGAATTTGTAAAAGCAATTGTAGAGAAGGTAAATGGCACTGTTGTAGAATGCAATACAGCATATGACGGAGAAAGAGACACAACAGAAAAACATGTTAGATTAATGGAAAATCACGGTTGGAGTAAATATTTTAATGTGGATATTTTAGACAGCGAAGGACCTGACAAAGTACTAGAAATTCCAAATGGAAAAGTTATAAAGAAAGATTATGTAGGTAAAAATATAGATAATTATGACTCAATGTTAGTACTATCGCATTTCAAAGGTCATCCAATGGGTGGATATGGTGGAGCACTAAAACAGTTATCAATAGGTGTTGCATCAGGCCATGGAAAAAGCTATATTCACTGTGTAGGGAAAGAAGATGGAACTTTCGAAGATATGTTTAAAGTTGACCAAAATAAATTCTTAGAAGCAATGGCAGATTCTGCGTCAGTAGTTGCTAAACATTTTGAAAACAAAATAGCATATATAAATGTAATGTGTAATCTATCAGTAGATTGTGACTGCTGTCAAGTAGCAGAAGACCCATGTATGAAAGATATAGGAATTCTTGCAAGCTTAGACCCAATTGCAATAGACCAAGCATGTATTGATTTAATATATAATTCAAAAGACGAAGGAAGAGACCACTTTGTAGAAAGAATAGAAAGACAAAATGGAGTTCATACAATAGAAGCAGCAGCTGAGCTTGGATTTGGCACAAGAGAATATGAATTAATAAATGTTTAGGGGGAATTATTATGGAAAGAGTAGAAAATATTAAAAAGACTAATCGTTTGCTAGAAATATTATCTAGCAGAAAAGCAAAATATATTATTGGAACATTTCTTTTAAGTGGTATAGGTGTTGCACTTCCTAGAATATTTCACATATTAGCAGGAGAAAGTGCAGGAGCTACATTCTTACCAATGCACATAGCAGTATTAATTGCAGCACTTACATTTGGAACAATTAGTAGTACTATTGTAGCAGGAAGTTCAGTTATATTTAGTTACTTATTAACAGGAATGCCAAGTATCGCAAGACTTCCATATATGCTAATAGAGCTAGTAATATATGCTGTTATTTTAAGTTTATTTAATAAAAAATTTAACTCTTATATATCACTAATATTAACAATAATTTTAGGTAGAGTTTTATATGCAGGAATATTATTTGTATCAGTTAATATGTTAGGACTTTCTAGCTATGGAATTTCAGTTATAGAAAGTGTTAAAATGGGAATACCAGGTATAATTGTTCAATTAATATGTGTTCCATTTATTGCAAGTTCACTAAAAAAGGGAATTAAACTAAATGGATAAGTTAGAAGAATTAAAAGAAATACTCCATGAAGAAAAGGCATCGCTTGTTGTTTGCTATGAAAATGGCGAAATAAAGGAATATTATCAAAATAGGATAAATGACATAAAAGATATTCTAAAGAAAGACGAAACTAGCTTAAAAGGAGCAATAATTGCAGATAAAGTAATAGGGAAAGCCGCTAGCTCTATTTTAGCAGTAGCTGGTGTAAAAGCGATATACGCAGATGTTATGAGTAAATATGCAATTCCAGTACTAGAAGAAAATGGGATAAGATTTGAATATGCGAAATTAGTAGACTATATAGAAAACAACGATAAAACAGGAATGTGTCCTATGGAAAGTAAATATAAAGGCGAAAAAGATATAAGTGTAATTTACAAAGAAATGATTGAAAATTAATATATACAGGGGCGGGTAATACTTTATACCCGCCCCTGCATAATGCTTTGTTTTACTGCATTGCCTTAATTAAATCTTCCAAAGTCATTTTGTCTTTGAACCAAGTATGCCACTGAAGCAGTGAGTAGCAGTCCTCGTAGTCAGAGTCCCAGTTTCTGTGATCTTGATGCCCATCCTGTTCGTAAATTTCCGGTATGGTTAAATCTGAAGGGGTAATTGTAAGACGGTCACGTGCAGGGGGGAATTTTAAGGATTCATACCTTGCTCGGAATTGGCCTATCAACTTTTCGATACTAGCGTAGAAAGGCCCACCCTGTTTAACACGTGAAATGTCCCATGTGTAGAGATAATCACGGTTACTAATAAAACATGCAGTTTTGTTTGTAAAATCAAAAGTCATTCCATCCATAGGCTGAAACCCTTTCACATAATAATTTCCAAATAGCACATAAGCATACTTCATGTTGTTTCCTCCTTTAAGAAATTTAATTGTTGTTCTGAACATTATACTAACAAAAATGTATAACATTATACATATATTATACCATTTATTTTACATAAAATCAAATTTTAGGTATAGTAGCATATAATTATATTTGACCAAGTAAAGTCGAAAAAAGCAAAAAAATAAAAAGTTTTACGAGTATAGACAGAAAAACTTTAAAAATATTAAGTAGGAAAAATAGATAAAGGAGAAATAGATTTTGTAGTAGACGACTTTGGAGAAAGAAAATATATACAAGTAGCAGATTATTTATCAAGTGATGAGGTCATGCGGAAGAGAATTTGGAGCATATAAAGCAGTAGAAGATAACTATCCTAAATATGTACTTACAATGGATAAAATAGATTATAGCAAAGATGGAATTATTCACAAAAATATAATAGAATTTTTATTAGAAAATTAATATACGGGGCGGGTAATAGTTTATACCCGCCCCTGTATAATGCCCTTTTCTACTGCTGCATTGCCTTAATTAAATCTTCCAAAGAGATGGTCTCTGTTTCTGTGATCTTACTGTATGCCTCAAGCATTTTGGAGCATACGTCGAAGGAAGTGTTCCAACGATCGTATTCCGGCTCGTTCAGCCTTTGACAGATTTCCGGTAAAATCAAATCTGAAGAAATTATTACATCCTCTTTGCCGAAATTTTTTGTAAGCTTTTCGATGCTGGCATAAGTGAAGTCGAAAACCGGCTTGACCCATGTGTAGATTGTGCCCGGCTCAAAATCGCCATTGTCATACTCAATTAAAGCACATGAGGTTTTGTCTGTGAGATCAAAGTATGCTACTTTCCGATTCCTTTCAGATATTACATAAGCATGATTCTTCATTTTGTTTCCTCCTTTAAGAAATTTAATTGTTGTTCTGAACATTATACTAACAAAAATGTATAACATTATACATATATTATACCATTTATTTTACATAAAATCAAATTTTAGGTATAGTAGCATATAATTATATTTGACCAAGTAAAGTCGAAAAAAGCAAAAAAATAAAAAGTTTTACGAGTATAGACAGAAAAACTTTAAAAATATTAAGTAGGAAAAATAGATAAAGGAGAAATAGATTTTGTATTAGACGACTTTTGAGAAAGAAAATATATACAGAAAAAGATTTATAAAGGGCTACCACTGTAAAACTAATTGACAACCGCTTAATTTTATGTTAACATTAATAATATTAACATAATTTAAAGGGGAAAGATATGAAAAATGAGATAGAAGAAAAAGTGCCAGAACATCTAAGATTAATAATTGAAGAATTAAGTTTAAAAAATATAACTGGAGTTAGATTTGAAAAGCAAGGAAATAAAATTATACTATTATTTGATAAAAAAGAATTAAGCAAAACAAATCAAAGAATAATTAATATTATAACTATGGTTTATCCGAATATTGTGATAGCGATAAATGATGAAACAAGACCATTTGACTATGAAGAGCTTTACGAAAATGACACAGAAAAACCTAATAAAAAAGTTAGACCTTTTAATATATATGAATGGACATTTTCATCTGAAAATGAAGATAAACTTACTTCAGACTATTTTAATGATTTTAGATTTACAGGAATTGAGTTAGACACAGAAAAAATATCAAATAAAAGTATGCAATTTGGAGTTTTATTAGAGTTTATAAATGCACTTAGAGAACAAGATGTAATTGGATATGAAGATATGCAAGTATGTGATGAAGATACAGTTGGACGTCATGAACATTATATAAAAAATAACTGCCCAGATAAAAGGTGCATATCATTATGGGTTAGGTATAATGAAGAATTGATTGAATATTCAAATGGGATTAAATTGGCAGACGATCCATATTTTAATAGAGCAGTAACTACTCTATTAAATAGAGAACAAAGTGATATTGAAGAACAATGGGTTAAGCTTACATTAGATAGAATAAATAAAAATGTTAAGGAGTATCTAGAAAGAAGAATGCAAGCAGATAATGATTATTCAAGAGAGAATAGTATAGAAGACAGCAGGTATAACCTAGGGTTACCATATGATGGAGAAGATAGATAAAATAAAAATATACTTAATAAGGTTGCAGTGAACTCAGAAAAGTTAAATGTATTTAATTTTCTGAGTTCATTTTGCTATTTTATATAATAATTCTAATATATCTTGTAACCTTTTTAGAAAAAATGTTACTATGTATATGAAAGTTAACTAAAAAATAACAAGGAGATTTAGATCTAAATTGAAAGAAAAAATTTTGAACGATTATCTAGTAAATAAAAGAATAGATATAGATAAGCTAATAGACGATTTTTATGGATATGTATATATTATTGTAAAGAATGGCGTAAGTATTTCTATAACAGAAGAAGATATAGAAGAAATAATATCAGATGTATTTGTTGCTATTTGGAAAAACAGCCCCAAATTATCAAAAGAGACACTAGTAAAGCCATACTTATCAGGAATAGCAAAAAATACAATAAAAAATAAATATAGAAGTACTGAGCTAAATTTCTCTATTTCTGACTATGAAGAAAAGCTAGCATATAATAGCAACTTAGAAGAAATTGCTGAAGAAAATGAAAAAAACAAAGTAATAACTGAGACATTAAAAACCCTAAAAAAAGACGAATATGACATATTTATAATGTTTTACTATAATGAAAAATCAATAAAAGAAATAGCAAAATTATTGGAATTTTCTCAAAGCAAAGTAAAAGTAGTACTTCATAGAGTTAGAAAAATAATCAGAAAAAATTTAGAAAATGGAGGTTATGGCTATGGAAAATAACTATTTAAAAGAAAAAATAAGAAAATCAGTAAAAGAAAAAATAGCTATATCAAACATTAGAAAAGAGGTTAAAATGAAAAATGATAAAATTTTAAAAATAACTTCTATGAGTGCAGTAGCAATTGTATTTGGATTTGCAATTATTTTTGGTATAAATACATTAAATAATAATGTGGGAGAAGACAATATTGGAATAGCTAATTTAAAGGAAAATAAGGAAGAAAGTATTAAAATAGAAATAAATATTAATAAACTTGAAACAGTTTCAGAAATGAGAATAGATGCAAAAGTAGAAGATGCAAATAGCTTAGATATGCAATATTTTGAAATACTTAAAAATATTAAAGTCCCAAATAATATGGGAAAAATGGGTGCTGAAAAAATATATGTAAGAGACCTAAATACAGGAGAATATACTAAACTTCATAGTTATGTTTGCACATACTTTGATATAAATAACAATATGAGAAATATTAGAATTTCATTTTCAGATACAAATACGCCACTAAGAGATTATCATTTTGAAGATATAGGAAATATATCAAAAATAAATGATATAGAAGTAAAAATATACCAATATGAAGAAGCATATATAACGATATTTGAATTTGGTGGATATAAATTTGATATAGAAACAAGCAATGTAACAGAAGAAGAAATACTAGAAGTCTTAAAATCAATAATATTAGTAAATGAAAGTACAACTAAAAAAGTAGTGATAGAAGATAAAGATACTAATCAAAAAGAAGAGACAAATCAAATTAATACTTACAAAGATTATTATGCAGGTAAATACGTAGATAGTAATGGAAATAACGTGATACTACTTTGCATAGATAATGAAGAAAATAGAAAAGAAATATGCAAAATATTAGGAATTACAGAAAGCAAAACAATATTTGAAAGTGCAAAATACTCATATAATTATTTAGTAAATTTGCAAGATAAGATTAGCAAAAAAATGCAAAGCAAAGAATTAGAATTTGTTACAACTTCGTCTTTAATGGAAGATAGTAATATGATTAAAGTAAATGTTACAACTAACAATGAAAATGACTTAAGAAAAGTAAAAGAGTTAGATATTATTGGTGGAGCAATAAAAATAGAATATAGTTCAAATCTCCAAGCTAAAGAAGATTTGCTAGAAATTAAAGAATAAGCATATTTATATAATTATCCCCCAGTATAACTGGGGGATTTTCATATCGGACTATAAGGCCTTGATACTAGCTGGTACTTAAGTGCCCCTGTTTGACAGCTTACGCCACTTTCGCTTGCGTTCCTGTTACTTACTACCCTTTGAAAGGGTCTTTATATTCTTTTATTGTCATTTGGTCTGTCATCATATCTTCTTTAAGTTGATTTTCTACATAATTATATACTGCCGACTTGTTATTTCCTACTGTACTTACATAAAAACCTCTGCACCAAAATGTTCTATTTCCGTATTTGTATTTTAGATTTGCATGTCTTTCAAATATTATTAGCGTACTTTTTCCTTTCAAATACCCCATAAATGATGATAACTCAATTTGGGTGGTATACTTACGTACATATGAATATGGTCTGGACATGCTTCTGCATTTATTACTTCCACATCTTTTCTTCTGCACAGTTCTCTCAATATCATTCCTATTTCTCGTCTCAATGTTCCATATATTTCTTTTCTTCTGAATTTTGCTGCAAACACTATATGGTACTTGCATTCCCATGTCGTGTGTGCTAAACTATCTGTGTATGAACTTTTCATACAACCCACTCCTTCCATAATTAATATTTGAGCTGTCAAACTTCAAATATTATATCATGTTTGAGTGGTTTTTTTGTTACTCTATGCATAGCTAAAAGCTTTCCGTGTCCCCCAGCATAGCTGGGGGTTAATCCTAATATTATCGTGTTAGAAATAAAGTTTATGAATAACTTGTTTAAATAAAAAAATTATTATATAATGTCTAATATAAAAAAGAGAAAGCGATAATATAATTGCTGATCTATAAGAGCAATTTATAGAAAAGAGGTATTATGAAAGTATTAAAAAGTTATTCTCAAATGATTATTATATTTATTGCAATGATAATAGGAGGATTCATAGGAATATTTTTTAAAGAACAAGCATCGTTATTAAAACCTTTTGGAAATTTATTTATAAATTTAATATTTACAATTACTGTCCCATTAGTTTTTTTTACTATATCAAGTTCTATTGCAAATATGAAGCAACCTAAAAGATTAGGAAAAGTAATGATCGCAATGATTATTATTTTTATTATTACATCAATAATAGCAATTTTTGTAGGAATAATAAGTACTTATATTGCTAAACCACTTGATGAAAACGATATTCAAATAATAAGACAAAATAACTTTTATGAAGAAACTGAAGTGGAAAATTCAGATGTAAGTTTATTAGAACAGGTTGTAGATACTCTTACAGTTTCTGATTTTAGAGAATTGCTATCAACACAAAATATGATTGCTCTTATTGTATTCTCAGCTATATTTGGTTTCGCTACGAATAGCTCAAAAGAAAAGGGAAAGGCAATAAAAGAATTTCTTACATCTGGAAATGAAATTATGCTAAAAGTAATATCTATTGTAATGTATTATGCACCTATTGGACTTGGATGTTATTTTGCTACAGTAATATCACAAATTGGAAGTTCTATTATATCAGGATATTTAAGATGTTTTATAATTTATACTATAATTGCTATTTTATATTATTTTATAGTATATACATTATATGCTTTTTTATCTGGGGGAAAAAAGGGAATACGAGTCTTTTGGAAAAATGTTTTGTCTCCAACTGTTACTGCTTTAGCTACTTGCTCAAGTGCAGCTACTATTCCTTTTGGAATTAAGGCTGCTAAAAACATGGGGATGTCTGACGATATAGCAGAAACTGTTGTACCATTAGGTGTAAACATACATAAGGATGGTTCATTGATAGGAGCAGTTATGAAAATAGCTTTTCTTGTTGCTATTTTTGGTGGAGACATAAGTATTGTTAGTATTATTGGAGGCAGTTTAGTTGTTGGGTTATTGATGGGCTCTGTACCAGGAGCAGGACTTGTTTCTGAAATGATGATACTAACTATATTTGGCTTCCCTGCTGAATCAATAGGAATTATTGCTATAATAGGTACTATAATTGACTGTCCAGGAGCAGTTTTGAATGGAGTAGGGAACATTAGTTGTTCAATGTTAGTAAGTAGAGTGATAGATGGAAAAAACTGGATAAATGAAAAAGATAGTTAGGTAAAATAACAATAATCATTTATGTTATATTAAACAGAAAAGGAATATAAAATATGGAAAAAGTATTTGTAAACGCAAGAGATCGGATATAAATTAGATGTTCATATATTTGAAGTAGAAAATGCAAAAGCAGTAGTGCAAATTATACATGGTATGGAAGAGCATCAAGAACGTTATGAGAAATTTATAAAAGTTTTAAATGAAAATGGATTTTCTGTTGTTAGTTCAGATATGAGAGGACATGGAATAAGTGCCAAAGATTTAGGATATTTTAAAGATAAAAAAGGTTACATAGAACTTATAGAAGACCAAAAAAGTATTACAAAATTTATAAAAGAACGTTTTAAAGGACGCGATATTTATATATTTGCACATTCTATGGGTACTATAATAACACGTGTACTCTTACAAAAAAACTCAAAAGATTATAAAAAAGTTATACTTTCAGGCTATCCATATTATCAAAGTGGTGCACATTTTGGAATAATTGTAGCAAATATTATAAAAGCTTTTAAAGGACCAAAATATAAGTCAAAACTACTTTCTAAATTAAGTGTAGGTGCATTTAATAAATTTATAAAAAGTCCTAAAACAAAATGTGACTGGATAAGCCAGAATGAAGAAAATATAAAAGAATACATAAACGACCCATATTGCGGAATTGGCTTTACATGCTCTGCATATAATGATTTATTTCACTTAGTTATACTAATGCATAAATATAAATTATATAACAATGTAAATAAAAACTTAGAAATACTTTTACTAAGGGGACTTGATGACCCATGTGTTGGTGGAGATAAAGGTGCAAATGACTCTTATCAAATACTAAAAAAAGCAGGCTTTAGCAAAATAGAAACAATTGATTATCCAAATATGAGACATGAAATACTAGCAGAAAAGGATAATAAGACGGTTTATAATGATTCTATAAACTTTTTACAAAACAAAAAAATAATATAAGACTTGATAGGAGGGAAAATGTCTTTAATAAGTGTAAACAATTTAACTTTTGGATATGATGGAAGCACAAATAACGTATTTGAAGATGTATCATTTAATATAGATACAGATTGGAAATTAGGTTTAATTGGAAGAAATGGTAAAGGTAAAACTACTTTTTTAAAACTATTATTAGGAAAATATGAATATAAAGGTACAATATCAAAAAGTGTAGAATTTGATTATTTCCCATTTGATGTAAAAAATAAAGAAAAAATGGCAATAGAAATTGTAAATGAAATAGCTCCAAATGTGGAAGATTGGGAAATTATTAAAGAATTAAATCTATTAAATTCGGATACAGAAATTCTTTATAGAAATTTTAATTTATTAAGTGGTGGAGAGCAGGTAAAAATCCTTTTAATAAGTTTATTTTTAAAGGGAAATAATTTTTTACTTATTGATGAGCCGACTAACCATTTAGATACTGAAACAAAATGTCATATAATAAAATATTTAAATAAGAAAAAAGGATTTATAGTAGTATCACATGATAGAGAATTTTTAGATAAAGTGGTAGATCATATAATTTCTATAAATAACACAAATATAGATATACAAAAAGGTAATTTTTCTTCGTGGCAAGAAAATAAAGATGCAATGGATAATTTTGAATTAACACAAAATGAAAAACTTAAAAAAGATATAAATAGATTAGAAATAGCTTCAATAAATACAGCAAATTGGTCTGAAAAAACAGAAAAATCAAAATATAAAACAAAGGATTCTGAAGCAAGTATAGATAGAGGATATGTAGGACATAAGTCAGCAAAAATGATGAAAAAATCAAAAGTAATGGAGAAAAGAATAGAAAAATCTATTAATGAAAAATCTAATTTATTAAATAATATTGATAAAAATGAAACATTAAAAATAGTACCATTAGAAAATAGAAAAAATCCATTAATTTTAGCAAGTAATTTACAAATAAAATATGAAAATAAAGAGCTATTTAATAAAATATCTTTTGAAGTAAATAATGGAGACAGAGTCGCAATTACTGGTAAAAATGGAATACGGAAAATCTAGTTTATTAAAACTAATAATAGGCAAAAAAATAGAATATAGTGGAGAATTAAAAATTTCAAGTGACTTAAAAATATCATATGTAGAGCAAAATACAGAAAATCTAAAAGGCAATTTAAAAGAATTTTCTAGAACAAATACAGTAGACGAAAGCATATTTAAAGCAATGTTATCTAAAATGGGCTTTTCCAATTCAGATTTTGAAAAGCATATAGAAGAAATGAGCGAAGGTCAAAAGAAAAAAGTTTTAATTGCTAAAAGTATTTCAGAAAATGCAAATATTTATATTTGGGATGAGCCACTTAATTACATAGATATCTTAACAAGACTGCAAATAGAAGAAGCAATTTTAAAATATCAGCCTACAATGATATTTATAGAGCACGACGATACTTTTATAAAAAATGTAGCAAAAAAGGTTATAAAATTAGAAAATTAAATAAAAATAAATAGTGAAAAATAAAAGGAGAAAAGTATGGGGAAATTCTCAAAAAAAATGAATAAAAAATATCACGAAACAAATAAAAGTTCAATTTTAGTTTATTTAGGACTAAGAATATTAGTAATTGCTAGTATGATATTTCAAATATTACTTGGAAATTTTGAAAATGCAGTAATGTGCATTTTGGCATTATTTCTATTTACAATACCAACAATAATATCTGAAAAATTCAAAATAGGAATACCAAGCTTATTAGAAACAATAATATATCTATTTATTTTTTCAACAACAATATTAGGAGAAATAAATAATTTCTATAGAATTATACCATTTTGGGATACGCTACTACACACACTAAATGGCTTTATATGTGCAGGAATAGGTTTTTCTCTAATAGACTTGCTAAATCAAAATAGTAAGAAAATAAGCCTATCACCATTATATGTTGCAATAGTAGCATTTTGCTTTTCTATGACAATAGGCGTACTTTGGGAATTTTGTGAATTTACAGCAGATAGTGTTATGAGAACAGATATGCAAAAGGATAGAATTGTTCAAAGTATTTCGTCAGTAGAATTAAATGAGAGTGGGGAAAATGTCCCAATAAAAATAGATAATATAAAAAAGACAGAAATTTATTCAGAAGATGGAAAGGTTACAACAATAGAAAACGGATACTTAGATATAGGAATAATAGATACAATAAAAGATTTATTTGTTAATTTTATTGGAGCAATTGTATTTAGTATAATAGGTGTTTTATATATAAAAAACAGAGATAAATATAAATTTGCAGGAAATTTTATTCCAACAAAGGAGTAAAATATTATCGAAAAACAATAATAAGTTATTGACAAACAATAATAGAAATGATAAGATACTTTCATAATATTAATTATGGAGGTATTTTTATATGAAAGTAACAGGAGATAAAGGTTTAGGAAATATATTAAAAATAGTATTTCAAATATGTTTTTATGTAGGAATAGTTTTATTAATAGCGTTACCATTTATATTAAAGTCATTTGGATTACACTTAAATGCAACGGCATATGTAATATATCCTAATGGAATAGTTATATTACTAATTGCACATAAATTTATAAAACTATTTGAAAGTCTTAAGGAAAACAACCCATTTTGTGATAATAATGTTAAAATATTAAAATCTGCAGGCATTATAGCAGTAAGTGAAGCAGTGCTTTGGCTTCTAGATTTATTATTTGAAATAATTTTAGCAAAATCTTTTGATGTAATAATTATTCTTGTTTTATTATTTCTATCACTAGTATTTTTTGGAGTTGCGATTGCCTTATACATTTTATCAGAATTATTCAGAGAAGCAGTGGAATTTAAAAAAGAAAATGAACTTACAATTTGAGGAGAGATTAAATATGATAATAGTAAATTTAGATGTAATGATGGCAAAAAGAAAAATAACTTCAATAGAACTTGCAGAAAAAATCGGGGTAACACCTGCGAATTTATCTGTTTTAAAAACAAACAAAGGAAAAGCAATTAGATTTTCAACTTTAGATAAAATATGTGAAGTCTTAAATTGTACACCAGGAGATATATTAGAATATAGAAGGTAAGATATGAGAAAGTGTTTAATCAAAATTATATTAATAATTATTGTAATAAATATATTTTATGCTTTAACAAAATATTCTTCAAAAAATCATATATTATATATAAATGAATACAACAGATACAAAATAGTTAAAGAAATTAGGAGATTAAAATTAGATACAGATGGAATAAAAAAACTTGAATTATATCAAGGGTGGTTTAATTCAAAATATAAAGTAAGAGTTTATTATTCGTCAGGGGAAACAAGTTCTCTAGTTATGGGCGATGGATGTTATGAACTTGTATCATATATACTCAATAATGGATGTAAAGCAGACACTAAAGCAACGATTATTGCAGTTATTTCAACGATAACTGGAATAGTATTAATAGGTTTAATAGAGAAAAGAGAAAAGAATACTGATGTATAAGGAAAAGATTAAAGAATATGAATAAAATAAAAACATTATTTAATAAGGTAAAAGCAAGACCCATTTGGTATTTAATAGTATTAACATTTATAGTTATAATTCTTAATTGTATTTTAGGAATAATCGGTTTGAGATTTAGGAACTGGGTGTTCATGGCAATCTTTATAATATTAGTAGTAGGAATATTAATCAAAGGAACACAAAAATTTATAAAACAATCAGTTGAGTTTAAAAGCACAATAGGAATATTACTTTGTATTTTAGTGTTTTTAGGAACAGTGTTTTTTAGAGTAACAGCATTGATTTTATTTTTGATATTACTAACTGTATCGAGCTTTTTTCCAAATGCAGAGCATGTAGTTACAAAAAATGGAGTAAAATGTGTTGCAGTTGTACATAGTGGATTTTTAGATACAGATGTTGATTATTATAAATATGTTAATTTTCTTGTAATGGGTAATAAGAAAATAGATACAGAATATCATAAAGGCTCTTATGACCCAATAGAAAGAGAAGTAGAAGAAAATGAAAGAGAAAAAGAAAATAGAAAGGCAGACAATTTTGTTAGTAACAATTTACAAAATACAATAAAGCAGGAAACTACAAAAAAAGAAGAAATAATAGAAGAAAAAGATATTATTTATAGACAGGAAATAAATAGTACTACATCAATAAGAATAGTAGATAGAGGTAATGTCTTAGGGCAAAAAAAGATTATACAAATACAAAAGTCAACAGATAATGGTAAAACATGGAATAATACTCTAAAAACATCAGACGGAGCGATTACAGTAAACAACGAAGCAAAATTCAGTTTTATAAATGAAAGAGTTCGGTTTTATTGATGATTTAAGTCCTATTGTATTAGGAAAAGAACAAGGAAGTTTATTAGTTACTGTAAATGGTGGAGAGAGCTTTAAGAGTACAAATATAATATTTCCATTGGATGTAAAAGACAATTTATTTTATGTATCTGAAAAACCAAAAATAGAAAACAACAAACTGAAAATGAAATTATTTGCACCTGAAAGTATAGATAGTAAAATAGGAAACTACTATGAATTTGAAAGTATAGATAATGGGCAAAATTGGATGTACAAATAAATCTTAATAGAAATATTATTGTAAATATAAATAGTTTGTGATATTATATAATCTATAATAAACCAATACTTACTTTGAAAATATAAGATATAGAGCAAAACTTATAATAATTACAAAACTGTAAGACTATTGTAATGTAAATGAATATGATTTATTAAAAAATCAGGATATAATATAATTAGGTAAAAATACGAAATAGTAAGAAAAGGAAAGTATGGTGTTTTAAATGAAAATAATAAAAAGAATAATTTTTGCTCTGTTACTTATTTTAATATGTGTAGTATTAGTTTTTGTAGGAAATGGATATTCTATGTACAAAGACGCTTTAAAAGAAATGCCTTTAGAAGAAAAAGTAGCAAGCATAAAAGAAAAAGATAATTATACAAAAATAGAAGAAATGCCAAAAATATATAAAGATGCAGTTGTGTCAGTGGAAGATCATAGATTTTATAAACACTTTGGAATTGATATAATCGCGGTTGGACGAGCAGTTATAAATGATATAAAACAAATGAGATTTGCAGAAGGCGGAAGCACAATTACACAGCAGCTATCTAAAAATATATACTTTACACAAGAAAAGAAAATAACAAGAAAAATTGCAGAAGTATTTATGGCTTTCAAGATAGAAAGCAGTTATGAAAAAGATGAAATATTAGAACTATATTTAAATACAAGTTATTTTGGAGATGGATATGACACTGTAAAAGAGGCAAGCAAAGGTTATTTTGATAAAGAACCAAACGAAATGACAGATTATGAAGCAATATTACTTGCAGGAATTCCGAATGCTCCATCAGTTTATGCACCTACAAAAAACCCAGAACTTGCAAAACAAAGACAAAAACGAGTAATGAACAAAATGGTTGAATACAAGTATTTGACAAAAGAAGAAGCAGACGAAATATTAAATAGTAATGAATAATAGGAGAGCAATTTATTATGAATATCATATGTAAATTAACAGATAAATATTTCGGAATTAATGAAATAGAAATGAATGAGCCTAAAATAAGATTAGCTTCAAGAGGAATTGTTCTTGATAAAGATGGAAAAATAGCTTTGCAAAATAAAACTAAAAAGAATGAGTTTAAGCTTATAGGTGGTGGAATGGAAAGTAGCGAAGAACCAAAAGAAGCTTTTAAAAGAGAAGTTCTAGAAGAAACAGGTTGTGAAATAGAAATTATTGAAGAACTAGGAATTACAGAAGAATATAGAAGTCAGAAAAACTTTAAACAAACTTCATATGTTTTTGTATCAAAAGTTATAAATGATACACATAGATTAGGACTTACTGAAAAGGAAGAAAATGAAGGAGCAAAGCTACTATGGGTAGAACCCAAAGAAGCATTAGAATTAATAATAAATTGTTATGATAAATTACTTCCATCAAAATATAACAATTTATATGAAACTAGGTTTGTTGTTTTAAGAGATAGAAAAATATTAGAATATTATTTGGAGAAAAGGAGATAAAAAATGGCAAGAGTAGTAAAGAATAAAGAATTAGTAAACACTAGGCTAGCAACTAATTATGGTGGTTGGATGTATTGCGATAAATGTAATGAAAATATCGGATACCTATGTTATTCAACTTATGATAAAATAAATTTAAAATATAAATGTAATTGCGGAAGTAGTGGTAGCGTATTCATAGATTTTGAAGATAGCAAAGCTGGTAAAAAAACTGACAAAGAATTAATAACAATAAAAAATAGATTTTGCTGTTTAGATGATAATGAGCCTTTAATTACGTTATTAGATAAAAAATTAAACAGTTATGATATGGAAATTACATGCAAGTCATGTGGTAATATCTATTCTAAAACAAAATAATAAAATTATAAAATAAAGGAAGAGAATATATGAAAAAGATAATAATACCGGTTATAATTGTAATGCTTATATTATTACTAGGAATTAGTTTTTGGCTATACAAAGAGCATCAGGAAAATATAAAACTAGATAGAGAATCAGTTACTTTAAAAGAAAATTTAGAAGTAGAATTTGGAAAAAGAGCAAAGGTATCTGATTTTATCCAAAATCTTAATGGAAGCCTAGTAGATGACCATGAAATAGATACAGAAAAGCTAGGAGATATAGAAGTCTCATTTGAATATATAAATATAAAAAACAAAAAAAGACCATCAAACTTTACTATAAAAGTAATAGATGTAACTGCACCAAAAATATTTAGTGGAAGCACATATAATGTTACAGAAGGATATAATAAAAACTTAACAGATGTATTATTAAGTGCAGATGATATTGACGACAACCCTAAAAGAGAAATAATAGGTGCATATGATACAAATACACCAGGAACATACAATATAACTTATGTTGTAACAGATTCTAGTGGAAATAAAACAGAAAAATTATTTTCACTTGTTGTTAATGAAAAAACAGATACAATAGCGCCGCCACCTGCTGAAAAAGAAAAACTTGATATAGCAGATGTCATAAGAGATTATAAAACTAAAAAAACAAAAATAGGAATAGATGTATCTAAGTGGCAAGGGGATATTAACTGGGAAGAAGTAAAAAATGCAGGAGTAGAATTTGTCATGATAAGAATGGGATATCAAACAGATTATGATGGAGAATATGTAATAGACCCATACTTTGAAAAGAATATAAATGGTGCTAAATCAGTAGGCTTACCAGTTGGGACATATTTCTATTCTTATTCAAAAAGTGTATACCAAGCAAAAGAGCAAGCAGAATGGGTAAGAGATAATTTAAAGAATTATGAATTAGACTTACCAGTAGCATTTGACTGGGAAAGCTTTAGCTCTTTTAATACAGCAGGAATGAGTCTTTATACAATAAATAAATCTGCAAGTGTATTTATGGATACTTTAGAAGAAGCAGGATATGAAGGAATGCTATATAGTAGCAAAACATATTTAGAAAAAATTTGGTATCCTACAAAACATCCTGTTTGGCTTGCTCAATATATAAATAAAGCAACTTATGAAGGAAAATATTCTATATGGCAAATGAGCAGTATTGGTAAAGTTCCTGGAATTGATGGAGATGTTGATATAGACATAATGTATAGTGAATGAGGTTATTATGAATTATAAAATAGTAAATGGCGCCATATCATATGGCGCCGAAACAATAATAGAAGAAATTAATTTTGAGATAAAAGAAAGAGATAAAATTGCAATAGTTCGGTAAAAATGGAGCAGGTAAAACCACTTTGCTAAAATCAATAGTAGAAAATGGAATGTTAGAAGCAGGTATTCGGAGAAAGCAAATTCGAAATATATAAGCAAGGAAAACCTATTATTGGATATTTAAAACAAATAGAGTTTGAAAATACAAATAATACTTTGTTACAAGAAATTTTAAAACCTTATGAAAATATTATTAAGCTTGAAAATAAGATAAATAATTTTGAAAAACAATTGCAAACTGAAACCAACGAAAAATTAATAAAAGAGTATACAGAAAGCTTAGAAATATATAAATTAAATGATGGGTATACATATAAAAAAGAATATGAAACAGCAATAAAGAAATTTGGCTTTAGTGAAGAAGATAAGAATAAAAAAATAAGAGAATTTTCGGGAGGACAAAAAACAAAAATTGCTTTCTTAAAATTATTATTAAGTAAGCCTGATATTTTGTTGTTAGATGAACCAACAAACCATTTAGATATAACTACAATAGAATGGTTAGAAGAATACTTAAAAAGCTACCCTAAAGCAGCAGTTATAGTTTCTCACGATAGAATGTTTTTAGATAAAATTGTAAATAAGGTATATGAAATAGAATATGCTGTTTTAACAGAATATTCAGGAAATTATTCTTTTTATGAAAAACAAAAAAGAATAAATTATGAAAAAGGGTTAAAAGACTATGAATATCAACAGGCTGAAATAAAAAGACTAAGAGCGATTGCTGATAGATTTAGATATAAGCCATCAAAGGCTAAAATGGCATTATCAAAACTAAAAAAAATAGAGCAAATGAATATAATAGAAGAACCAAATAGATATGATTTAAGGACTTTTCATGCAAATTTTAATATGTTAGATCAAAGTGGAGAGTTAGTATTATCAGCAAAAAAACTACAATTTGGATATAATAATCCACTTGGAGAAGTATCGTTTGAGTTATATAAAGGGCAAAAACTTGGAATTATTGGAGAAAATGGAATAGGAAAATCAACACTTTTAAAAACTTTAATGGGATATATACCAAAAATAAGCGGTGAATATGAATATGGATATCATGTAAACAAAGAATATTTTGACCAACAAATGGAATTCCTAAATCTTAGTAATACGATTTTTGATGAATTTAGCGAAGAATTTCCTAGATTACTAGCAAATGAAGTTAGAAACTCATTAGGAGCATTTTTATTTTCAGGTGAAGATGTATTTAAAGAAATTAATGTTTTATCAGGTGGGGAAAAAGTAAGACTTCAGTTGTGCAAAATTTTCAAGAAAAAACCTAATTTACTCTTATTAGACGAACCAACAAATCATATGGACATAATAGGAAAAGAGAGTTTAGAAAACATATTAAAAGAATATAAAGGAACTCTTATTTTTGTCTCACATGATAGATATTTTGTAAATAAAATAGCAGATTCAATACTTGCATTTGAAGAAAATCGGAATTCACTATTTTAATGGTACATATGAAGAATATCTAGAACATAAAGAAAAATCTGAAAATAATGTTGTTCCAAAAAAAGTATCTACTAATCATCAGAAAAATACAAAGAATACTTATTTTGAAGAGAAAGAAAAAGCAAAAAGAAAAAATAAGATAAATAAACTAGAGCAGGAAATAGAAGAAAAAGAAAATGATATAAAAAATATAGAAAGTGAAATGCAAAGTGAAGAGATGTGCACAGATTATATAAAATTAAAGGAATTACAAGACAATATAGAAAGCATACAAAAAGAAATTGAAGCCAAAATGATAGAATGGGAAGAGCTAAGCAAGGAAGAATAAAATTAAAATAAATACACATAAAAGTCACAAAATATCAATATGTTTTTAACAAATCTAATATATAATTCAAATAATCACTAAAGAGGAGGTAGCAAATGGAAGATATATTAAGGAATGAAAGTGACTTGGTAAAAAGTAATGAACTTATAAAAAAATCATATAATGAGTTTGAATTAATTTTAGAAATATACATAAAAGCATTAAATAGTTTAGAATTAGAACTAAACAAACTAAAAAAGCTATTAAATGAATATTATAAATATGATGTAATAACAAATATAACAAGTAGAATAAAAACGCCACAAAGCATAGTAAACAAAATGAAAAAGAAGAAATTAGATATTACATATGAAAATATGATTGAATATATTAATGACATTGCAGGAGTAAGAATAATTTGTAATTATAAGGACGATATTTATAAGATAAGAGATATTATTAGAAAACAAGATAAGATAAGAATAGTAAAAGAAAAAGACTATATAAAAAAGGCGAAAAAGAGTGGATATTCTGCTTATCATATGATAATAGAAGTACCAATAAAAGTAAAAGAAGAAATAATATATATAAAAACAGAAATTCAAATAAAAACAGCACTTATGGACTTTTGGGCAACCACAGAACATAAAATAAAATACAAATCAAATAAAAAAATATCAAGCATTGACTCTGCGAGATTATCTATGTATGGTAGGATAGTAAACATTATAAGTGACAAAATGACAAAGATATTTAAAAAGCAACAAATTTCTTAAATAATTTTGTTGACAAACTAAAAAATAAAATGATAAAATACTTAAGTTAGCAAATTAGCTATATTTTTATATAGACTAACTAGCTAACTTGTTTTATTGAATAGGAGGGAAATTTATATAATGGAAGAATCAGAATTAGGAACAGCAAAAATCGGTAAATTACTAAAAAAGTTTGCTATACCAAGCATTATATCATTAGTTGTAAATGCTTTATATAATATAGTAGACCAAATATTTATCGGTTGGGGAGTAAACTATTTAGGAAATGGAGCAACTAATATAGTTTTCCCAATAACATTTATATGTTTAGCGTTTGCACTCATGTTTGGAGATGGAACATCAGCATTTTTAAGCTTAAAATTAGGAGAAAAGAAAAATGAAGAGGCAGGTAAAGGTGTTGCAAATGGAATTATGATATCTATAATAGTCTCAGTCGTACTATGCGCAGTAACATTAATATTCTTACCAGTATTAATAAATATCTTTGGCTGTACAGACGCTTTAAGAGAATATGCTTTAACATATGGTTATATTATAGCAATAGGAATACCTTTTGTAATGATAGGAACAACATTAAATTCAATTATAAGAGCAGATGGCTCACCAAGCTTTGCAATGAGGTCAATGGTTATAGGAGCAGTATTAAATATAGGATTAGATGCTGTTGCAATATTTGTACTAAAATGGGGAATAGCAGGTGCAGCAATAGCAACAATAATTGGGCAATTTGTAACATTTATTATGAATGCCTTATACATCAAAAAATTCAAAACAGTTAGACTAACAAAAGAAAGTTTTAAGCTTGACCTAAAAATGGTAAAATCAGTTTCAAAACTAGGTATATCATCATTTATAACACAAATGTCAATAGTTATAGTAATATCTGTTCAAAACTTATTACTTAAAACATATGGAAGTGTAAGTAAATTTGGTGCAGATATACCGATAACAGTTCTAGGAATTGTAATGAAAATAAGTCAAATCTTAAACAGTATAATAATAGGAATAGCAGTTGGAAGTCAGCCAATAATAGGATATAATTACGGAGCAAGAAGATTTGATAGAGTAAAGAAGACATTAAAATATGTTCTATCATTAAGTGTCATAGTTTCAGTAACAGCATTTATATTATTTCAAACAATACCAGATAAATTAATAGGTATATTTGGTTCTGGAGACGAGTTATATAATGAATTTGCTTGTCTAACATTTAGAACATTTTTAATGCTTACAATATGTAATGGAGTTCAAATAGTAACAGGAATATTCTTTCAAGCTATGGGTAAACCTGTAAAATCAGCATTTTTAACACTATCAAGACAAATACTATTTTTCGTTCCATCAGCATTTATATTAACTAAAATATTTGGACTAATGGGAGTCCTTTATGCTGGACCAGTAGGAGATGGTTTAGCATTTGTAATTGCGATAATACTATTAACTTTAGAAATGAAAGAATTAAACAAAATAAAAGACGAAAAATATGTTGCAGAAGTTGAAAATAATACGGTTATAAATAAGGGAAATAACTATGTAGTTACAATTGCAAGAGAATATGGTTCTGGTGGAAGATATGTAGGAAAATTGCTTGCAGAAAAACTAGGGCTAAAGTTATATGATAAAAACTTAATATCAGTAGTATCTGGCGAAAGTGGACTATCAGCATCATATATAGAAAAAAACGAACAAAACATACATGGAAATCTATTATCAAGTTTTAATACTCAATATTATAACAATTTATCAAATGACGATAACCTATTTATAGCAGAAAGCAAAGCAATAAAAGAAATTGCAGAAAAAGGCGGATGTGTAATAATTGGAAGATGTGCTAATTACATATTAAGAGACAACAAAAATGTTTTTAACATATTTTTATATAGCGATGATGAGAATAAAATCAAAAGGGCTGTGAAATTCTATGGTGTAAATGAAAAAAATGCATTAAATGAAATTAACAAAATAAATAAATCAAGAGAAAAACATTATAGTTACTATACAGGAAGAAAATGGAGGGATTTTTCAGACTATGATATAGCGGTTAATGTTGATACCTATGGAGTAGAAAAAACAGCTGATATTTTGGCTAGATTTATTGAAGAAAATAAATAAAGATTTAAGCAGATAATTTTGATAATTATCTGCTTTTATGATATTATAGTATAAGATTAATAAGGAGGATATTAAATTATGTCAGAATGGAAATGTGTAAAATGTGGGAATACCGAATTTGAAAAAGACCAATTTCAAGCAACAGGCGGAAACTTTGCTAAAATATTTGATGTTCAAAATAAGAAATTTATTACAGTAAGTTGCAATAAATGTGGCTATACAGAACTTTATAAAGCAGATACAGAATCTGGAATGAATATATTAGACTTTTTAACAAATTAAACTGAAATAGAAAGGAGTAATAAAATGGCTACAACAAACGAATATATAGAATATGTATGTGAGCAAATAAAAGGAGTAGGAGAAATAAGATATAAGAAAATGTTTGGCGAATTTATGGTATATGTTAATGATAAGCCAGTAATAATAGTTTGTAACAATGTATCTTTTGTAAAAAAATTAGATTGTATAAAAGAATTAATGCAAAATGCAGAAACAGGATATCCATATAATGGAGCAAAAGAACATTATGTACTAGATATAGATAATTCTGAATTTTGTAAATCTGTTGTTACAGAAATAGAAAAAGTAACACCAATTCCAAAGCCAAAGAAGAAAAAATAAGATTGAAATGCATAAAGTATTTAACTTCATTTTGATATTCAGCCGAAAAATATTTACAAATTATGTAAATTATGATAAAATAAAAAATGTTGTAAAAAGTATAACTGTAATTCTATAGAAAGGACGAAATATGAGTCAAAAAACTGAACTTATCAAAAACTTAATAGGAGAGTATCCGCCAATTTTTTCTGTTGACAGTTCACCATATCGGAATTGCTATGCACATGCATTAAATTGCAATTATGAAGACAGAGATTTTTCGATATATACTCCAGGAGCAATTTATGCAGAGTTTAACGGAAATGAGATTTTTTTTGGTAATGGAGAATATTTCTTTGATTATGATTTGTTTATAAAATCACTTAAAAGAGATTGTTCTGTTTTATCAATAACTGCTTCCGCATGCTCTTTTGATGCAAGTATAAGAGAAAAATCGTGCAAAATTGCCTTAACATATTCAAAAAGTGATAATGATTTTCATTTTTTAAGGCAAAATCTTGATGGGACTTGGTCACATAAACCGGGATTTGGTAGGCCTTTAAAGAGAATTGCAAGTGAAATAATCTCGTATAATGGTGAAAAATCAATTGAAGTTCAAGGAAGTTTGTTCAAAGTATTCGAAATAATGGAATTACACAAAAATTGTTAGGAATTTCTGTTATTCCTAACATGCAGAGAAGGCAGTAAATATACTGCTTTTTTTGCTTTATTTAAGCTAATAAAATAGAAATATACAAATAAAAAATATATAGTAAAATTTTTAAATTTATGATAAAATAAAAAAAATTTAATTTAAGAATGAATTATTTAATATAAAAAAGTTAGGAAAAAATATGAGAAAAATGGATAAAAAAGAATTACATAGTATATTTGCAGAAATGCAAAATAGCAAAGAACTAGCATTTAATAAATTATATAAAAATTATAAAAATCTAGTGTACGGAGTTTCTTTTTCGATTTTAAAAAATAAGGAAAACTCAGAAGATGTAGTTCAAGACGTATTTTCAAAGATATTTAACCTAGAAAAAGAAAAACTTCCAAATGAAAATGAAGCAACTTGGTTATACTCAATTACTAAAAACGAAACTTTAAATTTTCTAAAGAAAAGTAAAGAAGAAATTAACATAGATGAATTATACTATGTAACAAGCGAAAATAAAGAATTAAATGAAATTATAGAAATAGATTCATATAATAAAATGATAATAAAGTTGCCTATAAAAGAACAAGAAATAATATCATTAAAAATATTATCTGGATTGTCTTTCAAAGAAATTTCAATGATATTAGGTGTTCCAATAGGAACTGTGCAGTGGAGATATTATAAAGGACTTCATACATTAAAATTGCTTTTAGGTAATTTATCTATGTTCATAATAATGATTATGACATTTATATTTAAAAAGCAGCTTATAAGAGAAAAACAAAGTAATCAAGAAGAAATAAAAGAAGATGTAATAGATGATTCAACAGAAAACAAACAAGAAGGAACATTAAGTAAAGATGAGATAAACATAATAGAAGATACTACTATGACAACAGATAAAACAGAAATTACAGAAACAGAACCAAATCTAGCAATAGATATAGTAGATATAGGAATATTTAGTATATCAAGCATATTTTTGATTGCTACAATTATTTTTTTCATAATTTTTATAAAACACCAACAAAAAGCAAGATAAAAACTGTCTAAATAGTAGAAGGAGTGATAATTATGAAGAAAAAGGAAAAAATAATGATTGGAATAATATTATTAATACTTATTATAATGGTAGGAATATTAGTATTTAGTAAAACATATGCAAATAAAATAGGAAAAGGAAATGTAGAAGATAAAAACAGTATGGAAGCATATCCATTACAAATAAAAGCAATTAGTTATCAATCATTAGATGAGTATAAAGAATATGACAAAATTACGACTTTACGTTCTAGAACAGCATCAACGGAAATTCTAGTAAGATTTAATGGGATTTTATATGGTAAAGCATTTGCAGTAATTGATTATATGGGTGGTAGCGAAAATATAGGAACAATTGATAAACTAATAGATACTACATATGTACCCAAATTTGATGGAGAAACCAATTGTAAAGATATATTAGGTGCAGATGTTTTTGAATGTAGTGAAAAGAATGTAGTACTAAATTACAATAACCAATATGTACTATTTGAAGCAATATAGGAGGGAAGATATGAGGGATTGAATTAAGACTAATCTCTTTACTTTTTTTACTAATTATGATAATATTTAAACATCATAATTAGTAAAGTATATATAAGGTTAAAATAAAAAAGGAGGAAATTAACTTTATGAAAAATAAAATAATAATCGTTTGTATGATTTTTATCCTATTATCAGTAATTATAGCATTTGCTAATTCATATGTAAAAGCATTATCAAGAGATGAATTTTACAGAAATACAGAAGATAGAGTATTAGATTGCTACAATTATTGTGAACAAAATGAAAACTGTCCTATATATCAAGAAAATAACTATTGTATTAGACAAGATAATCATCACTCACATAAAAATTATGATTGTATACAAGATTGTACTAGACAACAAAATTGTTCAAAAAGAATGTGTAATAGATAATAATTATTATTATGAGATTTGATTTGTTTATATAACATCAGATGTGAATTCATTTGTTTACATCTGATGTTTTTCTAATATTTAATAACATAAAAATCATATATATATTGTATTTTTATAAATAGTAATATATAATTGAAACGCTAAGGAGGAAAGTTTATGAATAAAAAAATTATAATAGGTATAGGAATTACTATTTTAGTACTATTAGTCGTATTCTTTATTGTTAAATGGGTATCAAATAGTACAGAAAAAAATAAATTTAATGAAACAGTAAATTCTAAACAATCAAGCAATAATAAGGAGGAAAATAATATGTATAAAACAGGAAAACATCATGCAAAAATAGAAATTAAAAACTATGGAACAATTGAATTAGAATTAGATGCAGATATTGCACCAATAACAGTTGCAAATTTTGCAAAATTAGTAAATGAAGGATTTTATAATGGATTAACATTTCATAGAATTATAGATGGATTTATGATTCAAGGCGGAGACCCTGAAGGAACAGGAATGGGTGGAAGCGATGAAAATATCAAAGGAGAGTTCCTAATAAATGGAGTAAAAAATACAATATCACATGTAAGAGGAACAATTTCAATGGCAAGGTCAAGTTCATACAACAGTGCAAGTTCACAATTTTTTATAGTTCATAAGGATAGTACATTTTTAGATGGTCAATATGCAGGATTTGGAAAAGTTACAAGTGGAATAGAAATAGTAGATAAGATATGTAAAGATACTAAAGTAGAAGACGATGATGGAACAACTTTAAAAGAAAATCAACCTGTTATAGAAAAGGTAGAAATGGTAGATTAAAAGTAGAGAGGAAACAAAATTATTGATAAATTTAATTTTCAAAATTATTCAATTAGCTGTTACGCTGGTAGTAATTATTATTGAAATTGCATTAATAATATATATATCACGAGTTAAAAGTACAAAACCAAATAAAAGTCTTAAGAAAATTGCAAATATAGAAAAATATAAAATAGGAAAAAATATATTATATAAAATAATGCCAAAAGTAAATATAAAAAGTGATTTTAATATTTTATATTTTCATGGAGGAGCATATTCATCAGCTTTAACCAAGGAACATTGGGATTTTATACAAAGAATATTTAAAGATACAGGAGCGAATATTTTAGTTCCAGATTATCCTTTAATTCCAAAACACACATATAAAGACGTATTTGATATGGCAGATAAAGTTTATGAAAAATATATAAAAGATAATAATTTTGTAGTAATAGGAGATTCAGCAGGTGGAGGAATCAGTCTGGCATTTTACCAAAAGCTTGGAATAGAAAATAAAAAATTACCAACAAAAATGATACTTATTTCACCATGGTTAGATATAACAATGAAGAACGAAGAAATAGATCAGGTACAAAGATATGATAAATGCCTAAACAAAATGGCATTAAAATTAGCAGGAGAGTTATATTGTGGTAAAAAAAATCCTGACAATTATTTAGTAAGTCCAATAAATGGACCAACAGATAAAATAGAAAATATATCTATATTTACAGGAACATATGATATATTAAACCCAGATGTAGCGATTTTAAAAGAAAAAATAAAAGATAAAAAATTAAATATATATGAAAAAGATAGTGCTCAGCACAATTGGATTTTAAAAACTTATGATAATGAAGAAGATTATAAAAAATTATTAAATGCTCTTATAAAATAAGGGAAGGAATTTTATATGTATAAAGAAGAAATAAAGTGGAGAGAACTTGATAATTCGGCAAAAATATTTCCTATTGTATCTAATAAAAAATTTACATCTGTCTTTAGAGTATCAGTTGTATTAAAGGAAGATATTGACGAAAAAATATTACAAGAAGCACTAAATATAGTTATAGAAAAACAAGTAGCATTTAAAGTAAAACTAAGAAAAGGACTATTTTGGTATTATTTAGAAGAAAACTTTAAGAAACCAATAGTTAAAAAAGAAAATGATTATCCTTGTAGATACATAAGCAGGGAAACTAATAATGGATATTTATTCGATGTAACATACTTTAATAACAAAATAAATCTGGATGTGTTTCACTCGTTAACAGATGGAAGTAATGCTGTTCAATTTTTGCAAGAGATAACATATGCCTATTTAGATATAAAAAACAAAAAAACAAAAGAGGATGAAAATAAGAAAACAAAGCTTTCAAATAATACTGAAGACAGTTATTTAAAATACTATGATAAGAAAAATAGGAAAAGAGAAAAATCACACAAAGCATATATTTTAAAAGGAAAAACTTTGCCATTAGGGGCAACAGGTGTAGTTCATAATTTCATTAACTTAGAAGAATTAAAAAGAGTTTCAAAAGAAAATGAAGCCACAATAACTGAATATTTGACAGCGGTATATATGTATTGCATATATACCCAAAACTATAAATTTTCTAAATCTAAAAGGCCAATAAAAATATGTATACCAGTAGACTTAAAGAAATATTATGAGTCAAAAACATCTACCAATTTCTTTTCATATATGTCAGTAGACATTAATTTTCATGAAAATAAAGAAGTTAACTTTTCAAATATACTAGAATTAGTAAAGAGAAATTTTAAAGAAAAATTAACACAAGAAGAAATAGAAAAAACAATGGGAGCAAATATAAAAATAGGAACAAATTTAGCTATAAAACTAATTCCATTATTATTAAAAAAAGTATTTACAAATATTGTGTATAGAGAAATTAGAAGATATTCTACAACAACAATCTCAAATTTAGGAAAGGCAGAAGTAAAAGAAGAATATAAAAAATATATAGACAACTTTTTATTTTTACTTTCTAGTGACTCTGTTGAAAAAGATAAAGGCGCAATAATTTCTTATAACAATACATTGGTGTTCACTTTTACATCAATACTAGAAAATGCAAATATTCCAAAAGCATTTTATGAATTTATAAAAAATCAAAATATAGAAATTTATAGTGAACGGAAATGGGGTGTATGATGTTATATCCTAATATTATAAATATTAAAAAGAGTAATGCAGCTATAAAAATATTATTGATAATTTCAATAATTATAATAGCTGTGTGCGTTCTAATAAATGAATTGACTACACCAAAAATAAAATGGTCATTTCTAGTAGCTATTCGGAATTATATATGCTTGGATTATATCTTTATATTCTATAAGAAATAATGTTAATATTGCATCACATGTATTTTTGCAAACAGTGGCAGTTTTGATATTACTATTTTTAATAGATAAAATTATAGGATATGAAGGCTGGTCTATAAATATAGGAATGCCGATTGTTATTTGTGTAGCAAATATCACAATGTTTATACTAACAATAGTTAGCAGAAAAAGATATTTTAAATATAGTTTATATCAAATAATGCTATCAATACTTAGTATAGGCATAGTAATATTATTACTGATAAAAGCTAAATATATAGCAATATCTGCTAGTATAACATCAGGAATAACTATTGTAACTCTTATTTTATCTATATGTTTATGTGGTAAAGATTTAAAAGAAAAAATAAGTAGAGTATTTCACATATAGGTTGATAGAACAAGGGATATAAGTGGATGTTAATATTAGTTGCTAAAGTTCAAAGTCAAATTGATAGAATGCAACTAAAAAATACTGTATAATTTTAACTATGGAAGGGAGAGTAAAACAATGAATTTAGGAGAAAAATTATTTGAACTAAGAAAATCAAAAAACTTAACACAAGATGATGTTGCAGAAAAATTAAATGTAACAAGACAAACAGTATCAAAATGGGAAACAAATCAAAGTACACCTGATTTTGATAAAATAGCTCCATTATGTAAGTTATACGGTATGACACCAAATGAACTATTAACTGAAGAAAATGATAAGCAAGAAGAAAATAATGAAAGTAGCAATGAATTTAGTTGGGATGAAGCTAAAAAACATCTATTTACTAGAGGGAAAGAATCAGAAGAAAACTACGAAAATATGACTAAAAATCAAATAAAACAAAAATCAGCAGAAGTAGTTAGTAGCTCTATTTTAATCTTTTTTGTTGCAATAGCATTTGCAGGAATTGGAATTACAGTTATGGGGTGGAATCCTGTTGTTGTAGGATGTACATTTCTAGTACTTATTGGATGGGGAGTGACTAGAATTGTAAAACATTATATGGCAGTTCCAAAAATAATGAAAACAAAGGAAGAGGAAAAAGAAGATAAAATAATAAAGCAAATAAATGATATAATTGGAGGAATTGGTACTGCTATATATTTTATAGTAAGTTTCTTAACTATGGCATGGCATATAACTTGGGTAATATTTATAGTAATAGGCTTACTAGAACAAATTGTAAAACTAATATTTATGCTAAAGGAGGATGACGAAAGTGAAAAATAAAGGCTTAATTATTACATTGATAGTATTACTTTCTATCGTAATATTCTTCTTAGTAATGTTTTTAGTAACATATCTAAATGGTGGAATAAATTTTAAAAATGGAATATTTAATGTAGGATCAAGAAATACAACTATAATATATGACAAAGAATTTGAATTATCAAATATACAAAATATACAGGTTAAACAGGATACAGGAGATGTTATTATAAAAGAAAATGAAAATGATAATATAAAAGTTGTAATTTATGGCGAAAATGCATCTGATGTAGCTGTTAATAGAAATGGTAGTGATTTAAATATAGATTATGATAGTAAAGAAAGTTTTAATTTTATTAATTTTGGTAACAAGAAAAATGATATTATAGTATATATACCATCTACATATGCAAACAAAATGAATATAAAAAATGACTATGGAAATGTAGAAATAGCAGATTTAAAAGATGCTACAGTAGACATAGACTGCGACTGTGGGAATGTAGAACTTGGGAAAATTAAAAATGCAACTGTTAAATGTGACTGTGGAAACGTAGAAATAAGTGAAGTCTTAAATAAATGTGATATAGTGATTGACTGTGGAAATGCGGAAATTGATACATTATCAATTAATGAAAATTCTAATATAGAAGTAGACTTAGGTAATATAGAAATAGGAAGCACAAATGACATATATATAGATGCAAGTGTAGATTTAGGAAAGACAAATATAAATAATAACAATAGAAATTCAAATGTGACATTAAAAGTAAAATGCGACCTTCGGCAATGTAGAAATAAATAATTAAAAATATAATGGGTAGATAATTAACTAAAATTATCTGCCCATTATACTTTATAGTAAAAAGACAAGCTAGAACAATGAAAGTATTGAAATTAATATAAAACTATGATATATTTTATTAAAAACAAAGTGACAAGCGATTTTCTAAAAACAAAAAGCAACTAAAACTTTACAATATATAAAATATATAGAGAAAATTAAAATGCAACTATAAGTTGATAGATTATTAAATAAAACTACACTAAAATGAAACTTGAAGGGGGAGTAATCTAATGAAATTTGGAGAAAACTTATATAATTTAAGAAAATCGGCCTCAATGAGCCAAGAACAATTAGCAGAAAAGATGGATGTTTCAAGACAAAGTGTATCAAAATGGGAGAATGGTGAAAGTTATCCCACAATAAATAATATCATGGTTTTGTGTGATATATTCCATTGCAAAATAAATGATTTGGTACATGAGAATATGGCAGACATAGATTCATTAGATGAAGATATAAAAATAAGTGTAGTAAAATTTAAAGAAGAAAAACAAAGAAAAATTAAGGGAATAAGTAAAGCAATTTATATAATTGCAAGAATTGGAAAGATTTTTGTAACAATTGCAATTCCAATAATAGCACTTATGATAGTACTTACACCTATATTTCTAAATAAAATAGAAATACAGGACAATGAAGTCGTGTTTAAAGGAACAAACGAAAAAATAGTAGTAACAGAAGAAAATCTAGATAATAGAATAGCACTAAAAGTAAAATACAATGGCACTTTAGTAGCTGATGAAACAGACCAGGAAATAATAATGAAAATGAAAGAAGTATTAGAAGATAACTCTAAACTTACCATAATAGCTTATGTTGAAGCAGGAATGATTTCTCTATTTATTTGCTTAATATTATACAGAATGACATTGAATAGATTAGAAAAACTATTTATAAATATTAACCAAGGAGATACACCATTTACACTAGAAAATGTTAAATATATAAAACAAATGGCATATATAATGATTTTTGCACTTGCACTTCCAACCTTTGGTGGAATTGTATTTGAGAAAATATTTAGATTAGATTTAGATGTAGGGTTCGAATTATTTGATGTAATACAAATATTATTCTTATTCGGAATAGCATACATATTTGAATATGGATATGAATTACAATTAGACTCAAAAGGAAAAATGTATGGAAATGAAAATGAATAGTATTGAAAATCTTCTATCACTATGGTAATATAAACAAGAAAATAATAGAAAAGGTGATTATATATGAATGAAATAAAAGTTAAATCAATCTATAAACATTTTAAAGGAGATTTATATTTAGTAGAAGATATTGCAATACATAGTGAAACAAAAGAAAAATATGTAGTATATAGAGCATTATATGGAGGTGCAGAGCTATATATTAGACCATATGATATGTTTGCTTCTGAAGTAGACCATGAAAAATATCCTAATGTAAAACAGAAATATAGATTTGAATTGCAAAATATTAAAAGTATTAATGAAATGTAAGATTAAGGAGAATTTAATTATGTCAGAATGGAAATGTGTAAAGTGTGGTAATACAGAATTTGAAAAAGATCAATTTCAAGCAACAGGTGGAAACTTTGCTAAGATATTTGATATTCAAAACAAAAAGTTTATTACAGTAAGTTGTACTAAATGTGGGTATACAGAGATTTATAAAACTGTAACAGAAGCAGGAATGAATATATTAGACTTTCTAATGAATTAAAATATCAATTATAATAATCATATTATATGTTTTATAGTTTAAAGTTGAACTTTATATAAAATTGTGCTATAATAAAAAGAGAAATTTTTGGAAACCAAAAAGTAAACATTAATACTTGGAGGTTTCAATCCTCCAAGATAGTTATGAGAGGAGAGTAAAATGGCATTTGAAGATTACAAAGATCTAGATCCAAGACCTGAAAAAGTGGATCAAGAGGAACTAAAAAGATTAAGCGAAGAGTATGGAGTAGAAATAGGACCTACACCGAAAATTGAAGAGAAGTAAATGCCAAAAAAGTAATTTTATGTTAAAGTGGGTATTATATTAGTATATGATATCCACTTTAACTTTTTTTAAAATATGACATATAGATGTCATATTTATATGTTATACTATAGTCAGGAGGAAATTATGCAAGTAAATAATAGATTATTTGAAATAGTATATATTCTTATGCAAAAGAAAAAAGTTACAGCGAAAGAACTAGCAGATAGATTTGAAGTATCTACAAGAACAATATATAGAGATATAGAAACCTTAAGCAGAGCAAATATACCAATTTATGCAAGTAAGGGAAAAGACCGGAGGGATAGGAATTTTAGATGAATATGTCCTAAATAAAACAGTACTTTCAGAAGAAGAGCAAAATCAAATTTTGTTTGCACTGCAAGGAATGAAAAAAGTATCAGGACATGACGAAAAAGATATTTTAGAAAAATTAAGTACATTTTTTAATAAAAAAATAAATGATTGGATAAAAATAGATTTTTCAAATTGGGGAAAAGATAATAAAAAAGAGAAAATATTTGAGATAATAAAAACATCTATATTAAATAAAAACAAAATAGAATTTATATATTATAATTCCAAAGGAGAAGAAGGAAAAAGAACTGTAGAGCCACTTCAGATATGGTTTAAAGATAAGTCGTGGTATTTAATAAGTTACTGTATAAATAAAGACGATTATAGGATATTTAAAATTAAAAGAATAAAAGAAATTAAAATGTTAGAAGAACATTTTGAAAGAGAATTACCAAGATGGAAGAAAGAAGAAAAATATGATTTTAAAAGCATATCACTAGAATTGGAAATAAGTAAAGAAATGGCTTATAGAGTATATGATGAATTTGAAAAAGAAGAAATAACAAAAAGAGAAAATGGAAACTTTATTATTAAAGTAGAGTATCCAGAAAACGAATGGGTATATGGATATATTTTATCTTTTGGAGAATATGTAAAAGTTTTATCACCAAATAAAGCAAAAACTATTATAAGAGAAAAACTAGCAAAAACTTTAAAAAATTATCTATAATATGACATACAGTTGTCAAATTAAATAATATATACTTCATTTTAGGAGGTATAATTATGGAATATGAAATTGTAGAATTAGAAGAAAAAATTGTCACAGGTGTTAAGATTAAAACAACAAATCAAGAAGGAAAGTCTATATATGATATAGGAATGACTTGGCAAAAATTATTTGAAAATCGGAATTTATGATATAATACAAAACAAAATAAATACAAAAACAATAGGTTTATACACAGAATATGAAGGAGACGATACAAAACCTTATATTTTTATTGCAGGAGCAGAAGTTAGCGAAGAAACAGAAATCGAAGAAGATATGGTAACTAAAGTCATTCCAAAAGGCAAATATGCTAGATTTATAATAAAAGGTGATGTACAAAATTCAGTAGGACAGGCTTGGCAAAAAATATGGAACATGAACTTAAAAAGAAAATACAATTGTGATTTTGAAGAATATCAAAACAATTCAAACGATATGAATAACCAAGAAATTCATATTTATATTGGGATAGAAGAATAGAAGGGAAATTTGAAATGGCTTTTGATTATAAAAAAGAATATAAGGAATTTTATATGCCAAAAAGCAAACCTAGTATTGTAAAAATTCCTAAAATGAACTATATTGCAGTTAGGGGAAAAGGAAATCCTAATGATGAAAATAGTGAATATAAAAATTCAATAGGCCTATTATACGCAATAGCTTTTACTATAAAAATGAGCTATAAAGGACAGCATAAAATAAAAGGTTATTTTGAATATGTAGTTCCACCATTAGAAGGGTTTTGGTGGCAAGAAGGAAATAAAAATGGAATAGATTATGAAAGGAAAGAACAATTTAACTTTATTTCCATAATAAGACTACCAGACTTTGTGACAAAAGAAGAATTTGAATGGGCTATAAAGGAAGCAACAAATAAAAAGAAACAAGATTTTTCAAAAGTAGAATTCTTAAGTTATGACGAAGGTATTTGTGTTCAATGCATGCATATAGGTTCTTATGACGATGAGCCAAAAACAATAAAATTAATGCACGAATATATGATAGAAAATGGATATGAATTAGATATTAAGTCTGACAGATTTCATCATGAGATTTATTTAAGTGACCCAAGAAGATGTGATGAAAGCAAATTAAAAACAGTTATAAGACATCCAATAAGAAAAGGAGAATAATAAATATGAACGAATATATAAATTTAACTTTAGAAAACATTGATAAAGAACATATATGCTGTGCAATTGGTGACTCTAAGCACCAAAAAGGTGTTGATATCAAAAAAGAATGGATAAAAAGTAAACTAAATGAAGGACATGTATTTAGAAAATTAAATGCAAGGGGGAAAATATTTATTGAATACGAACCAATAGAAACAGCTTGGGTTCCTATTAGTGGTAAAAACTATGAATATATATATTGCTTATGGGTCGCAGGAAGCTTCAAAGGACAAGGCATTGCAAAAGAATTACTAGAATATGCAATAAATGATTCAAAAGAAAAAGGTAAAAGTGGTATATGCACTTTAGTTTCTAAAAAGAAAAAACCATTTCTAGGCGAAAAGAAATTTTTTGAGCATTATGGTTTTAAAATAGTAGATGTTATTTCAGATTATGAATTATTGGCATTAGAATTTGATGAAAGTGATACACCTAAATTTAATGAAACAGCAAGAACTATGAAAATAGATAACCAAGATTTTACTATTTATTATAGTCCAGAATGTCCTTATGTAGAATATGAAGTAAATGAACTAACTGAATATGCAAAAGAAAATAACATACAAATTAACTTTATAAAAATAAATACACTAGAAAAAGCAAAAAATGCACCTTGTATATTTAATAATTGGGCTAATTTTTATAAAGGCGAGTTTATATCAAATACTATACTAAATGCAAATTCGTTTAAGAAGTTAATAGATTAATAAAAAATAATTTAGTTAAAAAATTACATATATGATATAATTAAATAATAATATAAAAATTTATTGGGAAGATTGGAGAAATGAAGAAACTATGAAAGAAATAGTAGATTTTATTATTTTGACTATTGTATATATTTTTATATTTTATAAAAAATGGAAGGCAAAAGGAAAAGATGTATTACTTATAAATACTACAATGTACATATATTTATCTTTTGTATTATATTTTACTCTAATGCCAATAACAACATCTTTGCCATTCATATTTAATCACCCATATACTCCAATGAATTTGGTACCATTTATTGATGTTACATTTGGTAGGGGTGATTTTATTAGACAAATAATTTTAAATGTAATAATGACAATTCCATTTGGATTCTTATTCCCACTGATCAAAAATAAAAATTCAAAATTATTAAAAACAATATTATATACATTCTTATTAAGTTTAAGCATTGAAATATTGCAACCTTTAATAAACGGTTTTAGATCAGCAGATATAACTGATTTAATAACTAATGTGCTAGGTGGAATTATTGGATATATAATGTATTTAATTTTAAAACCATTAACAATTAAAATACTAGATTATATAAAAAGATAAATAAAGTAACTTTTATAGGAGAAAAAACATATGGAACGATTAGAACGATTTGAAAAAGCATTGAAAGACATTATTAACCAATATGATAATTTGGGTAAAGAATTAGAACAACTAAGAAGTGATGGAAAAAGCAAAACAACAAAATTTAGGGAATTGTTAGGAAAAAAATTAGTATATAGTATGATAATTACTATTTTTAAAAGATATGATTTAATTGATACATAATATAATACAAAATTATATGGATGATAAATTGATATTAATGGGAAAATGGAGAAAGCTATCTAGAAATGGAAAAAATAATGAGGTCATGTAGTATATTCCATTGTAAAATAAATGATAATAAAATGAATAGAAAAGTTGAATATTATTATATATTTTGAAAATAATGTATATATGAATAAATTATTATTAATGAAAAATGCTGAATTATTTCAGGGTGCAAAATATTTAAATAAAAAGAAGAGTTATTTTGAAGGTTGGTACTTTAAAAATACCAACCTTCAAAAAGGAATTTCTTTTATCCCAGGAATTAATATTGATGATAAAGAAGCTAAAGCTTTTATACAAGTAATTACTAACAATACATCTTATTTTGTAAATTATAATATCAAAGATTTTAAATTCAATTACAATCCATTCTATATTAAAATAGGTAGTAATAGTTTCTCAAAAGAAGCTATAAATATTAATATAAAAGACAAATCTCAGAATCTTAAAATACATGGAGATATTAAATATTCTAATAGTAAAAATATCAATACTAATATTTTTGTCCCCAACATAATGGGGCCTTTTTCTTATATTCCATTTATGGAATGCAACCATGCAATAATTAGTATGCAAAATACTAGTAATGGTTGTATAAGTATAAATGACGAAGAAATTTATTTTAATAATGACAATCGGTTATATTGAAAAAGATTGGGGGTATTCATTTCCAAAGTCGTATATTTGGTGCCAAGGAAATAACTTTAAAAGAACGAATGCAAGCTTCATGATTTCGATAGCAGATGTACCTTTCAAATTATTTACATTCAAAGGTATTATCTGTGTTTTATTAATAGACAATAAAGAATTTAAATTTACTACGTATAACAATACTAAATTAGTAGAATATCAAGTTACAGAAGATTTTTTTAATATAACATTAAAGAAAAATTTATACTCTCTTAATATAAAGTCAAAATATAGCAAAGGACTTAAATTAGCTGCTCCAGTTAAAGGAAAAATGACAAAAAATATTTTTGAAAGCATATCTGCTTTGGTTACTGTAACTTTAAAAAGAGAAAAAGAAATTATTTTTTGTGATACAAGTACTATGTGTGGACTAGAAATTGTTTAAAAGGTCTAAATTAAAAAAGATTAAAAAATAACTACACAAACTAAGAAATATGTGATAAAATAGTTTAGTAAAAAGTGAAAGGTATAAAAGCCTTACTTTTGAAAGGAGGATTTCACATGTCAGGACACAGTAAATGGCATAACATTCAAGCAAAAAAAGGAAAAGCAGATGCAGCAAGAGGGAAAATATTTACAAAATTAGGTAGAGAACTATTAATTGCAGTAAAACAAGGAGGACCAGACCCTGCAGGTAATTCAAAATTAAAAGATGTAATTGCAAAATGTAAGGCAGCAAACATGCCAAACGATACTATAAATAACGCAATAAAAAGAGCAGCAGGCGCAGGAAATAATGAAAACTATGAAGAAATTACATATGAAGGATATGGACCAAATGGTGTTGCTATAATTGTAAATGCTACAACAGACAATAGAAATAGAACAGCAGCAGATGTAAGACATGTATTTGATAAAGCAGGTGGAAGCTTAGGAACAACTGGCTGTGTATCATATATGTTTAATAGAAAAGGTGTAATAATTATAGAAAAGGAAAGCACTTCTATGTCAGAAGACGATATTATGCTACTTGCACTAGACTGTGGAGCAGAAGATTTTTCTAACGAAGACGAATTTTATGAGATAACTACTTCACCAGACGACTTTGGTGCAGTTAGTGAAAAGCTACAAGAAAGTGGCTTGACATTTGTTGAAGCAAGTGTTCAAATGGTACCTACAACATATGTAGATTTAGATGAGCATGGAGCTGAAAAAATGGAAAGACTATTAGAAAGACTTGACGAGTTGGATGATGTTTCGGAGATTTTTCATAACTGGAACGACTAATTACAACGATTTGAAATAAATAAAGGAGAAATAGAAAATGAATATAAAACCACCTAGTACCATGGTGGGGACTGAAGTACCAACTGTTCCTATAAGTTTACAAATTATAAGTATATTGAAAGTAGCAAGTTACATATTAATACCGATTGGCTTAATAATTGGCATAATATATATAATAAAAAGCAAAAAAAGAATATTAACAAAAAACATTATAGGTGTAGTTATTATACTGGTTCCAATAGTTATATGTATGGTATTACAAGTAATAAGTGTAAATATGTATATTGAAAATGCTTTCAATATTTTATAGCAAACAACAATTATTATACTTATAGAATAAAATAGATATTAATAATTAGAGTGTGCCTATTTTATCCTAAAGTTAAGAAAAGGCGGGGATAGCAAAAAAATGCTATTCCCGCTTGAATTTTACATGATAGATATGGTTTTAAGAAATGATCCTTGAGATTGCTATTGCATTCTGACGAATTTTTCTTTCCAGTTCGGGGGCTGTTTCGCCATCAGACAAAGATACATGAACCTGAGAAAGCTTCTCTGCGATAGCGCCGACCTTTTCTTCGTAATCAATTTCCTTATCAATCTGTATTATAAGATTGCTTAAAACAGCTTGATACTTCTTTACAGAAGGATACTTCTTGATAAAAAAGAACTCCTTTGGTTTAAGTTCATTGAGTGCAATACCTGCCTCTTTTTCTAACCGGGGATTACCCAGTCCCCTAATAGGGAGTAAGGCATATCCAGTACGGCGTATCACAGAACTATCAACTGTCCAAATTTTCTCAATCATATTAATCAGTTCTTTCTTTGAAGACTTTAATTCTTCCGCAAAATCATACACACTCATGCTCGTATTCCTTTCTACTTTTTGTGATTTACAATAAGTTACCAAAATATTATATCATTTTATGTAAATATTGTCAAAATTTTAGTTCTAAAGTAGCTTCCACATGAATATAATAATTAGTAAAAACCAAAGAAAAGGACAACTAACAAATGATAGATTTTTTAAATTATTTACCTGATAAGATTTCTAATCTGATTTCTAATTATAATCTTGAAGAATTAGAAGAAATAAGAATAAGAGTAAATAGACCAGTTATTCTTAAATTTACGTCAAAAGAAGACGTCATAAACTATAACGTAAAACAAGAAGAAATACTTAAAACACTACAATTTGTCTGTGATAACTCAATATATACTTATCAAAACCAGATATGCAATCGGATATATAACAATTAAAGGAGGCCATAGAGTTCGGAATTACAGGAGACGTTGTTTTAGAAAATCGGAAGTGTCAAAAACATATCTTACATATATAGTCTAAATTTTAGAATTGCAAAACAAATAGAAGGTAGCTCCAAAAATATAATAGAACATGTATTAGATTTAGAAAAAAATAACGTATATAACACATTAATAGTTGGAAGCCCAGGAACAGGTAAAACAACAATAATTCGTGATTTAGCAAAAAATATTAGCAATGGAATACCAGAGCTTAATTTTAGTGGAATAACAGTAGGAGTAGTTGATGAAAGAGGAGAAATATCAGCTATGCACAGGGGAATACCACAAAATAACCTTGGAATAAGAACTGACATATTAAACAATATAAAAAAGAGTATTGGAATTGAAATGCTAGTTAGAAGTATGTCACCAAAAGTCATAATTGCAGATGAAATAGGAAATGAAGACGATATAAGAGCTATAAGATATTGTATGTGTTCGGGAGTACAAGGAATATTTACAGCACATGGAGAAAATATGGAAAATTTATTAGAAAACCCTGTTTTCAAAAAAATGATTGATTTTAAATTATTTAAAAAAATAATTTTCCTAAGCCATAACGAAAAAGGAAAGATAGAAAGCATAAATAAACCTTAATTTCTTGTTCTAAACTCAAAATTTTCGAATATATATAGTATAAGAAGAATAAACATATATAAAGAAAGGACAAAGATATGATAATTATCAAGTGGATCATATTATTACTTGTACTTCTAGTATGCAGTCTTCTTGGCTCCATTATTGCAAATTCATATAAAGACAGAGTAACTGATTTAAAGAAGATTAAAGTAGCTCTAAACATACTTAAAACAAAAATACAATATACATATCAGCCGCTTCCTGAAATTTTTTTAAGTTTATCAAAAGAATTTGAAGGTGGAGTACGGTAAAATTTTTAAAGAAGCAAGCATAAATATGAAGGAGTATCAAGCAGGAGAAGCTTGGAAACATGCAATTAGAAATTCAAAAACAAATATGAAAGAAGAAGATTTAAAAGTTTTAGAAGATTTAGAAAAACTTCTTGGGAAGACAGACGCTAGTCGGACAACTTAGTGAAATAGCACTAGTAGAGAATTTTATATCTGACCAAATAGACATAGCAGAAGAAGAACAAAAGAAAAATGCAAAACTATATAAAAGTCTTGGCATAATTGTGGGACTTGGAGTAGTTATTATATTAATATAGGTAAACAAAAGACAGGGGGGATAACTTTTGAGTATAGATTTACTATTTAAAATTGCGGCAATCGGAATATTAGTTGCAGTATTACATCAAGTATTAGTTAGAGCGGGGCGAGAAGACCAAGCAATGATGACAACTCTTGCAGGCCTTGTTATAGTCCTTACAATGGTTATACAAGAAATTAGTAATCTATTTGATTCTGTTAGGACTATGTTTAACTTGTAGGCTTTTCTAAACATAAGGAGGAAAGTATAAATGGATATTATAAAAATAGTTGGAATAGCCTTAACAGCAGTAGTTATTATAATCATTATAAAGCAATACAAGCCTGAGTTTGCAGTATACATATCTTTAATTGCAAGTGCCTTAATTATGTTTATATTTATGGACAAACTTGCAGGAATAGTTACATTTATTAGTGACTTTTCAGAAAAAATAAGTCGGAAGCAAAGAATTTCTAAAAATACTAATCAAAATAACAGGAATTGCCATTCTAACGGAATTTGCTGTACGGCATATGTAAAGACGTAGGTGAAAATGCAATTGGATCAAAAGTTGATTTAGGTGGAAAGGTCGCTATCATCGCAATGTCTATTCCAATAATTTCATCAATGCTTGAGACAGTACTTAAGATCTTACCTTAATTAGAAGAGGAACATATGAAAAAAATAATAATTATTTTAATTTTTGCTTTTACTATATTTAATACAAATATAATTTATGGAGCTGAAACAGAAGAAATTATAGGGGGACAAGAAGAAGCACTTGGAATATCTGGATTTATAAAACAAGCTGAAAAATATACCTCTGAAAGCTTTGAAAATATGGATGTAGGCGATTTATATAAAGAAGCAATTTCTGGGGATATAAAAGCTGAGGGACTTGTTCGGAAGCATTTTAAAAATACTTGGAAGCGAAGTTACAAAAACAATAACAAGTCTTGGATACATATTAATCATTATAATAATACATAGCATTATAAAAAATATAAGTGAAGGCATGGGAAATAACAAAACAGGAGAAATAACATACTATGTTCAATATGTGCTAATAGTTACCCTAATTATGACAAACTTTTCTGAAACAATAGTCTTAATAAAAGACACGATAAATAATCTGGTAGGGTTTATAAATTGCTTACTGCCAATACTTCTAGCACTTATGATAACAACAGGGAATATAGTTACAGCATCTACCATACAACCTATCTTACTATTAATTATTACATTTATAGGAAACTTTATTGTACAAGTGCTTTTACCACTTATATTAATAGGTACAGCACTTGGAATAGTATCAAAAATCTCTGATAAAATTCAAATAGATAAAATATCAAAGTTTTTTAAATCAAGTGTAGTTTGGGTTTTAGGCTTAGCACTTACAATATTTGTCCGGAGTGCTATCATTAGAAGGAACACTGACAAGCTCGGTTGATGGACTAACTGTAAAAACAACAAAAGCAGTTGTCACAAGTACTATACCAGTTGTACGGAAAAATACTTCGGAGAAACAGTAGATGCAGTTTTAGGATGTAGTAATATACTAAAAAATGCAGTTGGATTTATTGGAATTTTTGTAGTACTTGCAATATGTATTGTACCTATAATAAAGCTTGCTGTCCTGTCTGTGGCATTTAATCTAACCGCTGCTTTAAGCGAACCTATTGCAGATAAAAAAATAGTTTCAGTATTAGAGCAGATGGGCGGAACATTCAAATTACTACTTGGAATGATAGCTTCAGTATCAGTAATGCTAATGATTGGTTTAACGCTTGTGATAAAAATTACGAATAGTGGGATGATGTACAGATGATAAGTTATATAAGCTCGTGGGCAGAGCAAATAATAATTTGTGTTATAGTTGTAACAATCTTAGAAATGATTTTACCAAATGGTAATAGCAAAAAGTACATAAAAACAATTATTGGAATATATGTATTATATGTAATCATATCACCAGGTATAAAGTTAATAACTGGTTCTGATATGAAAATAGACTATTCGAAATACGAAAAATATTTTAATACCGAAGAAGTATCCAGTAAAATAGAAGGTATAACTGTAGAAGATACATATAAACAAGAAATTGAAAAACAAATGAAATCTGACATAGAAAGTATGGGATATAGTGTAGAAAATATAAGTTTAGATTTTAATTTAGAAGAAGGAATTATAAAAAATGTAACTTTAGCAGTAACAAAAGAAGCAAAAAAAGAAGTAAAAGAAACTGATATAAATATATCGGTTAACAAGGTAGAGATAGGAAAAATGTCAGTAGAAAATACTTTAAGTAATTCTGAAATTGAAGGAATAAAACAAAAGATAAATGAAAATTATGGTGTGGCTCTTAAGGATATGACCGTAAATTCAAAATGAAGTGGAGGAAAACTTTATGTTTAAGGAACAAATGAACAAGATTAAAAGCTTAATTATTAAAAAACCTGAAAATGTGGAACAGGAAGATAAGACAAAGAAACGAAAGATAGAAAACATGGTAGTATTTCTAGTTATCTTAATTATAACTTTAATTGCAATAAATGTTATTTTAGGCGGAAATGATAAATCAGAAACTAAACAAGAAGAACAAGGCGCATTTAAAGTATTAGCAGATAAAGAAAGTAAAGATAAAACAGATGATGAGCTAGAAAAAAGACTTGAAAATATTTTAACAACGATGGTAGGAGTACGGAAAGGTAAATGTATTAGTTACATATACAAATTCTAGTGAAGTTGTTCCAATGTATAATGAAAATAACACAACATCACATACATCTGAAACGGATTCTTCAGGTGGAGTTAGAACTGTTGAAGAGCAAGGTGTAAATAAAGAAATAATATTTACTGAAGAAAACGGTGCAAATGTTCCTGCGACACAAACTATAATAAACCCTAAAGTTGAAGGAGTAATTGTAACTGCAGAAGGTGCAAATGATGCAAATGTAAAAGCAAATATAATTTCAGCAGTCTCAGCAGTTACAGGGGTTGCAACTCATAAGGTACAGGTATTTTCTATTAATTAAGAAAGAAGGGGTCTATATGAAAATTATTAAAAAGAATCAATTAGCAATTTTAGTAATAAGCTTGATGTTAATTACAGCAGGGTATTTAAACTATGATACAAATTATGGAAAACAGCTTGGGAAAGAAGCATCTACAGAATTAGATAAATCAATAAATTTAGCAGAACTAGGAGATGCAGAACTAGTAAGTACTAATGTAACAGAAGAGAACAAGGATCAAGAGAATAGTAAAAATGAAAATCAAGAACAAAATACAGAAAATACAAAGGAAACAAATACAAACGTAGAAAATGGAGATTACTTTGCAAAATCTAAACTCGAAAGAAATGTAATGTATTCTCAAATAATATCAAGATATCAAGAAATAATAAATAGTGCAAATCAAGTTCCAGAACAAAAGGCAATTGCAAGCCAAGAAATAGATAAAATTAATGACCTACAAAATGCAATAATGATTGCAGAAAATCTTCTAACAACTAAAGGTTTTAGTGATAATATTATATTTGTAAATGGAGATAGCATAAGTGTAATAATAGGAAAAGAAGAACTTAAACCAGAAGAAATTGCGCAAATCCAAAACATAATATCGCGTGAACTAGGTAGTGAAGTAGAAAATATACATATATCAATGAAATAGAAATTTGACTTTATGTAAAATTAATAGTATAATTTATTTAATATGTGCTAAATAAGTACAAAAGGTTGAAGGAGGATACATCTATGAGGTTTGAACGGAAGATAACTAGTAGGAGCTTTAAAATTCTCATTGCAACAGAGCTTGTCGTCTTGTGCCTTTACAGTATTTGGACATCTTTAATGTCAAATAAAGTATCTTCAAATACTGCTAAGATTTTGATTCATGGAGTATGTATTATCACTTTAATAGCGCTTTCAATTATTCAAATGTATATGACATACGCTTGTGATTTTGCTTACACCATCAACGTCGAAGGTGACAAAGTCGTTATTACAGATGATTACGGCGAAACAAAGTGGTTTTACAGAGACTTTGTTATTGTTGGAAGGTCAGAAGTCGAATACAAGATTTTGATTCGAGACGGTATTAGACCAGACCTATTTATTCCTTACAACAGTAAAGTTCTCAAATACCTCAAAGAAATCAATCCGAACTGCATGGGAAAAAGACTCAAAAAAGTTATAATTGTTCCTTAGTGAGAATCAAACTATGAAGATTCAAGGGAAAAGTAGCATGCCAAACGGTGTGCTCTTTTCTTTGTTTTTGTCGAATTTTGTAAATGAAATTTATAAGAAAAACTTCGAATTATGTTGTATAATAATATCTTTCATGATATACTAAATTTGTAAGGAGGCGTTTATATGAAACAAGTTATTAATGTGAAAGCAATAAAAAAAGAAAGTAACAATAAAAATTATTTTGACAAAGAAACGATTAACTGTCTATTGAAATCTGAAGACGATATAGAAAATGGAAGAACAAGAAAAATGGCAGATGTTGTTAAGGAGTTTGAAGAAAAATATGGAATTTGAAAACTGTTTATTCGACATAGAATTTACAGAAGAATGCATTGAAGAAATGGCAGAAATTTACATTTATATCTCTCAAAAATAAAATCAAATTAATTCGGCAAAACAAATTATTTCTATGATGTATGAAAAAGTTTCTAATCTAAGCAAAAATCCAGAATTATATATGAAAATTGGCAAAGTTGATAAATTAAAAAGGGAATATCACAGAATTGTAGTAAAAAATTTTGTTGTTTTATATACAATTGATTATGATAATAAGAAAGTATACATTTCTCGTATGATATATGGTAGGAGAAATTATTTGTGTTAGCAAAATATATTATTTAAACCTTCAATACATAGTAGTGTCAATGAAATAGATTTTTGACTTTATGTAAAATTTATGGTATAATTTATTCAATATGTGCTAAATAAGTACAAAAAGTTGAAGGAGGATGAAAAAATAGGCATTTAGGCAACTAACAACATGTAAAGAGCAAAAGGAGGTAGCAAAATGTGGCCAGTAATGAATTATAAGGAAAAAAAGATTGAAATGTCTCTTATTGAGCATTATCGGTCAGCTGATATCAGCGAAGATATAAGGATAAAGGAGATAGCGATGATATATGCACCACCTTATGAAATAAGCTATAATCCGGATGAGATTGCCTTGGTGGCATACTATGACTGTGAATATGGTCTTCATACTATCCTGTTTTCTAAGGTTCAGGATGTGAAGTATGAAACAGCCGAGGGTGGCATGCAGTGGACAGCAACATTTACTTCGAATAAAGAGTCTACTGTACACGATGATGGCAATTATGTTGATGAAGACATCCTTACGGCTATGTTTAAAGATGCTTTATCAACAGTGCAAGTAGTTACACTCAGCGAAGCACTTCCGAACTTAGATAGCTTTTTAGCTTGAATAAACACTCAGTCAATACGCAATGTGTTGACTGAGTGTTTTCTTTATTTCATATTGATAAAAATATTAAATTATGATAAAGTATAAAAAAATAAGGAGAAATAATTTATGGATATTCAAGATTTAATAAAAAAATGTGATGATTTTAATATATTAGAAATACAAAAGTATAACCCAGATATGAAGTTTCTATATGAGCTTTCATTAGATATGGGAATTAAATTAGCAGAAATATATAAAGCAGATGTAAACATTGTAAAAATTGCTATTGCAATGATGGACTCAAAACTTCCAGAAGCTTCTCACTTAAAAACTCCTAAAAAGCATATAGAAATGTCATCAAATGCTACAAAAGAAATTCTTAGTGATATTGATTGCTTAAATGAAGATATTAAAGAAAATATTATTAAATGCGTAGAAGAGCACCATGGAACAAAGGAATTTTTTAGCATTGAGTCAGAGGTAGTTGCAAATGCTGACTGCTATAAATTTGTTCATCCAAAAGGCTTTCTTTATTATTCTTCTATGTTAGGACGTAGATTTCATGATTTTGACAAAGAACTTGAACAATTAGATTTTAAGCTAAATGAAAAACACAATACCATTTCTTTAGATATTGTAAAGGAAGAATTAGAACCATATTATCAATTTTTCCAAAAAGCAATTGATGAAGCTAAAAAATAATGTAAACCTTCAATACATAGTAGTTGCTATTTTACATAATTTATGATAAAATAAATCTACTAAAAAAGATTGGAGGTAAACGGTATGTATGAATATGCACCGTGGGCAACAGATGTTTTAAAACGGACGCTTGCAATTTCCTCTAAAAGTCTACCTATATTAGACTTGCAGTTTGGTGGAGATTGTAATCTCAATTGCATCTATTGCGACACAGAAAGAACAGGTTGCCAATGCTTGCTTGATTTATCAGCCATTGAGAAATTTATTTCTACTGGTACTATTCAGTGGGTTTATGCTTGTGGTCTTGGTGAACCAACAGCAGGAGCAAATGCAAAAGTGTTCAAGCAGGTTTTAAGTATGTGTGAGAAAAATTCCGTCAAAGTTTCCTTGTTCAGTAATGCAGTTGCGTTTGACGACGAATTGCTCGGCTTTATTGACAGGGGAACATTGTATGTGCTTTTCAAGCTTGATAGTTTTGATCCGGCTGTTATGGAATACTTGTATCGCCCTGGTAGTAACGGCGGTTTCAAGATACATGACATGCTTACAAACTATCAAAGGCTAAAAGAAGTTGTTCACATCAAAGACGGAACAACAAACTTGGGAGCTTCTATTGTTCCTACTGCGAAAAACTATGACGATGTTTATAGAATCATAGAATTTTGCATGGAGAACAATATTTATCCGCTTCTAGGTCAGCTCGAAAAATCAGGAAAGGCCACTGAAGTTTTCGATGAATTGTATGTAGGCAGAAAGAAGCTTAATCGGATAAGGCATTATCTTTTTAAGCGCTATGGCATAGACTATGAAATGCCGATATGTCCTGCAACTATTTCAGGAATCCACATAACAAACACAAATCGTGTAATAGTGGATAAGCGAACAGGTCTTTCGTGTGGTTGGTTTTGGCTTGATGAACCGGATATGATTGAAATTGGCAATATTTACGATATGTCTTTAGAAGAGATAGTTTCGAAAATTATTGTCTATCGAAAATCAAAATTTGCAGATGTTGTAAGCATTGCAGGTAATACTAAAGCTAATCCTTTTGGTGGATGTGGCGGGGATGCGCACAGGTTGCTCTATGAATACATTGGCATTGCTAAGTATTATTAAACCTTAAATACAAATTTTAGTAGCAAGAGAGATAGTATGTTGTAAAACTGCTATCTTTTTTGTATTTTTAAGTAAAACTTGAAAAAAATTTTTAATTAATATATAATGCCATTAGGTAATTTTGTTTTAAACGCACTTATTTTCATATTAATTAATATAATATATTGTGCTAAATTTAAAACAAAAAGAGGTAACATAATATGCTAAAGGTAAAAAAATTCGGAGGAACATCTGTTGCAGACATAGAAAAAATAATGAAAGTAGCAAATAGATGTAAAAAAGACTATAATAAGCGGAGACAAAATAGTTTTAGTACTTTCTGCAATGGGTAAATTCACAGACGAACTTGTTTCTTTGAGTCAAGAAATAAGCAAAAATGTACCAAAGAGAGAAATGGATATGCTTTTTACTGTTCGGAGAGCAAATTTCAGTTTCATTAATGGCAATGGCATTTGATAAACTAGGAATTCCAGCAGTATCATTAAATGCATTCCAAGTTAGAATGTTAACAAATGAAAACTATGGAGATGCGAAGATTACCAAAATAGAAACAGAAAGAATAGAAAAAGAACTTGCTGAGAATAAAATAGTTATAGTTACAGGTTTCCAAGGAATAGACAAAAATAACAACTATACAACACTTGGAAGAGGGGGCTCAGATACAACAGCGGTTGCAATAGCTGCCGCATTAAAAGCAGATTCATGCGAAATATATACTGATGTTGATGGAGTATATACAGCAGACCCAAGAATTGTAAACAATGCAATAAAACTTGATAATATAACTTATGATGAAATGCTAGAATTTTCAAATTTAGGTGCAGGCGTACTTCATAATAAATCAGTAGAGATAGCCAAAGAAAACAATATAAAATTAATTGTAAGATCTAGCATGAATGAAGAAGAAGGGACATCTGTTTCAGATTATTACAAAAAGAGCTGTAACTTACCTAAAATTACTGGTGTTACATCAAATGGAAATCGTGTATCTATTATTGGAGCAGATATAAACGAAAAAATAGTAGATATGGTTACAAAGAATTTAAATAAAAATAATCTAAAGTTTAATAACTTGGATAGAACAAATATGCAAATTTCTGTTACAGTAGAGGACTCTGATGTAAATTCAGCTGTTCGCTGTATACATGATTTGTTTTTCACAAAATGAGGTTTTAATATGAATAGAAACGAAAGGAAATATAAATTAGCATTAGTTGGAGCAACAGGCGTAGTACGGACGTGTTGCAAGAGAAGTATTAGAAGAAAAGAAACTACCGATTTCAGAATATGTATTTTTTGCGTCAGCTAGGTCAGCAGGACAAAAAATAATCTTTATGGGAAAAGAATATGAAATTAGAGAATTAAAAGAAGATTCTTTTGACGAAGGGTTTGACTTTGCAATATTTTCTGCAGGAGGTGAAACTTCAAAAAAGTTTGCACCTATAGCAAGCAAAAATGGATGTATTGTTGTAGATAATAGCAGTTGTTGGAGAATGGATAAAGAAGTTCCACTTGTTGTACCTGAAGTAAATAGTGAAGAATTGAAAAATCACAATGGGATTATAGCAAATCCAAACTGCTCAACAATTCAAGCTGTTGTTCCACTTAAAGTACTTGATGACAAATACAAAATAAAAAGGATAGTGTATTCGACATATCAAGCAGTATCAGGAGCAGGAATAAAAGGAATACATGATTTAGAAAATGGAGAAGATCCAGAATATAAGTTAGAAAAATTCCCATACCAAATAATAAATAATTGCTTACCACATATAGATGTATTTGACTTAGAGAATGGTTACACAAAAGAAGAAGAAAAAATGGTAAACGAGACAAGAAAAATATTAAATAGACCAGATTTAAAAGTTACTGCAACTTGTGTTAGAGTACCAGTTATAAATTCACATAGTGAGTCCATAAATGTTGAATTTGAAAAAGAGTTTGATTTAAATGAGTTAGTAAATACTTTAAAGTCTGTAAAAGATATTATTGTTAAGGATGATATTGAAAACAATATATATCCAATTGCACCTGAGGCTTCAGGACATGATGAAGTATATGTTCGGAAGAATAAGACGTGATTATAGTATAGATAATGGAATAAATATGTGGGTTGTTGCAGATAATTTAAGAAAAGGCGCTGCAAGTAATGCGATCCAGATCGTAGAAGAAATGATAAATCTTGACAAAATGTAAAAAATATCTTAAAATTAAAAATAGAGCAAAATGAATAGTCGCGTATGGCTTTTAGGGCATATGAGGAAAGTCCGGGCTCCACAGAGCAATGGTGCTGGATAACGTCCAGTGAGGGAAACCTTAAGGAAAGTGCAACAGAAAATAAACGCCTAAGTTTTAGGTAAGTGTGAAAAGGCGAGGTAAGAGCTCACCGCCTATATGGTGACATATAGGGTCAGTGTAAACCCCACCTGGAGCAACGCAAAGACAAAGGACATAAGACGGCTCGTCAGTTCCTTTAAACAAGCGGCTAGAGGTATATAGTAATATATATTCGAGATAAATGACTATTCAAGACAGAACCCGGCTTATAGTTTTGCTTTTTTAGAGATTAGAAGATAGAGGTTAGAGACTAGAGTTCTAGCCTCTGTTTACATTTTATGAAAAGTATGATATAATTATATTGTATTAGCAAATGCTACATGTGCTAAAATAAAACAGAGAGAGAGGATTAGTTATGAGTGAACGGACTAAAACTAGTATCAAGGGTGTATTTGTAGCAGCAGGTATAATGTTTCTTGCAGTAGCAATTTCCGCCGGAGCAAGAGCACTGTGCGACAAATACGGAATAACGGAGGCAATGAAAAATTTCCTTCACAGTTGTACAGATTCTGATACAAAAATAGTCATAATGGCTATTATCATTTTCGCAGTGGGTTATGCTGTTGGAAGGTATGATGGAGCAAGATCATAATTAATCAGTGCACAAAATGCGAACGAGCCACAAAAAGATTTTTTCCTTTGTGGCTCGTTCATTCTATTATCTTTTTCATATCACTTGGCAAATCTGCTATAAGTTCTAATTCTTTTTTTGTAATTGGATGTATAAATTTAACTTTATATGAATGAAGAGCTTGTCTTTTAATTAGAGAAGAAGTATCTCCATAAAGAGTATCTCCGAATAATTGGATGTCCGAATACATTTTGTATGAACTCTAATTTGATGTGTCCTTCCAGTTTCAAGTATAAAATGAACTAAACTCATATTATCTAATTCTTTTACTACATCATAATGAGTAATTGAAGCTTGGCCATTTTCACTTATGCACCTTTCAATAATACTTCCTTCTTTTCTAGAGATTGGAGCATTAATTACGCCAGAATTTTTCTCTAAAACTCCGATTAACAATGCCTAAATACTCTTTTTTAAACAAGTCATTTTTCATTTGCCTAATTAAATTTTCTTGAATATATTCATTTTTCGCAAATAAAACACTACCAGAAGTATCTTTATCAAGCCTATTTACAATTCTAATTTTTCTATGTAAATTAACCCTATCAAAATAATATTTAACTCCATTTGAAAGACTATTTTCGAAATGCCTTAAAGATGGATGTACGGCAATTCCTGCAGGTTTATTAATAGCAAGAATATATTTATCTTCATAAATGATATCCAATTCCATTTTTGTAGGAACAATATTAGAATTATCTTCTTCAAAACTCAAATCTACTTCTATAATATCTCCTATGGAAATATTTGAGCTAGATAATACTGTTTTCCCATTTAAGTAAATTTTATTAGCATTTTTAAGCTTCAAATAAAGCCTAGAAGAAATTCCAAACTCACTCCTAAGTATATCTTTGATATTAAAATATTTGTTGTCTATAACTTTGTATTTTAGATCCATAAATAATTCCGCTTCCTTTTGAAATATGTATAATTATACATTATTTTAACATAAATTGCTTTATTTTTACAAAGAATTTTTATTTTAATATTGCATTCATAAAAGTTAAGGTTTATAATATTCTTTATAATACAAAAAAAGGGGGAATGAAAAATGGAATCAAAAGTTAACAAAAAACTTATCATTGGAATAAGTGTTGCTGTTATAATAGTAGTTATTATAGCAATAATAGGATTTAATGTATTTAGCAGTGCTAGTAAAATACTTGAATTAAATGAAGAATTAGCAACATTAAATCAAAAGCAATTAGGAGAAGATAACTTTAATACAGAGATAAAAACATCTGGAGATTATGGAAAAGTAGAAAAAACTATTAAAGAATACTTACAGAAATATTCAGATACAATAAAATCAGTTTCAGAAGAATCTGCAAAAGTAGCAGAGCTTCAAGGTGCTACTGAAAAAGATAAACTAGAAGAAAAAAAGAATCAAGTTACACAAATAAGAACAAATATAGAAAACAATATTAATTCATTAATTGAAATGTCTTCAGAAGAAAATATCGTTAAGGCAATACAAGAAGAAGGATTATCTCAAAAATATGAAGACCTTTACAAACAATTCATGATTGGTGATTTATCAACAAAACTAGAAAAACAAAAAGAATCAATGAGTAAATCAAAAGACCAAATCTTAGAATTATTTGATAAATTTATTGAAAGCTATGACTACTTACTAGAGCATAAAGATAGCTGGGAAATAGAGAATAATCAGATAGCATTTAGTAATTCTACACATCTAAGAGAATATAACAAAATTATTCAAGAAATTCAATCAAAAGCACGTTTGATATCATTATCAAGATAATAAAAAATTGGCTTTGCCAAATGAAGACAGATAAATTTAAAATTATCTGTCTTTTATATAAATGCGAGTATGCTGGAACTGGCAGACAGGCACGTTTGAGGGGCGTGTGTGCTTTGCACGTGTGGGTTCAAGTCCCATTGCTCGCACCAGGATTTATTTTTATGATAAAATTTTTAAAAATATGGTGGAGAACTTTTAGAAGATAGATATAGAAATATAATTAAAGTGTTATTCAATGATTAATATATAATAGGAGAAATAATAAAATGAAAAAAGCAATAAAAGTTACTATTATCTCATTTTTAACTACTACTGTACTTAATATATTGTTAAATTATATCATCAATGAACAGATTTTATCAAGGATATTATTTGGTATGGACTATAATACATACTTTACAGAATATTATAGTGGAAAACTTGGATTTGTTAAACTAATTGCTGGAGATAAAATGCCATATGAATGGGTATTTTCACTTTCTAGATATATAATAGCCATTCTCTGTATAATTTTTTTATTCGTAACAATAAAAAAATTAAAAACGAAATATACTGTGACAAGAAAAGAACTTATAACCATCATAAGCATCTTCTCAATTTTATCCCTATATGATGTTATTTTTCGTATTGCTATGTTTCATACTATTCCGTCAATTAAATTCTTTGCTTTACCTATTATTTTTATAGTTTTTACATTTATTTTTATATATAAAATGCTATATAAACAATCAGAATATAAATAATTATATAAGGAGTAAGAACATGTTAAAAAACAAAAAAGTAGTCATATTTGACTTAGATGGAACATTGATAGACTCAATCGGTATATGGAATGATATCGATATAGATTTAATAAAAGCAATTAGTGGTATAGAACCTAAAGAAGATATTGCAAAACAAAGGGATGAAAAACTAAAAGAATATAGAGATTACAAAGATACTTACCTTGAATATTGCAAATTTTTGAAAAAAAAATATAAATCTAATATGACCAAAGAACAAATAAAAGAAATAAGATATAAAATCGCTGATAAATATTTAAAAGAAAAAATAGATTATAAACCATATGCAGATAAATTACTAAGATATCTAAAAGAAAAAGGGTATATACTATGTATAGCTAGTACAACAAATGACCATACAATTGATACATATAAAAAATATAACAAAAATATTATAAGCAAATTACCTTTGGATAATGTTTTTACTTTAATATATTCAAAAGATTCAGTTAAAAACCTAAAACCAGATCCCGAAATACATAATAAGATTTTAGAAGAACTACAAGTAAAAAAAGAAAACTGTATAATAGTGGAAGATTCACTTATAGGAGTAGAAGCAGCAAATAATGCAAATATAGATGTGATTTCTATATATGATAAATATTCAGATTACAATAGAGAAGAAATAAACAAATCATCTCAATATAGATTTAATGATTTTAAAGAAATGTTGGAATATATAAAAAAAGAAATAGATTAGGGGTAACAAATGAAGCTTAAATTAGAAAACATTTTAAAAGGATATAACCCAATTTTAATTAAAGAATTTAAAAGAACATTTCCAATATACTTCTTAGGAATACTTGTAAATGGAGTGCAAGCAACATTCCACTTTACAATTCCGTTTATAATAGGGCAAATATTAGATATGCTTTTGTCCGAAACCGCTTCAGAAGCGGAAATATTTAATAAAGTATATCTACTAATATTTGTTTCTTTTCTTGCATTTTTCCCAAGAGCGTTATATAGAAAATTATTTTTTACAAGAGCTAGAGTTTCAGACACACATCTAAGAAAAGAAGCAATAAAACATCTCCAATATGTAAAACCTGAATACTATGAAAGAGAAGATAAAAGTACATTTTTGGCATATATTTCAAAAGAACTATTAGTAATTAGAAAATTTTTAGGAAACTTCTTTTTCCAACTTCGGAAAATTAGTATATAACCCAGCAGTTATTTTAATAATAATAGCTATATTATATAGCTGGCAGATTTCATTAGCACTTTTACCAATACTTATTATCTTAACGATTTTAATTTTTAAACAATATAATGAATTAAATGAAAAAATAGAAAATGCAAGAATTACTGACATAAACTTATTTAAAGTTGCTGAGCAAAACACGTCAGGCTTTTCACTTGTAAAGCTATATAACGAACAAGAAAATCAAATTAAAAAATTTGACAAACTAAATGAAGAAAGAAGAAAAGCAGATTACAATATTGGAGTTACAAAAAATAAAATTGCAAACTTAGTAAATATAATGTATGCTACTTCTTATATAGTAGTATTTGGTATAGGACTACTCTTAATTAAAAACAATATGCTAACCATCGGAGCTTTAACAGGTCTAACAACATGTATAGCTTTTGTTTTGTCGGAAATAACATCTTCAATTCAAAAATTAATTGATGGGCTTGCATATTTTAGACAATCAACAAGAAGATATAATTATTTCTTTTCATTGGACACATATAAAAAAGATGGCAAGAAATTAGACAAGATAGAGAAAATCACTCTTAAAAATTTATCATATAGCTATGATGGAATAAGCAATGTACTAGAAAATATTAATATAGAAATAAATAGAAATGAAAAAATAGGTATAATTGGACAAGTTGGAAGCGGAAAAACTACACTTATGAATATAATTTCAGGTCTACTAGAAGTAAAAAACGATATGTTATACATAAATGATATAGATGTAAATGAATATGAAAGAGATGAAATATTCAAAAATATAGGATATGGACCACAAAAGAGTATTATTTTGGATGATTCTATAAAAAACAATATAAATATTAAAAATGACGAAAATATAGATATAGAAAAAGTATCTAAGTTAAGTGACTTATACCAAGATGTATCCGAAATGAAAGATACATTTGAAACTATAATCGGAGAAAAAGGAAACAGACTTTCTCGGAGGTCAAAAGCAAAGAGTACAAATTGCAAGAAATTTATCTTATATAAGAAATATAAATATATTTGACGATACATTATCAGCATTAGACTCTGAAACAGAAGAAAAAGTATTAAACTCAATTATAGCTGAGACTAAAGATAATATATTAATTATTGTTTCAAATAAAGTGAGTAGTATGGAGAAATTAGATAAAATATATGTACTAGTAAATGGTAAAATTTCTGCAGAAGGAACACCTGAAGAACTTTTAGAGAATAATACTTTATATAAAGAACTATACAAATGCGAAAGAGAAGGTGAAGTAGTATGAAAGATATTATAAAGAAATATTTATCTACTTTCATCTTAGTAGGAGTTCTATTTATAGTTTGCAATATATTAAATGTAGCACATCCATATATTGTAAAACAAGTAGTTGATATAGATTTTAATGCAAGTAATATTGCAGAAATGCTTTTATATTTATTTATAATTTATTTAAGCATTCAAGTTACATTTGCCATTATTAAAAATGTTAGGAATATAATTTTTAATAAATGGACAGCTAATGTTTTAAGAGATATAAGAGAAAAAGTATTTCATAAAGTATTAAAATTTACAATGAAAACTTATAGCAAATATAACTCTTCTGAAATATATACAAGATTAACAGTTGATACAGACAATTTATTTGACCTGTTTTTTAATTTTTTACAAATAATAGTAAACAATGTTACATATATAGCCCTAATGGTAGTAATGATGTTTTTTGCAAATGTAAATCTTGCACTAATCGGGCGGAGGGACAGTAGTAATAGTTGCAAGTGTTGCATTTAGTTTTACAAAAAAAATAAAAAAATTAGACTCTAAAATACTTGATAAAAGAGATGCAGAAAATAAAGAATTTTCTGAAATGTATAATAAAAGCAAACTAACATATCTCTTTGGTTTACAAAAAGATAATATAAATAAAACTAGCAAATTATTGGACGAAGAATTAAAATATAGAAAGAAATTTATATTTACTGAAAGTTTTATGTTACCAATAGAGCTTGTTTTAGAAGCAATTGGTATTTATGCAATTTTATATTATGCTTTAAAAATAAATGTAAACATTTCTTTAGGTAGTATATATCTTGTATTATTCTATGTAAAGCAGTGTAGGAGTCCATTGTCAGAAATGTTTGATTACTTAGAAGAAATACAAACTTCTTTAAATTCTTTAAAAAGAATAAATAGAATTTTAAAAGAAACTGATGACGAGGATATATATGAAGGAGAGAACATAAAGGATTTAAATGGTGATATAGAGTTTAGAAATGTATGCATGAACTATGGGAAAGAACCTGTATTAAAAGATATTTCTTTTGTAATAAAAAAAGGTTCAAAAGTAACAATAGCTGGAAGAACTGGAGTAGGGAAGACTAGCTTAACTAATATTTTTATGAGACTATATGATATTTCTTCTGGACAAATTCTAATAGATGGACATGATATCTTAGATATTTCAATAAAATCACTCAGAGAAAATATATCATACATTTCTCAAAACCCATATATTTTTGAAGACTCTTTAAGAAACAATATAACCTTTGAGAATAGTGATGTTTCAGATAAGGAAATATTAGATATAATTGAAAAAATAGGATGTATGAATATTTATAATAGATTTCCTAATGGCTTAGATGAAATCATCAAAGATGCGAACTTATCATTAGGTGAGCTACAAGTAATAGCATTTGTTAGAGCTATTATCCATAAAGCCAACATTTATATATTTGACGAGCCAACATCTAATATTGACCTAAAAACCGAAAAGCTAATACAAAATTTGATTGATAAAATATCAGAAAATAGTACAGTTATAATAGTTGCACATAGAAAATCTACAATAGAAAATTCAGACAAGATTATTTATTTAAAAGATGGAATGGTAGATATGATTGTAAATAAATAAAATTTAAATAAAATCTTGTTTTTTTCTTTAATTTGCTATATAATAGATATATTAAATTTATGGAGGATAAGTATGTCTTTTATAGGAGAGATTAAACAAAAGGCAAAGCAAGATATTAAAACTATTGCTTTACCTGAAGCAAATGATATAAGAACTTTGGAAGCAGCAGAAATGGTTTTAAACGAAGGTTTTGCAAATGTTATTTTAATAGGAAATGAAAAAGAAGTTTTAGAACTTGCAAAAACTAAAAATATATCATTAGAAAAAGCTACAATAATAGACCCAAAAACTTCTCCTGATTACGAAGAATATGTTTCAAAGCTTTATGAACTTAGAAAAGAAAAAGGAATGACAGAGGATACAGCAAGAGAATTAATACTTGATCCTGTTTATTTTGGAATGATGATGGTAAAACTTGAAAAAGCTGACGGATTAGTTTCTGGAGCTGCGCATTCTACAGCAGATACACTTAGACCAGCACTTCAAATATTAAAAACTGCTCCTGGTACAAAACTTGTATCCGCATTTTTTGTAATGTGTGTACCAGATTGTGAATATGGAGAAAATGGAACATTCGTATTTGCAGATAGTGGTTTAAATGCAAATCCAAATGCAGACGAACTATCAGAAATTGCAATTTCTTCTTCTAAGAGCTTTGAAAGTTTAGTTGGTAAAAAATCTAAAGTTGCAATGCTTTCATATTCAACATATGGAAGTGCAAAATCTGAACTTGTAGATAAAGTTACAGATGCAACCAAACTTGTAAAAGAAAAGGCACCTGAAATTTTAGTTGATGGTGAACTTCAGTTAGATGCTGCAATTATACCTGAAATTGCAAAAAGTAAAGCGCCTGGAAGTAATGTTGCAGGAGAAGCAAATACTTTAATTTTTCCAGATTTAAATACTGGAAACATCGCATATAAATTAGTGCAAAGACTTGCAAAAGCAGAAGCTTATGGACCTTTGTGCCAAGGAATTTCAAAACCAGTAAATGATTTATCTCGTGGATGTTCAGCATTAGATATTGCAGGAGTTATCGCAATTACTGCAGTACAAGCACAAGAATTTAAACAATAAACTTCGTCTCGATTCTTGTTTGAACTTAAATAAATATTGTTAATAATAAAAATATATAATAAAAAAGAAAGGAATTTTTAAAATGAAAGTTTTAGTTTTAAATGCAGGAAGTTCTTCTTTAAAATATCAATTAATCAATATGGATAACGAAGAAGTTATGGCAAAAGGAAATTTTGAAAGAATAGGACAAGAAAGCTCATTTTTAACTCACAAAGTTGGAGAAGAAAAACATGTTATAGAAAGACCTACTCCAAATCATGAAGAAGCAATCAAAATCGTTTTAGAGCAATTTACACATCCAGAATATGGAGTTATAGGTGATTTAAAAGAAATTGATGCAGTAGGACATAGAACAGTTCATGGTGGAGAGCAATTTACAAAATCAGTTATTATAGATGAAGAAGTAATGGAAGAAATAAAAAAAGCTACAGTACTCGCTCCATTACATAACAAAGCATCAATATGTGGAATAGAAGCATGTAAAAGATTAATGCCAGGCGTTCCAATGATAGGTGTATTTGATACAGCATTCCATCAAACAATGTCAAAAAGAAGTTATATTTATCCAATACCATATGAGTATTATGAGAAATATGGAATACGTAAATATGGTTTCCACGGAACATCACATAGATATGTATCAGAAAGAGTATCAGACCTTATGGGTGGACAAACACCTGATTTAAAAGTAGTTACTTGCCACTTAGGACAAGGAGCAAGTGTTGCTGCAATTAAAGGTGGAAAAAGCTTGGAAACAAGTATGGGACTAACTCCACTTGCAGGTATCCCAATGGGAACAAGATCAGGGGATATTGACCCTGCAGTTGTAAAATACATAATGGAAAGAGAAAATATCTCTGTAGATGAAGTTGATACTATATTAAATAAAAAGTCAGGCTTACTTGGAATTTCAGGAGTAAGTCCAGATTGTAGAGATATTGAAGAAGCAGCAGCTTCTGGAAATGAAAGAGCAAAACTTGCACTTGATATATTCAATTATACAGTAGCTCAGCACGTTGCAAAATATGCTGTAACTTTAGGTGGAATTGACGCTATTGTATTTACAGCAGGAATTGGAGAAAACGCAGCAACTACAAGAAAGGGAGTTTGCGATTATCTTGAATTTATGGGCGTAAAACTAAATGATGAAAAGAACAAAGTAAGAGGAGAAGAAATAGAAATATCTACACCTGATTCTAAGATAAGAGTATTTATAATTCCAACTAATGAAGAATTAGTAATTGCAAGAGATACTAAAAATTTAGTTCAAGGTATGTAATAGTATATAAAATAAAAGTCTTCTTAGGTAATTTTAGCCTAAGAAGATTTTAAAAAAATATAGAAAAGGAGAAAATAAATATGGCAAAAGTATTAGAAGATATCTCAAGAACTTTTAACGAATTCTTATTATTACCAAATTTAACAACCGAAGAATGTATACCAAATAATGTATCACTTAAAACACCACTAGTTAAATTTAAAAAAGGAGAAGAGCCAAAATACTCTGCAAATATACCTATGGTATCAGCAATAATGCAATCTGTATCAGGAGAAAAAATGGGAGTTGCTCTTGCTCGTGAAGGAGGACTTAGTTTTATATATGGAGCTCAGTCAATAGAAGAGCAAGCAAAAATGGTATACCGTGTAAAAAAACATAAAGCAGGTTTTGTTATAAGTGACTCAAATGTAAAATCTGGAACACCACTTTCAGAAGTCATAAGACTTACTAAAATAACAGGACACTCAACAGTTATAGTAACAGATGATGGTTCTGCAAATGGTAAATTCTTAGGAATTGTTACAGATAAAGATTATAGACCTTCTAAAGACGATTTAGATGCGCCAATTGATAATTATATGACAAGAGCAGAAGATACTATTTCTGCTAAAAAAGGTATTTCTTTATCAGAAGCAAACGACATGATTTGGGAGCATAAAATAAACTGTTTACCAATTCTTACAGAAGAAGGAAATTTAAAATATTTAGTATTTAAGAAAGATTATGAAGAAAGAAAAAATAATCCAAACTCTTTACTAGACGAAGATAAAAGATATATTGTAGGTGCTGGAATAAATACAAGAGATTATGAAGAAAGAATACCTGCACTTGTAGATGCTGGTGTTGACATTCTTTGTATGGACTCTTCAGATGGATATTCTGTATGGCAAAAAAGGACAATAGACTTTGTAAGGGAAAAATATGGAGAAGATGTAAAAATTGGTGCAGGAAATGTAGTAGATAGAGAAGGATTTAGATATTTAGCTGAAGCTGGAGCAGATTTCATAAAAGTTGGAGTAGGTGGAGGCTCAATTTGTATAACAAGAGAAACTAAAGGTATTGGCCGTGGACAAGCCAGCAGCTTAATTGATGTCGTTTCTGAAAGAGATAAATATTTTGAAGAAACAGGAATATATATTCCAATTTGTTCTGATGGTGGAATTGTACATGACCACCATATAACAATAGCACTGGCACTTGGAGCAGATTTTGTAATGATGGGAAGATATTTTGCAAGATTTGACGAAAGTCCTACAAAAGTACTTAAAATCGGAAACAACTATGTAAAAGAATATTGGGGAGAAGGATCAAACCGTGCTAAAAACTGGCAAAGATATGACCTTGGTGGAGATAAGGATAAACTATCTTTTGAAGAAGGAGTTGACTCTTACATACCATATGCAGGACCTTTAAAAGATACTTTAGATGTAACCATATTAAAAATAAAATCTACAATGTGTAACTGCGGAGCAATATCACTTCCTGAATTACACGAAAAAGCAAGATTAACTCTTGTATCTGATGTAAGTATATCAGAAGGAAAAGCTCACGATGTTATATTAAAAGAAATAGATAATTCATATATGAATTAAAAAGGAATGATTTAGCATGGGAAAGAAAAAAGAAGAGCAAGATTTTAAAGAAGGGTTAAAAGTTGATATAAACACTCAAACAAAACAAATGTATGAATATTTATCAAACTCTTTCAAAGAAACTTCAAATACTATAGAAAATAAAGATGTGTGTAAAAACTTTTTTGCAGGACTTGCACATGAAATTGCTAGAATGTTTTCAGATTTAGATATGGCATATAAATTTAGATTTAAAAGTCTTAAGAGTACAAAAGAAAAGTTTAATGAAATTATTTCTACAGTAAACAAGAACAAAGAAGTTAATTTTAATTTTGTCGTAAAAGATAATGGAGATTTAGAGTTTAATAAGGGAATATATGATATCTGTGCATTTAGGATGATTTTAAGAAATGTTCCTTCACTTGAAAGTTTACAAAATAATGCTTATCTTTCATATGAACAAAAACGAGAAATAGAAGATAGTTATGCTTTATATGCTAATTATCGCAGAAAATATTTTGAATTACAAGAAGAACTTCAAGCACTTTTAGTAACAAGAAGTGAACGAGATTATTATGACCTTCATATTGCAGTATATACACAAATTGCAGAAATGGAAAAGGAATTAAGAGAAAGACTAAATATGCCATTTGAAATGACAGGTGATGAAGAAAAATATAGAAATAAGGCTCGTATTTTAGAAATAGACTTAGAAGACGAAAAAGTATTGACAGAAGTTTCAGCTGAAGAATTGGCTTTATTAAAAGAAGATATGGCTTTACTATCACGTAAATTGCCTGATATTACTCAACAAAAAATATTAGATATAGTATTTTCTACAGTTATGAGTAAATCAGAACTGATATCTAAAAGATTTGGTGCTACAATTTCTGACAACAGCGCTAGAACAAAAGAAAAAGCCAAGAAAAATGGTTATATATCAGTTTTTAATGGAATGGATATTCCAAATGGCGATGCTCCTATTAAGATAGAATGTCAGTCTCAGTCAATTTATAGATATATTAAACATAAGGAATCTCATTCTGAAATGGATGGAAAATTAGTAGATTTACCTGAAGTACCTAAAAAAGGCACGCCTGGTTCTAAGAAAAAAATTAAAGGATGTAAAACATATCTTAATTATATACTATATGAAGGATATGATTTACGTTTTAGTGTAGAAAATCCAGACGTAGTTGAAATAGCTCCTCATACTAAAGAAGCTTCATTAGAAAATTTATATATTCCATTTAAAGATTCGAGAAATGCTGTTATTAAAAAACAATTCAGAGAAAAGATTAATTCATTAAGAGAAGCAGGAATTTTAGAAGAAAATAACGGAAAAATTGAAACTTATACATTAGAAAGTATAAATGAATTTTTAGATGAAAGAGAAAAGTTACAAGGTAGTAAAGAAGAAGATAGAAATAAATAATAAAATTCCCCTTGGGGTTATCCCAAGAGGAGTTTTATTATTCCCATTCAATTGTTGCAGGTGGTTTAGATGTTATATCATAAACAACTCTGTTTATATTTTTAATCTCATTTACAATTCTAGTAGAAACTAATTCCAAAATTTCATAAGGAATTTTTGCCCAAGTTGCTGTCATAAAATCAGATGTTTCAACAGCACGTAAAGCTAGGGTATAGTCATAAGTTCTTTCATCACCCATAACACCTACAGATTTTAAGTTTGTAAGAACTGCAAAATACTGGTTTAATAACTTATCTAAACCTGCTTTTGCAATTTCATCTCTAAATATAAAATCAGCTTCTTTTAATATATCAAGCTTCTCTTCAGTAATATCTCCAATAACTCTTATTGCAAGTCCTGGACCAGGGAATGGTTGTCTATATACTAAGTTTTCAGGTATATTAAGTTCTAGTCCAGTTTTTCTAACTTCATCTTTAAATAGATCTCTAAGAGGTTCAATTATTTCTTCAAAATCAACATAGTCAGGAAGTCCACCAACATTGTGATGACTTTTTATAGTTTGTCCTTTACCGAACACCACTTTCAATTACATCAGGGTAAATTGTTCCTTGAACTAAGAAATCTACTTTACCAATCTTTTTAGCTTCTTCTTCAAAAACTCTAATAAACTCTTCACCTATAATTTTTCTCTTAGTCTCAGGGTCAGAAACACCTGCAAGCTTTGATAAAAATCTATCTTTAGCATTAACTCTTATAAGATTTATATCATATTGCTCTCTAAAAATCTTTTCAACTTCATCACCTTCATTTTTACGAAGAAGTCCATGGTCTACAAAAATACATGTTAAATTTTTACCAATGGCTTTATTTAGAAGAACGGCCGCAACCGAAGAATCAACACCGCCAGATAGGGCACAAAGAGCTTTTTTGTCTCCAATTTTTTCGCTTAAAGCTTTAACTGATTCTTGTACAAAAGAAGACATTTTCCAATCCCCAGAGCATCCACAAATATTATATAGAAAGTTATGTATTATCTTTATACCGATTATTAGTATGATTTACTTCAGGGTGAAATTGTATTCCGTATATTTTTTTATCTTCATTTGACATTCCAGCATTTGGACAACTTTCAGTACTTGCAATATTTTTAAAACCTGAAGGCAATTCTTTTACAAAGTCTGAATGTGTCATTAAACAATCATTACTTGTTCCAAAATCAGAAAATAGAGGAGAGGTATTATCTAGTTTTACAGAAGTTGTACCATACTCACGTTTATTTGCTCTTTCTACATTTGCACCTAAAAGATATGTTATAATTTGCATTCCATAACAAATACCTAAAATAGGAATACCCAGATTTAAAATTTCTTTATCAATTGAAAGAGCATCTTCTGCATAAACACTAGAAGAACCTCCAGTAAGAATAATACCTTTTGGAGCAATTTCTTTTATTTTATCTATACTAGTATTATATGGAACTATCTCAGAATATACATTACATTCCCTTACACGTCTAGCAATTAATTGATTATATTGTCCATGAAAATCTAGTATAAGTATTTTTTCATTTTCCTTCATCTATTTAAAACCTCCATAATTTACATATATTATAATTGTACCATATTTTGTCATAACATGTAAATATTTAGGAAGTATTTTTAGTCGCAAAATTTACATAACTTCATAATATATATAGAAAACAGATTAAAAAAGAGGGGTATCGATTTTGAAACTTAAGAATAAACGAATTAGCTTCGGTTTAACTAGTACTTTTTATGCTTTTAAACATACAATAAAGGAAATGAAAAATATTGTGAGAGAAGGTGGAGAAATATTTCCTATTATGCCACCATGCACATATATGACAGACAGTAAATTTTATAAATCAGCAGATTTTATAAGAGATATAGAAGAGATTACAAGAAAGAAGATTATAAAAACAAAAGAGGAAGCAGAAGAATTGAAAACTGATATCATGGTAATTGCTCCATGTTCACGGAAACCATATTGCAAAAATTTCAGCTTCAATATATGATACACCAGTTCTAGTTTCAGCTAAAACTCATTTAAGAGAAAATAAGCCAGTTTTACTTCGGAATAGCAAGTAAAGACGGTCTAAGTACAAATGCAGAAAACATTGGTAAATTACTTAATAGTAAAAATATTTTTTTCATTCCTTTTACACAAGACAATCCCATAACAAAACCTACATCATTATCATTTTCTCCAAAGTATATAGTTAAATCTATAGAATGTGCGTTAGACAGCAATCAGATACAGCCTTTGCTATTATAGGACAATAAGTGCAAACATATTTTTTATTTTTTTGTAAAAAACTATTGACAATAAACTTTTGTTCGTGTATAATGATTTTAAAGTCGGGAATGAATGTTCGCAAAAAAGGAGTATTAAATATGATAGTAAAATCAAAGAAAAAATTAGCAAGAGCAATAATTTTAATAATAGGATTAACAATTGGACTAGTCTTAATTATGACAGGGAATGCGTTTTCTCATCAAGATTTAACATTCAAAAAAGTAACAGTTGTTTCAGGAGATACTTTATGGGAAATAGCTAAGGAAGAAAAAGATAGTAATGATTATTATAAAGATGATGATATAAGAGATATAATTGCAAATATAAAGATAGTAAATAACTTAAAAAGTTCAGACTTGCATGCTAACCAAGTATTAGAAATTCCTACATATTAAAACTTGAAAGTTATGTTAATATATGTTATAATAAAAAAAGTATTTGGCTAAAAAGCTTATGTAGAAATCAAAGAAACAAGAGACATCTAAAGGAGGTAAAATATGACAGAGTCAGCAAAACGGATGAGGCCTACTCTATTAACTATTTATAGAAAAGGTTCTCAAGGTTCTATTTCAAGCCCATTAGTTAGCTATGCCTGCTTATCAACAAATAAGCATTTGTATGGCAGACTAATTGGTACAGGGAATGATATATGGCCTATATATATCAACCTTAAGCGGAGCTGGTCTACAGTCAATATGAGTAAATATACTCAGAAAAACAATAGAATAACTCATATCAGGGAATGGATAATCGAAGGAGATGATATCCCACCCAAGTTTTCCAAGCATTTTTTGGAATTCGAAGGAAACAAGGACTGTACACTTGAAGACGTTGAAGAAAACTTTAAGAGTGATTTCTATCGCCATGTTACAGTGACAGAAGATGTTTGATCTGTTATAACAGAAATTCAAACCCGTATGCTCTGAGAAAGTTCTTTTCTTGCATGCGGGTTTATTCTTTTAATTTATTCACCTGATAATGGATTTCTTTCAACTGCATCTCTTACTTGAACATTTGCAACATGTGTATATATTTCAGTAGTAGAAATACTTTCGTGTCCTAAAAGTTCTTGAAGAGCCCTTATATCTACATTACCATATTGATACATAAGAGTCGCAGCAGTATGTCTTAATTTATGAACCGAATATTTAGCAGTATCAAGTCCAGCCTTTTTTAATTCTTTTTCAACAATATATTGCACACTTCTTCTACTAATTCTTTCTAATCGCTCACTTAAAAACAAAGCATCTTCGTCTTTTGGTTTTATACCTTCTTTTGGTCTTACTTCTAAATAACTATTAATTGCTTTCATACAAGCTTTATTAAGATAAATGGTTCTTTCTTTATTACCTTTACCAATAACTGTCATTTTGCATTCATCAAACTTTATATCTTTCAAGTTAATACCAATAAGCTCAGATAAACGCATTCCACAGTTTAAAAATAAAGTTATAATTGCAAAATCCCTTTCAGTATTTCTATTTTTACCATCTACACCTTGATTAGAAACTTGAAGGAGCTTTTGGCTTTCTTCAAGAGTTAAATATTTAGGTTGCCTTCTGTCGAGCTTAGGATTTTCTAAATTTTGAGCAGGATTTATTTCTAATTCTTTTTCTTTATTAGTCATATAAGAAAAAAATATTCGTATAGTAGATGTTTTCCTTGCTAGTGTTGCAGGTTTACTATTAAACTGTTCTTTTAGATAATATAGATATGAATGGATATCTTCTAATGTAATTTGCTTTAAAAAGGAAATATCAAGGCCTTTTATATCAGTATTTTTGATATCTTCTTCTGAAGATAATCCTAAATGATTGGACATAAACTTAAAAAAGTTAGAAAGGTCATAATTGTATTCTTTTATACTATTTTGAGATTTATTTAATATAACAGAAGAATATTGTAGAAATGAATTCAAAAACTCTGGATTATCTTTTTTATCTATCATGTATATAAACCCTCCATATCTTAAGTACTTCTATATCAATAATATTATACTATATAAAGAAAAAAAATCAAGTTTTGTTTGCTAAATTAAAAAACTACTTTGATATAAATAGTCACAGAAATTACCAATGAGAAAATTGGTTAAAATATGCTATAATATAAGTGTATTTACAAAATTGTACTGCTAGCTGATAACCAAAATATTTTTATTAAAATGGAGGTAGAAATATGAAGATGTGTGTTCTGCGGAGAGATGGACAGAGTGCTTATAATGGAATGGTTATGGTAATTGCAGATATAACAGAAAGGCTTTTTGGAGAAAAGGAAATGGTCATTGATAAAAATAATCAGGAATTTACCGAAGTGATAACTTTTGAAATTGGAGATAACGAAGAAGAAAAAGTAGTTATGTTTATCAAAGAAATTTCAAGAGTAAAGCCGTTATATGCAGTCAGAATTAATGAATAATTCATATTATTTGAAAGTTTGTAAACTTTAAAAAACAAGAATTTCCATTTAAGTAACAGCTTGAATGGAGTTTTTGCTTCTAGGATTGCGTATTAATTATATAGTTTCTTTAAAATATACAAAGAAACTATATAATTTCGATATTAAAATATGTTATAATCATCTCAGCAAAGTGGATATGGTATAACAATCAATATCCAGAAGCTAAATTGTGTACAATTTAAAGATTTAAGTATTGTTAAGGAATAAAAAGCCAATTAAACTAAATGAAAAATTCATGTCAATAGTTTAATTCTAGAATAGACTATTTTTTTATTTTATTATATTATATAAACCAGTTAAAGATAAATAAATGAAAATATTAGAGAACTATGTCTGTTAAATCTTAAAGTTGTTTTGAATAGCAAAGCTGTAATAAATAAAGGAACTGTAAAAATGCGCTAATAAGAATAAAAGTTGATGTTATAATAAGATAAAAGTAGACTTGATAATTAATTTATATGCCTATAGCAGCTAAATAAATAATAATTATAAAGCGGATAACTTTTATTGTAAAGGTCTGCTTTTTAAAAAATCATAAAAATCTAAAATTTTTATGATTTTTTGAAACGAATAGTATATATCTTACGTTTAAATAAATAGTAGGAGGTGAAAAATTGGAAGAACTCTATAAGGAATATTCAAAGCTTGTTTTCTATTATCTGAATGATTTATGTAGAGATTATGATGTCGCTGAAGAATTAACACAAGAAACATTTTATAAAGCTATAAAGGGAATAAAAAAGTTCAATAATGAATATAAAGTAAGCACGTGGTTATGTAAAATTGCAAAAAACACATGGATTGATTACCTAAGGAAAGAAAAAAAGCAAAAGATTGTATCAATAGATGATGAGAATTCTATTGAAAAAATAATTTTTGAAAAATCTTTTGAAAATAGTATAGATGATAAATCAGAAATAATTAGCTTGTATAAATATATACATGAACTTGAAGAAGATACAAGAGAAGTATTTTATTTGAGACTAAAAGGGGAATTCTCTTTTAAAGAAATTGGAGAAATTTTAAATAAATCAGAAGATTGGGCTAGATTAACTTTTTATAGAGGAAAGATAAAATTAAAGGAGGCTATGAATAATAAATGAAAAAAGAATGTGAGATTGTGAAAGATTTATTTCCAAACTATGTTGAAAATCGAATAAGTGATGCAACTAAAGAATATGTAGAAGAACATATTAAAAATTGCAAAAGTTGTGCAGATATATTACATAGTATTACACGGAAAGCAGGATAAAAACGAAGAAAAAAGTGAAAAAGTAATAGATGGTTTGAAAAAATATAATAGAAGTATGATTATACTAAAAATAATTGTAGTTATGCTTTCAATATTTATATTTTTTACATGGAGAAATTTAATTGTAAAATGTGTAAAAGAAAGTATAGAGACAAAAGAAAATTATGAAAAAGGACAATACTTATTTGATATTATGGATAAAGCATATAGTGCATTAGATGAGATAACAAATACTAATAATTATTCATTAGTTGAAGAAACTACATCAATTAGTTATGACTTTAACATTGTGCATGAATATATAAAAAAAGAAAGATTTTATAAAGATGGTTATTTTAAAGAAGTCAGCACTGGTGATTTAGGAAGTATAGAGACAATACATCCTATTGATCTTAATTATATGAATTATGGAGTAGTAACACAAGATAAGACATTTTATATACATATAGATGATGGATATAGTGATTGTGGCATTACAACTTCTTATGCAACAAATGAAACTATGCACAATATTCTTGAATTATATCGTAAAGAAAATGTATTAGAATATGAAGATTTTGAAATTAGAGAAGAAAAGATTGATAAAAATACTTATTATATTATAAGTAAAAACGAAAATAAATCTGATGGTAAATATTGTACTGAGATATGGATTAATAAAGATAATATGCAGTTATCTAAATTTACAAATGAAAAAATAGGATGTAAGAAAACGGAACTAAAATTTACTTTATCAGAGGGTGATGTTAGAGATGAAGATGTTAGATTGAATTTTGCAGGAGAAAATGAAAAGTTACAAGAATTAGGAAAGCTATTTGAAAAAATAAATAATGACGAATTTGAAGATAATTATGAGCAAGTTATTAAATGGGATAATAATAATGATAATTCAAAAGTATTTTTTACAAACTATTCTAAATCTAATAAAAAAGTAATAACGCAAGCAGAATCTATAGACATTATAAATGATAAATATGAAAAGGAAGCAGGATATGGATATAGATATCAATGCATGATATTTGACCAAAACGGAGATGCTTATTATGTATGGAGACAATTTCAGGGAACAGATACATTTGTACAAAATACATTTGTATCAATATTTGGAGATACAATAAAGACAAATAATATGGATGTGGAATTAAAGAATGGAGATTTGGTAATCTTATAAATTCTAAATTGATTATTTTTTAATTACAAATTTCTATCTAAATTACATAGGAACATCTCGAGATATAATTGATATTAAGTAAAAACAATTTTTACTACAAAAAGATTATATTCATAATGCAGATATTATATTGGTAATATCCAATTTTGCTGTACACAATTGAGAAGAACTGTAAGCTGTGGATGACAGTGAGTTGTCCATCGAATTGGGACGGAAAATATGCGATTGCTGATGCAGAAGTTTTGGTGTATCGGGGCGATGAGCTAATTTGGAACAAAGTAATTGCTGCTAATGATAGCGTTAACAGGTATCTTGTAGAGTCCAGCTGCAGTGACGTGCCGTATAAGGTTAAAATGAAAACGACAAGTGATGAGTGTGACTCATACATTGTTCTGACAATGACGGCTACGGAGTATCTTTAAGACGTAGGACAATTGCATTTCAATTGTGGGATGGGGCTATTTATATAGTCCCACCTTTTTTTAATGGTAGTTCCCCTTCTTTATAATATTATGTGTAAAGAAAATAGTTATGATAATAATATGATTTTAGTATATGGAACTCCTATCTATTAATAGTGCACTAGCCAGAAATGGTTAGTACATTTATTTTTTTGCAAAAAAAATAATAATATGATAAAATATCAAAGAAATTCATTATTTTAGTTGATAAAGGAGAATAATAATGTCATTAACAGTAGGCTTCGTAGATAGTGAGTTAAATAAAAAGTTAAGAGAAAATAATAAGATAATAGTATATACATACTTTGAATTACGAGTGAAATTAAATCTATCTAAAATAGAGGCTAATAACTTTTTAGGGTTAACTAAAACTAAGTTAGAAAATATAAATTATCGAGTATATACAGTAGGAGACACTTATATATACGATAACCATGCAAGATTAGTAAAAGAAAATGAACTATTAGTAGCAATAAAAAATGAAAACAAAGACCGTTTATCATAAAAAAATGACCGTTTAGAAGTCAAAAATAATAAAAATACTTTAAAAAAAATAAATTTTGTATATAATAAAATAGAATGGTGGTGTAGATGAAGCTAAATATAGTAGAAAAAAGGGCAGATATAGAAGATGACAATATAAATATTATAATAGAATCAAAAAACACAAATCAAGAAACTCAAAAAATAATAGATTATATAAAGCAATATAATAATAAACGAGCGAATAAAGTTTTAGTAATAGACGGAAATATTGTGAAAGAAATAGATTGTAGTAGTATAATACTTTTTTACAGTGAAGAAAAAAATAACTACTGCAGGACTAAAGAAAAAAAGTATAAGATTAAAAGCAAATTATATGAAATAGAAAATGTAAATAATGATTTTATAAGAATTTCAAAAAATTGTGTTGTAAATATAAATCATGTAAGAAGTTTTGATATGGGAAAAAAATCAGGAATTATTGTGAAATTAGATGATGAAACTGAAGAGAAAGTATCTAGAAGAAGAATAAAATCTTTAATGCAATTTTTAGAAGAAAGGAGAATATAACAAATGAAACAAAGAATTATGAGAATAATTTTATACTATATAATGGGATTTGTTGTATTTAGTGTTATATTATCCTTATCGCAATTAATAGTTTTAGGAATTTTAGGTCAGACAGGCGATTTTATGATTATTTTAAGTAATAATTGCAATAAAATCTTTAAGACTTATACAATCTTATATGTTTTATTATCAGTAGCTTTATATGTCTATGATAAAATTATCATAAAAAAGTTAAATGATAATCTAAATAAAACAAGAAAGGGTAATCAATAAAATGAAAAAGAAATATCTAATTATAGCAATAAGTATTATTATATTAGTTGCAATAATATATGGAATATACATAGTTCTTACATCATATTTATTTAATGAGGATTGGACTATTCCAAACGGACATGATGCACTAATAGAAACAATAAAAAATACAAGTGATACTGAAAGAAGGAAAAAGTCAATAGATGATGCATTAAGCTTTAATTTGATAACACCAGAAGAAGCAAATGAATTATATTAAAATAAATTTAGGGCGTCAAACTGACACCCTTTTTTGATATGAGGTTAAATTTGTCTTATCTTCAAATTGGTAGTTTAATACATACGCCAGAATTATCCATATATCCAGCACTGGATATGAATATCGGAACTTGTACTGGCATTATAATGAATCTTGTAAGTGCCTGATTTGGGGAAAAGCATATTGTACTTCTTTTCCTGTGTACCGTTCAAAGTGTCACTGCTTACAACCTTTGAGCCATCAGGCTTTTCAATAGAAAATGTAACCCAAGAATTGGGGTCAGAACAAGTTGTAGAAACTGTAACCCCTGCCGACAAAGTACTTCCAGTTACAACAACGTCAAAAGTTCCGCTTCCTGTTCCGGTTACTCTATGACCGTAGCCGCTAAAAGAGCCACGAGGCTGGATCGAGTTCTCTTCGATAGCTACTTCAGTACCAGAGTAAGCAAAAGCAGTTGTATTGCAACTTAATAACATTGCAATAACAAGTGATAATGTAAATAACCGTTTTTTCATAGTGTAACCTCCTAAAATTTTAGTTTGGAAACCTCATATCAATAATACAAAGATAAGTACTGATATATAATCTTTGCAAAACATATTATAGTAAAAAATAAAGCTTAAATCAATATATTTGTGTAGTAGGATAAGATAAATAACCACTTATCCATAAAAATAAACCGCTTATCGCAATAGATTATGTGTTCTCAATACAAAATCTTACTATAAACGACATAAATTTTAAAATTTTAACGGATATCGTAAATATTTGACCGATTATCTTAATAAATTTAAGAAAGTTTGAAATGCTTATTGTCGAATAAATGTTAATATGATATACCATAGTTATAAAATTTAAGAGATTTATTTAAGCTAGCTAACTCTTAAATTTAATTCGAAAGGAGAGATTAACTATGAAAAAAATTACTATTGCATTACTAATGATAATTATATCTATAATATCAGTTGTTAGTCCAGTATTGGCAGCTACAGGAGGGAATATTGAATATGGCACATATGGAACAAAAAGACCATCAACAAATAATGTATTTGATTTGTCAACAGGAGAACATTACAAAAGTTATGTTGAGACAGAAGGCTTTGACATTTATACTAATAAATGTTTTATAGGAACATCATCAATGGCGGTATATATTTATAATAGGGGTAATGATGCAATAAAAGTGACATTATGTAAATTTGGCTTTCTTAGTGATAATGAACTTTATTCATTAACTACTCCTAATCCATCTGAAATAAAAGGCTCTACATTAAACTTTTTGAATTTAGACAAATCACAAAAATATTATTTAATATTTGATTCACCTTGTAATTGTACAATTGATATATGGGGATTTTAATTAGTCCAATAGCAATAAGAGAGTGCCTATTTTGAGGTACTCTCTTGAGTTTGATAAAATATATTTGAAAAAGAAGGGAAAAGAGCTAAAATGACTTTGCTTCAAATTATAGAATTATTAAGAGAATATACGTTTTTAGCAATAGGAATAACTATATTATTCCTATTAATATTTATATTTTTTTATAAAGTTATTTATATAAGAATGTTACATCGAAAGAAAACAATTAAACTGAAGAAAATTATAATTCTTATGCTCTTTATTATGTATATTATTATTGTCATATGTGCGACTTTTTTTAGTAGAAACAAAGGATATACAGGAAAAATTAATTTAAGTTTATTTAATTCATATCGAGAGGCATATTTTACAGGAAGTGAATCTAATTGGATAAATATCATACTTAATATTATGCTATTTGTACCAATGGGATTTTTTCTTCCATTATTAAGCAATAAATTAAACAAAAATTATATAACAATTAGTATCGGGCTATTAATTACTCTTAGTATTGAGATTCTTCAAACAGTAACGACACTTGGAATATTCGAAATAGATGATATTTTTAACAATGTATTAGGAACGCTGATTGGATATGGTATAATAAATATTATAATGATTATTACAAATAAAAGTGAAACTAAAAAGATGTTAAAAATTTTAATATATATAATGCCTTTATTTATAACTATAACATCTTTTATGATAATATTTACAGTATACAATATGAAAGTATATGGAAATTTAGAAATTTATAATACTATAAATTTTAACATGAAAAATATTGCAACTGAAAATAATATTGAAAATCTTAGTATATCAAGAAAACAAGCAAATATATATAAAACTAAGATACTTTCAAGAGATGAAGTAATAGATCTTGCAAAGGTAATATTTGAGCGTTTAGGAAGTGAGATTGATAGCAACTATTCAATTGAATTTGATTATTTTGCAACAGTATTTTGTTCTACTAATGGAGAATTGCTAAAGATTAATTATGAGGGTGGAACTTATTGTCTCGACTATTTTGATATTTCTTCGATTACACATGAAATACATGGAAATAATAATATAGTGGTGAAAAATCAGCTGGATATGCATAGTATTATTGTAGATAAAGATAAAATATTGAAAGAAATAAAAGAATTAGGAATAGATTTCTCATATGATTATATGTATTATATGAATGAAAATTATGAACATGTGTTTATAGTAGATATGTTTGAGGATGGAGAAATAACTATAGATGGAAGTTTAATCTATTTTTCAGATGGAGATGGAAATTATTCTATGGAAAATAATTTGGTAAAATATCATAAAGTTGGCGAGCGAGAAATTATTTCAGAAAGTGAAGCTTATAAGAAACTTATTAGTGGTAAGTTTATGTCACAAATAGATTACAAAAATTTAAAAAGAATAAAAGTTGAGAACATAGAACTTGATTATATGCTAGATAGTAAAGGATTTTATCAACCAGTATACAAATTTGATATTGTTGTAAATGACGAAGAAAAGGATAATATATATATACCAGCATTAGATACAAATTTATGAAATAATAATTAAGTAATTTATTTTTTCATTATAAATAATTAAATATGATTAAACTATATAGCAAAATATTAAAGTAAAACTACTTTGATATTTTGCTATTTTAATCAAAATTATAATAAGTATAAAATAAACTCTTACATATACTATTATAATAAAGAATTAAAGTACAAATATTAAATATTATAATAGTATATGCAAGAGGTATTTATTAATATTATCAAAAGCCGTATAAAATATTTTTATAAAAGACATAAAATTAAAAATATGCAACGGATATCTTATATATTTAACCGCTTATCTTAATAAATTTAAGAAAATTTGAAATGCCTATTGTCGAATAAATGCTACTATGATATATAGTAGGTATAAAAGTTTAAGAGCTTTATTAAAGCTAGCTAGCTCTTAATATCATCAATAAATAAAATTGAGTATCGAGGAGGAAATTATTATAAAATTTAAAAAAAATATAATAAAAATTGTTGCAATACTGACTTTATTAATATCAATAATCACGATACTCGTTCCTTATACATCAAAAGCAACAAATACAAATGAGATATTTGAAATAGAAGACTTACAAATTGATATGGATGAATATTCAGATAGTAATATACAAACACGACAAATAGAGTCAAGTGACTTACAAAATAGAGAATTTTATATTAAAAATATGTATTCTGGTCAATATTTAGATGTTGCAGGAGGAGTTGCAGCAGATGGTACTAATGTGCAACAATATAAATTTAATGGTACAGATTCACAGAGATGGAGAATAGCAAGTAATGGTGATGGTACACTCACAATTTACTCAAGAGTGGGAGCAGTAGGAGAATATAAATATGCCTTGGACATAAGTAATGCTTCAGGGGATAATTATGCAAATGTTCAAATTTGGACTCCTAATGGAACAGATGCTCAAAAATTTAAAATGGGTAGAACTGAACTATCTACTGTTGCATTTTTTTCAAAGGTTAGTGGATATTCAAAAGCGATTGTATTAAATGGACCTACTTGTGATCAAGGAAGAAATATAGATCAATATACTTTTCAAAGCTATGTTAACGAAATGTGGATTTTAGAGCCTGTTTCTAAATATAGCAAATTAGGTGTCGATTATGCTAAGGCAAACTGGAATAAATCTGTAGCATGTTATCCAAATTATATGCCTTATGGAGTAGATTGTACTAATTTTGCGTCTCAATGTATGTTAGCATCTGGAATACACTATCAAGATGATTGGTATATGTATAGAAAAAATAGTACATATAATAGTCCAAACGGTGCTACTGAAATAAACACATCATGGGAACTCGGCGACCCAAGTCCTTGGCAAAGTGCAAAATATTTTGGAAGATATTGGAACAAAAAAGTAAAGATCTACGCAGTTAAAGGAACAGACATTATAAATAATCCTAATATGGCTTGGTTTTCTGATATAGGTATTGGAGATGTTGTACAATATGCAGATAATAATTTGGGCTTTAGGGGTGAAGAACAACATACAATGTATATAAGGGATGCTAGAGTTTATGAGGGACATAATAATTATGTATTAACTTATCATTCTAAAGAGGTTGAAGAGAAAGATCTATTACAAGTTGTCAAAGAAAATCCTAATTATTATTATGTATTTTATAAAATGATATAAGGAGGAGGTTAAAATGAATAAAAGAAAAACTTTTATATTTATTATTGCTATATTAGTTTTAAGTGTACCTATTATAGCTTGGGCGAAAGCACAATATGGAGTTCCTGTGGTAAATGAAAAATCTGATGAAGAAATTTTAAAAGAAAAGATGGAATATACAGAAAATAGGCTTGAAATTAATAAACAACTTCAAAAAAATACCAAATCAAATGGCATTGAAGAACAAAAAGAATTAGATATAGAAACAATCCAAGAAGAAGCTAAAAAAGAAAGCAGAAAAAATAATGAGCAAATTATTGATATTATGAATGAATTCTACCCAGGCAGATTTGAAAAGATATTAGAAAATATTGAAAAAGAGAGTGAAGGTGTAATTTTTACTAATGATACTGTTCTTGAATCACACAAAGAATTATTCAATTTAATTATTGAAATTATAGAAACGAAGACATTATCAGATGAGGAAACAAAAATATTAAAAGACTTTTTGGATGATACACGAGATAATGTTGCAGGAGACATTCAATTAACAGATAAAATTAACGAAGTACTAAAATAGTTTAATGTATTGAAAAAGATAATTAAATAATATATTGTGTTGCAAAATATTAAAGTTAAATTTACTTTGATATTTTGCAATTTTAATTGAAATTATAATGATTACAAATATTAAACATTATAATAATATATGCAGGAGGCAATTATGAATATATTTGAGAGACGTTTATCTAAAAAAGATAATATCTTAAGAAAACATATTGAAATAGATAATACATTATACGAAGAATTATTGAATATAGTAGCAGAATATAACACTGATATAAGTGAGTTAGTAAATATTTCCATAGAAGAATTATTAAAAACAGAAAAAAATGGAGGAAGAAATAAGAAATCTTGCTAATGAGAACTATATTAGTAAAATATGTAACAGAACTTGCTACCAAGCCAAAAGAGTACCACTTCTGGGTGGGTTGGAACATAACCTCAATCATATATTTTCCAGCAGGAAATTTCTGCACACTGTCAGACCCACGTAGTCTTAAGGCTGTACGTATGGGATTATTAGCAGTTCCCATAGGATTAAAACCGGTAGAGTAAACTAATTCCCCATTAACATTTTCTTTATGGATGCGCAACTGAAAGAAAGTTTCAGTATATATAGTGGCAGTCAAGTATGCATCCTCATCCAATGTCATAACGTAACAGTGGCGACCGATGTCCGTTGCATAAGAGCAAAAGGGACCAAATGACTGGGTATACCGGGGCATAACCTCGTTCTCGTTGGCAAGAGTGATAGGATTAATACTGGAATCAACGCCTTCAACCTCCGCCGCAGATGCGAATGTGGTATAGCTAAAGCCATTAGTAAAGAAAGAAACCGTTTGTGTTTTGTTTTCATAAGAAATCCTCCTAAAGTTGTTATTTGTATAGACACTTTCCCTTTCTATTACAAAAATGTCGGAATAAACCAGCATTAGTGCAATTTAAATTAAAAATAAGCTTTATTAAGAATATTTCAGAAATAAAATTATATAACAATTGATACAATTAACATAAATAGACAAAAAAGATAAAAAAATGAAAAAGATTAATATATATAGAAGAAAACAGAATCTACATTTCGCTCAATTTTTAAAGTTTCTTTTGCAGCGTCGGCTACAATTTTAACCATATCTAGTAACAAAAATTGTGTAACGATATTAGATAAGCTTTATAAGAAGTTTATGAATTACTGAAAATAAGTCAAAATATCGACACACGAGAATCGATTTTAAGCCATTTTTATTAAAAAGGCATATAAGTTTATTGTTGATAAAATCAAGCAAAGTACTGAAATATATGGATTTTAGAAATTTTGATAAAAATAATCTAAATCCATATAATTTTTTTAAAAATACTAGGTTACAATAATGAAAAAAATCCAACCAGGAATAAGCTGAAATAATGAAGCTTTATAATGGATTTTAAGACATTTTTATAAAAAAGCAATATTAGCCTGTTGTTATAATAATAAGCTGAAAATAGCTTATTAGCAAGGAATAGCAAGATTATAAGAATGCTTAGTTTGATATATTATAATCCTATGGGTAATTGCGCAAAACTTTGATTTTGTGCAATATAATATCTCAAATATATATTTGCCTTATAGCGTTTTTTCTATACATTACTTAGTTTACTCTAATAGTCTAACCTTATTTTTCTTGTTTTTTAATTTTGCAAAAAGCAAATCAATCTTATCTGCAGTTATAACATTAAACTCTGCACCTAGAAATATTACATAAATAATTGTATAAAGCCACATCATAATTAAAGTTATTGTTGCAAGACTTCCATAAATAATTGAAAAACCTGTAAATATATTAACATAAATTGAAAAGAAAAATGATATAAGGTACCAACTAATGGTAGTAAATACAGCTCCTATTATACAATGCCTCATCTTCTTCTCTCTCTTCTTTCCAACAAATCTATACATAAGTAGGAATATAACAAACATTCCGGATTATTGAAATAACATTTCTTGCATTTAATATAAACTCTAGTATTCCACTGAGACCATGAAAATTCTCCTTTATAGCACTTTCTATAGAATTACCAAAAACTAATAATACTAATATCCCTATAACTAACAAAATTGCAACAATAGCACCAACAATTCCCTTCACTCTAAGAAATATGTAGTTTTCCTCCTCTTCCTTTTTATATATTGCAGATATTCCTTTAGTTAAAGCATAAAAGCTTCTGCTTACTGACCATAACATAAATATTGCAGAAATAGATATTGTCTCTATTGATTTTGAATACATTTCCTGAATAATATCTGTAACACTATCTTTCATTATATTAGGAAGCATAGCAGTAAATATACCGAGCTAATGTTTCTTTTTCTATATTCATATATTTAATAAAGCTAAGTAATAATATTATAAAAGGGATAAAAGATAAAAAAGTATAATATGCGCATTGAGCAGTATATTCACTAATATGATCATCATTAGTTTTTTTTAGAAAATCATTAATATTTCTTAGAAAATTCATGTTATACTTATCCTCCATATATAATTATTACCAATTTATATTAAAACAAACCCATAATATACAGGGTTTGCTTTAATATTTTATTCATTTACTTAGAATTATTTAAGAAATATTCCATCTTATCTAAAAAATCCTCATTATTTTTACTTGCTACCATTTGAGTTAAAAGCTGTTCAGTAACTTCAGAAACAGGTGTATTTGAAAGAGCTTTTCTAAGTGCAAACACAGTTTCTAACTCTTTTGGAGTAAGTAACATCTCCTCTCTTCTAGTTCCTGATTTATTTATATCTATTGCAGGGAAAATACGTTTTTCAGATAATTTTCTATCTAAATGTACTTCCATATTTCCAGTTCCTTTAAACTCTTCAAATATAATATCATCCATTTTGCTACCTGTTTCAACTAAAGCTGTTGCAAGAATTGTTAGGCTTCCTCCATGTTCTATGTTTCTTGCAGCACCAAAAAATCTTTTGGGTTTGTGTAAAGCAGCAGGATCTAATCCTCCAGATAATGTTTTACCAGAAGCAGGAACAACTAAGTTATATGCTCTTGCAAGTCTTGTAATACTATCTAATAGTATTACAACATCTTTCTTTTGCTCGACAAGTCTTTTTGCTCTTTCAAGCACCATTTCTGCAACTTTAACATGATGCTCTGGAAGCTCGTCAAATGTAGAATATATTACGTCTCCATTAATACTTCTTCTCATGTCTGTTACTTCTTCAGGTCTTTCATCGATCAAAAGCACTATTAACTTAACTTCAGGATTATTTGTTGTTATACTATTTGCAATTTTTTTCAAAAGAGTTGTTTTTCCTACCTTTGGAGGTGCAACTATCATTCCTCTTTGGCCTTTACCAATAGGAGAAATCAAATCTATCATACGCATTGCAAGTTCACTTTGTACTGTTTCAAGAGTCAATTTTTCTTCAGGATGAATAGGTATAAGATCATCAAAACTCTTTCTTGCAAGTGCAAGTTCAGGAGTTTCATCATTAATATGTCCAACAAAAATCAAAGCTGGAAATTTTCCACCTTCTTGTGGGAATCTTGCTATTCCTTTAATTTTATCTCCAGTACTTAATCTAAAACGTTTAATTTGTACAGGTGAAACATATACATCTTCAGATGTAGAAAGATAATTATCCCCTCTTAAAAAACCATAGCCATCAGGAAGTACTTCTAATATACCTTCAACAATATTATCATTTTCACCAGTTACTTTATATACTCCGATTTCCACTTACGAATTTGTCTTTTTCATCTTTCTCTGTCTTTTCTTCTATTAAGTTAATATCATCTACTGGCTTGTCTTCTTTAATCCCTTCTAATAATTTAATTAGTTCATCTTTTTTAAGCTTACTAATATTTTTTAGTCCCTTATCTTTTGCTATTTGACGCAATTCCGATAATTGCATATTATTATCCATATAATTTACCCCCATATAATTATATATCATTTTAATAACTTGGAAATTAGAATCTGTGCAGAATTGCACAAGTTATGAAAATAAGATAATCAAAAAATTTATCTAGGAAAATCAATACATTAAACTTCATAAAACTGAAAGTTTCATGAAGTTTAATTTCCTATATCTATATAAACTTTTTCATTTGGTTTATACATATTTAGTTTTTCTCTAGCAATCTTTTCTATATAATCTAAGGAACTAGCATTTTCCTTTAATGCAACTAATGATTCTTTATATTCAGTTCCTTCATCTATCTCTTTTTGCGTAGCTATAATGTCCTTTTTATATTTGTTTAGAACTTTTTGCTGATTATATACTGTGATTCCAAAATAAATAGCACAAATTACTATTATCACTTTCTTTAATAACTTTTTATAATTTAATTTCATATGTATTTCTCTTCCTACCTGTTTTTTCTTAGGCATGGTCTAATTTGACTAATATCTATATAATTCTACATACCATTCTAAAATCCTTCTTTCTTCTCTAATTTTTTGCTATTTTTTACTTTATTTTGAGTTTTTTTTAAATTATTTGTCGTATTTGATATTAATCTATATATTCTAATAAAAACTTTCTTAAACGGGAAAACTAATATTTTAACAATACTGTATATTATTTTTTTTAAAAAAGTTATTAGCTTAACACTAATTTTAACAATTGACTTGCTGAAAAATAATATATAAATTGCTATTCCTAAAAGCAATCCGTATAAATACATATCCTCGTATTTCTCCATTGTTAAACACAAACAACGTATAAAGAACACTAGAAGCAGAAATGATCCAAAATAGACCATCTTCTATATATGTAACAATGTTTGGAGTATTAAAACTTCGCCTCAGTATTCTAAATACATCAAATATTATACCGAATTAAAATTCCGATTTAATATGAATATAAAAAATAAGTAAGCTTGGTTTATTGCAACATTATTCACTCTTACTTCACCTATACTTAAAAATATTATCTAAAGATTTTACTAATAATGCTTCCTGCTTTATCTTTTCCTAAATCTTTTTCAGAATAACTTAAACTATTTATGTCCCCTTCAACTATTACTTCAGAAGTATCAATACTTAATTTGTTTATTTTTAAATTCTCACCTTTTATTGTAAGAAGACCAAGTTCTGTTTCTACCATTACTACCTGATCATCAAAACTGAGTACATCTAAAACTCCAGATATACTTAACTTTTCTCTGTTTTCTAATATAAGATTTTGAATTGTTGTCTGACTTAAATTTCTTCTTTCTTCAAGTGTCATAAGCTTTCTCCCCTCTCTTATGTTATATAATATATATATTCGGACAAAAAGCTATTTAGAACAAAAAACGGACTAACAATTTCTAAGTAACTTTGCTACAAGCAATTATAATGCTTGCATAATTGCATTGTATAAAGCTTTTTGCTGCTTACACTCTAGGAATTTATACAAGCAAAAAAGTACAGGATGTTAATTTCCTGTACTTCTATATTTGCCTAAAGCAAAGTTCCATACCTTTATGGCAATAAACCAGATAATGATTACTATAACTAAAGATATCACCATCAGATTATTTTCACTTTTCTCAAGATATTCTAGTGTTGGATAATATGATGCAAAAGCAAATGGAATTATCATTGTTATTAGAACTCTTGTAAACTTATTATATATTTCAATAGGATACTGAGCAAGCTTATGTAGCTGGAATACTGACCAAACAATTTCATTTGATTTATGAGTCCAAAAACCTGATATACTAAATATTGTTTGTACTCCTCCTATAATAAGCCCTCCTATAATTCCAAAATATAATATCTTTAATATTAATACGAATGTTATAGATATTTGAAGCTTTATAAGCATTGATAGTATTAAAAAGATTGAAATTGTAATATATCCTAAAGCAGATGTAGTATCTGATTCACCTAATATAGATATTAATGGATGAACTGGTCTAAGCAAAATGCTATCAAACTTACCCTTTCTTATGAATTTAGGTCCTATATCATAGGTAGCATCAAAAAACAAGTCTGTTACAGAAATTGATAACATCATAACCCCATAAATTAATAACAAATGTTCAAAAGTCCATCCTACAATACTATCAGTATTTTGAAATACTATCCAAATAAAGAGTAATTCAATAGCTTGATACATTACTTGAGATACCATTCCAACTATACAATCTACTCTATATACCATCATTCTTTTTAGAGCTGCTCCCATGAAAGAAGCATATATTCTAATATTTCGAAACACATTATCCTCCATTTATTGTTATATTTTTTATTGCTTTCTTAAATATAAATTTTGCTATAATATATAGAATAACTATCCATATACATTGTTTTAAAACAATATGTAATATTTCGTTATGGCTTAACTCTCCAAAATAAATACTAATTGGAGTATATACACATTCCTTAAATGGTAAAAAATTAGCTATTTTTTGTAAGAACTCTGGAAAAAGTGCAATAGGAGCAATCATGCCAGTAAAAATATTAAGTATCGCTCTTTTAAAGACTTCAACTCCCCAAGTAGAGTTTGTATAAAATGCAGCCATACCTAATATCATTTCAAAAAAGAAAACTGTAACAACAGATAGGCATATTACAATTATAAAAAATAGAAAATTCATAAAACTTGATGGAAGAAGCACTCCAAATAAGCATAAGCATATTATAAATGTTATACCACCAACAATACAAGATTCTAACATTATTCCTATTCTAATACCAAAATTCCAGTTAAAATACGAAATTGGATATAAAAGTTGTTTTTGTACTTCACCTTCTCTTATATGTTCTCCTATACTTTTATTTACACCCCAAAAAATAATTGGGTCAAGTGTTATAGCTAAAACATAATAAGTAGTTATGTGCTCAAAACTCATGCCTAATATTTGATTTCCGTTATTATATATTGCAAGCCAAATAAATATATATACTGTAACTCGTATAATAAAGTTACATACATATAAAAGTATATCAAATCTATAATACAAATCTTCCTTTGTTACTTGCCTGGCTATTTTCCAGATTTTTTTAATCACTTATTGTTTCCCCTCTATATATTTCTTTTAATATTTCTTCTAATCCTTCTTCTTGAACATGAATATCTAATATATTGCAAAACTTTGATATTTTATTTACTATATCCATTATTGTAAGTTTATCATGATTAAATTTTACTTTTATATTTTTATCTGTCTCATCAATAACTTCAAAATCATCTTCGCTTGTCTCTAAAGTGATATTCTTAGTCTTATCTTTTACAATAAATTCTGCTATAATATGTTTTCCATATTTATCTTTAAAAGCTTCTTTTCCACCATCATAAATTATTTTACCTTTATCGATTAGTATAATTCTATCACACACTTCTTCAATATCTTTTAAATCATGAGTTGTAAGTATTACGGTCGTATTTTCTTCTCTATTCATATCCTTTATAAATTTTCTAATATTTTCTTTTACAAGTATATCTAGCCCTATTGTAGGCTCATCTAAATAAACAACTTTTGGTTTGTGCAAAAAAGTTGCAGCTATTTCGCATCTCATTTTTTGACCTAAACTTAGGTTTTTAACTTGTTTATTTAATAAATCTTTTAAATCTAGGATTTTAGTAAATTTCTCTAAATTTTCTTGATATTCTTTATTAGACATATTATACATTTTCTTTATCAATTCAAAGCTTTCTATTACAGGAAGATCCCACCATAGCTGTGTTTTCTGACCAAAAACTGCACCAATTTGTTTGTTATTTTCTATTCTCTTTTCATTTGGCACAATTCCGTTTACCAAAACATTTCCAGATGTTGGAGTAAGCAAGCCAGTTAGCATCTTTATTGTAGTAGATTTTCCGTGCTCCATTTTCTCCAATATATCCAACAAGTTCTCCTTTTTTTATATTAAAGCTTATATTATTAACAGCTGTAAATTCTTTATATTTAGGATGAAATATATTTTTTATATATCCAAGTATTCCATGCTTTCTTTCACTTATTTTATATTTCTTAACTAAATTTTTTACTTCGATTATATTATCTTCCATAATTCTCCTTTAATTATTAACTTCTAGCTTTAAATATGCTTCCATAAATTTATCTATTTCTCCGATTCATTACTGCTTCTACGTTTCCTACCTCAAAATTAGTTCTATGGTCTTTTACTAATGTATATGGGCAAAAAACGTATGACCTAATTTGACTTCCCCATGCTATTTCTCTTTGAATACCTTTTAAATCTTCTATTTTATCTTTATGTTCTTTCTCTTTTAAATCTAAAAGCTTAGATTTAAGCATTTTCATAGCAGTTTCCTTGTTTTGAAGCTGAGAACGTTCTGACTGACAAGAGGTTACAGTATTTGTTGGAATATGGGTTATTCTAACAGCAGATGAAGTTTTATTTACATGCTGTCCCCCTGCTCCTGAAGAACGGTAAGTATCTATTCTTAAATCATCTGGATTTATTTCCAATTCCACATCGTCGGTAATTTCAGGAAGAACTTCAACAGATGCAAAAGAAGTGTGTCTTCTTCCACCAGAATCAAAAGGAGATATTCTAACTAATCTATGGACACCCATTTCTCCTTTTAAATATCCATAAGCATATTCTCCTTCTATTACAGCTGTAACGCTTTTAATTCCTGCTTCTTCTCCTTCTAAAAGGTCAGTTTCTTTTAATCTATAGCCATTACTTGCTGCCCATCTAGAATACATTCTATACAGCATTTGTGCCCAGTCTTGTGACTCAGTTCCTCCGAGCTCCTGGGTGAAGTGTAATTATTGCACTATTTCTATCAAATTTACCTGAAAGAAACATTTTTGTTTCTAGCTTCTCTATGTTTTCTCTTAATAAATTTGTGCTTTGAACCAATTCTATTGCTATTTCTTCATCGTTTTCAAGAAGCAGAAAATCATTTGTTTCTATTAAATTATCAAGATTTACTTTTATTTCATTTAAACTTGTAACTTTTGATTTTACTTCTTTAATATCACGTAAAACACTATTGGCTGATTTTACATCATTCCAAAAACCATCTTGCAAAGTTTTCTCTTCAAGCTCTTTTAATCTTTCTTCCAATTTATCTTTATCTAAAGTTTTATCTAAACTTAAATATTTGGTATTTAAATCTTGCAATTCTCTTTTATTTTCTTCAAGGTCTATCAATTAAACCCCTCCCTTTATTTCTATTACGTAGGAAATTACTAACGAAGTTAGTATATTTCCGAAGTAACAAGGTTAAGTTAAGTTAGCCGTTTGAGCAAAGCGAATTACGGATAACTTATGCAGAGGCTTACCTTGGGCTGTGCATATTTGCAAAGCAAAATGCACATGTGGCGAAGCCACTTTTCTTATATTATATTAAATAATGAAGTTTCAGTCAAGAAAATAGTTGATATTGTAATAACTAAGGAAACATAAGCCAAAAGGAGACGAAATACGACTCCTTTGACCTTTAATATAATTTTAAAAACAGTTAGTTATTAAGCATAAATAAAAACGCATCTTTCCATGGAATAAAAATAATTGCTAATGCTATTATTACAAAAATTAAGACTACTAGAGCAACATCTTCATCATTCCGGTTTGTAAATAGTGTAGCAATTGCCACTGCTGCAATGCACAAAACGGCTATAACTTTTAAAATTATATTTTCCATATCATCTCTCCCTTGAAAAAACAGCTCTTGTTATTCCAGCGACAAGCTTATATGCTTGGTTATCCTTGAAGCTTCTTTTCTCAAAAACATCATAAAATGAATTACCTTTGTTTACTTTCCTTATGTCTTCTCTTCCTTTCATTTCACATGCCTCCATATGTTGCTGGTTAATAGTTTCAATACTTCTGTCATAAAAAGCACAGGAGAATTATAATAAAATATTATTTATAATACTAACATAATTTCACTATAATTTCAATGATTTTGCTTAATTTTAATTTTCAAATTGTATATCAAGCTTTTGTTTTCTCTGTATGTACTACCATATAAAGAAAATAGTTTTATATGGTCAGGCACGAAGTAGAATTTTAAGACATATAATTGTTTTGAAAAGATTTTTTGGAGGTAATAATAAATGATAGAGGCTCTTACCCTTTCCGGTTTCTTTCTCTTCTTAAAAACTGCGATGTTTGCAGTCCGGATATATACAAAGTTCTAACCTTTTTCCAGAACCATTAAGTCCTGATGAAGAGAAAATTTTCTTAGAAAGACTAAAAACCGGTGATGAAGAAGCTAGAAATATTTTAATAGAAAGAAACTTAAGGCTTGTTGCTCATGTTGCTAAGAAATATTCTTCTACAAATATTGACCAAGATGACTTGATTTCAATAGGAACTATTGGACTTATAAAAGGAATTAATAGTTTTAACATGGATAAAAATATTAGACTTGCTACATATGTTGCAAGATGTATAGAAAACGAGATTCTAATGTTTTTAAGAACATCTAAAAAAACTAAAGCTGAAGTATATTTAAATGAACCTATTGGAAAAGATAAAGATGATAATGAAATAACTCTTTTAGAAATACTAGAAAATGATGATAGAAGTATTGAAGAAGAAATTGATTTAAAGCTCAAAACAAAAAAACTCTTTGAGAAAATGAAAGAAGTTTTAAAGGACAGAGAAAAGTCAATACTAGAAATGCGTTTTGGCTTAAATGGGAAAGTTCCGAAAACTCAAAATGAAATAGCAAAAATGCTTGGAATTAGCCGTAGTTATGTGTCTAGAATAGAAACAAAAGCAATAAATAAATTAAGCAAAGAATTTCAAGAATGATTTTTGTATATAATCATAGGTGGCTAAAAAAACTAGCCACCTACTTTGTTTCGCTCGAGTTTAAACTTAAAAACTTACGATATCAGTTTTCTGCTGATATTATACCGCGTTTGACACTTCATGCTTTGTTCTTTCGATGACTTTTTTGCAAGAAAATTCAAATTCTTCCTGCTACGTTGCTGTCTTGACTTAACTGTTATAAGCGTATACCAGTTTTTTACTCTCCCTATTTTTAAATTATTACTTTCTTCTGGAATTGCAAAATCTGAGTCGTCAGCATACCATTCTGATTTCCAGTCTTTCATTATCCCAACTCTTAATCCATGAGGGTTTATTTTTTGTACCATATCTCGTAAGTCCTCCTTTTCCTTATGGACAGTATACAATTGGTCAAACACTCGAGCAACTTACCAATTTATACTTATGGCAATTATACTATATTTTGCTGATTTTATCAATACACATATTTCCACTTGCAGTAATATGTTATATTATATCTTTTTTAAACAAATCTTCATGTTCCTTAACTTGCAATTCTATTTCTAGCTTATATATTTGCTTAAAACCATGCTTAGTATAAAATTTGTGTGCATTTTCTAATACTTTCCCACATGTTAAATATAAAGTTTTTACATTTGTTTTTTTAATAGCATAATTTTCAAGGGACTTATATAGCATGCTTCCTATTCCTAAATTTTGGTAGTTTTCATCAATATATAATCTTTTTAATATTCCTACTTTGCCTCTATTTTCTAATCCAATTGTTCCAATTATTTTATCCTTATCTACTGCAATCCAAAAGTTACCACCATTTTGTAAATAATGATCTTCTATATAATAACAATCTTCTCTTAGTTTTAATGGTCTACCTATAAATTTATGCATACTTTGATTTATAAAATCATGTATAAGTTCATTACTAAATCTATTATTTATATCTTTATATTCTATAATTTCTATTGTATCCTGCATATATATAATCACTCTCTTTAAAAGTTTCCTTCCCATTCTTCCAAAAATTTATCTACAAACTTTTTCATGAACTCAGTTCTTTCCTTTGCCATTTCTTTTGCCGTTTTAGTATTCATATATTCTCCTTGTTTAAGCAATTTCTCATAGAAATGGTGAATAGTTGAAGGAGAAATTCTACCTTCACTATACTTAACTTCATTATTTATTGGTATTTTATCATTATACATAGGTACATTATGATATCCAGAATAACAGAAAGTTCTACCTATTCCAATTGCACCGAATAGCATCTAAATTATCAGCATCTTGCAAAATCAGTGCATTTACATCTTCTATGTTATTTCCATTCCAATTATATAATTCATGATATTCAATTGCATAACAAATTTTATCTTTTTGATCTTTAGTTATATCAATTTTAGATAAAAGTCCGTCTAACAGTTTCTAGAGACTCTTTAGGAGAAACAAATACTCCTTTTTCATTTTGCATTATTCTATGTATATCATGCAAAAAAGCAGAAATTCCAATAACTACTCTATCTCCACCTTCTTTTTCTTGCAAATATAAAGCAAGTTTCATTGTTCTTTCTAAATGGCTAATATCATGACCACTTGAATCTTTAGAAAACATATCTAGCACATATGGTTTTAATTTATTTATATATTCTTCAATCATTATTACTCCCTCTTTTCTTTTTATAATTTATATCATAATTCTACATAAATTTCAATCACACATTTTGTAAAAATTCATATAATATATCTATCTAACTAAAAGGAGGTTTTTTTGTGATAAAAAAATATATACATATAGTTTTACTAACAACCTTTTTCTTATTACTTTTAACTACATCTGTTTCTGCCCTTCCCCCTACTTCTGATGTGATTTATGAAGGAATTGATGTAAGTAATTGGCAAGGATATATTAATTATGAAGAAGTTAAAAATGATGGTATTTCAGTTGTGTACATTAAATCAAGTCAAGGTACAAATATTACTGATCCATATTTTAGAACAAATTACACAAATGCCAAAGCAAATAACTTACATATAGGATTTTACCATTATGTAATGGCAAGAACAGAAGAAGAAGCTATAAGGGAAGCTGAATATTTTTCTTCTGTCATTTCTGGAACTGCTCCAGATTGCAAGCTTGCAATGGACTTTGAGAACTTTGGAAACTTAAATGTAGAAGAAATAAATAGATTATCGACTATTTTTCTAAATAGAGTTCAAGAACTTACTGGAAAAGAGATGATAATATATAGTGATGCATATAATGCAAGAAATGTATTTAGTAGAGAACTTGCAGCATCATATCCACTTTGGATTGCAGAATATGGTGTGGAAACACCAGCAAGCGATGTTAATTGGCCTTCATGGACTGGTTTTCAATATACTAATAGTGGTAGGCTAAACGGAATTAGAGCCTTTGTTGATAGAAATAAATTTACAGATAATATATTTTTGGCTGCTCCTTCTACTATAAATACTTCTGGAAATACTACAAACCAAATAGAAACTTATACTGTTAGAAGAGGAAATACTTTAAGTGAAATTGCAAATGAATTTGGAACAACCGTAACAGAAATTGCAGGACTTAATGGAATTAACAATGTAAATCTAATTTTCCCAGGTCAAGTTTTAAAAATAGATGTAACAAGGGGATTTAATGAAATAACTGGAAATGCCTTTGATATGAACCATGTAATATATACTATAAAACGTGGAAACACATTAACTTCAATTTCTAGAATGTTCCATGTATCTATAGAAAGTATTGCAAATTTAAATCACATACGAAATATAAATCTGATTTATGCAGGGGAAAGATTAAGAATAAACAACTAATATAAAAAATTCATAGTCTTTTGGCTATGAATTTTTTATATTAGTTTTATTTTTTTCTTCTAATTATCCAATCTTTCTCACATTTAATTGGAAGCTTCATTTTCACAAGCTGTCCTTTCTTTCCTGGACTTACTGAGTCAATTTCTTCATCAGTTTCTACATCCCATAACTTATCTATATTAAAACTAAACACTTCTATATTTCCTGGAATTATAATCTCCAATTTATCTCCAACAAATAATTTGTTTTTTATCTCAATTATAGACTTATCTTCATTATATTCTACTACTTTACCTCCAAATTCAAAATTTGGATTATATTGTTTTCCTTCAAACTCTTGAAAATCTTTATTATTTCTATCATTAAAATAAAATGAAGTTAGGCTTCTTGTTTTTACTTTTTCAATCTTATTTAAGTATTTTGTATAATCATAATTTTTTGGATTATTTAAGCATTCATCTATTGCATTTCTATAAACATTTACAACACTAGCTAAATAATATTCTGTCTTTAGTCTTCCCTCAATTTTAAGACTATCTACTCCCATATCTATAATCTCAGGTATCTCCTTTAAAAGACATAAATCTTTTGAAGAAAATATATATGTACCTTTTTCATCATATTCAATTGGCATAAGATTACCGTGGGTTATTCTTTTCTTCTGCATATAAATTATATGCCCATCTACAACTTTGAGCACAATCACCAAGATTTGCACTTCTAGACGCTAGAAAATCGCTTAAAAAGCATCTTCCTGAGTAACCAAAACATAGTGCGCCATGCACAAAAATCTCTGTTTCAAGCTCTTTAGGAGTGTTATTTATTATTTCTTTAATTTGATCTTTATTCAATTCCCTTGCAAGTATTACTCTTTCAGCTCCGTTTTTATGCCAAAAAGAAGCTGAGTGGGAACTTACAACATTAGCTTGAGTACTTATATGAATTGGAACATCTGGTGCTTCCTGCTTTATTGTATCAAGTACTCCACCATCTGATAAAATAATTCCATCTACTTTAAGATTATTCAACATTCTAGCTTGTTTTTTTATTTCTTCATAATTTTCATCTAGTGCATAAATATTTATCGCAGCATAAACTTTCTTTCCTATTTCATGTGCATATATAATTGTTTTTTCTAAATCATCATCTTCTACTTCTGCCCTACTTCTTAATGACAAAGAAGCAGTTCCACAATATACTGCATCTGCTCCATAAAGAAATGCAATCTTTGCTTTTTCAAATGAACCTGCTGGTGCTAATAGTTCTGGTTTCTTCATAATATATTAATAATCTCCTTTTTTTGCTTTATTTAGGCTTATTATATTACAAATTAGTGTAAATTTCAATATATAACCTATTTACTTTTTTCTTAATGTTTGATATTATTTTTGTATAACAATAATTAAAAGGGGTTATTATGAAAAATACTAATAAATCATTATCTAATTTTCAAAAAATAGTTATTTATTTTGTTATATATTCTTTTTTAGGTTGGATATGTGAAGAAATTTTTTGTGTAGTATCTACTCATGAATTTGTTAAAAGGGGCTTTTTATTTGGACCAATCTGTCCTATATATGGGTATGGTGCTATTATTTTACTTTTCTTGCTTAAAGATTATAAAAATAAACCTGTAAAACTATTTTTCTTATCAGCAATTATATTTAGTGTGTTTGAATATATAACAGACTTCTTTCTTCAAGCATTATTCAGTACAAAATGGTGGGACTATACAGGTCAGTTTTTAAACTTAAACGGAAGAATAACATTAAGTTTTAGCTTAGTTTGGGGTATACGGAAGTTTAGTATTTTTCAAAATAATACATCCAATTATAACAAAGTTACTTCGGAAAAGTTTGTGTGAAAGTACCTATTAAAATGCAAAAAATAATATCAAATTCTTTAATTGGAATTATTGTAATAGATACAATTTTGTCTTCACTTAGGTATTTAAATATATTCTAATAAATAGATAGCCAGGGTCAGATTAAAATATCTGACCCCAGCTTTTTGCATTGCTGTCTACTGCTTGTCAAGGAAACGGATACGCGGGTTGTAGAGATGAAAAGAAACTCCTTCTGCGGGAATAATGTTAGCCCACATAACGCACTCTTCTTTTGCCAGATCTGCCAAGGTCTTTTCTGCGTCAATCACTTCACTAAATTTGTCTCTCTTCACGTCAGTATTATCTGCTATATAAAGTTTTCCGCCTTCATGCTTAAACACATATTCATGTGTTTTAACACTCGAAACACCTATGCTTGCAATTCCGTTTGCCCGCATCAAGTCTGTCCATTCTTCCACGATAAACGTCCCTGCTTCCTTAAGCTTCTTTACTTCCTTCATTACTTATGTCCTCCTTTTTTGTTCCATTTCAAGAACCATTCGAAGGGCACATCGCCCTTCGAAAATTCCGAAAGGCTAATTAAAATGAACCTTATAATATAATTATACACTCATTTATGTAAATTGTCAAAAGAAACTATTCCATTATTTTGCTTATACAAAGTCCATCTCCGTACTTCTAAAATCTCACTCTCAAGGTTTGGATTTTCCAAAGCTAGCTTTATATATTCCCTTAAATTTCTAACCGCAGTTCTCTGCTTATGCTTGTTATAATCGCTCATAACATATCCCTTATATAAAATATTATCAGCAACAATTATAGTTCCATGTTTAGACATTCTTAGTGCTTCACTTAAGAAAAATGGATATTTACCGTTTTGCAGCATCAATAAAAATCATATCATAGGTTTTATTAAATGTAGGAAGAATTTCCACAGCATCTCCGAACAAATACATTTATCTTATCTTCAAGTTCCATTGTTTTAATGTTTTCTATTGCTTCCTTTGCTCTTTCTTCATCTCTTTCAATTGTATCAATCATTCCATTTTCACTTAAATACTTAGAAAAGCATATACTAGAATATCCGGACTGCTGTTCCGGATTTCTAATATACTATCTAATTTTACATCTTTAAACTTATTATCTAAAACCTCTAGAGTATCATCCATAATAATTGGAATTTGATCATCTAAGGCCTTTTTCTTTATTTCTTCAAATTTTTCTATATTCATTTTATTTATTTCTATTAGCCCTCTCACGTTCCTTAGAATCAAGTATCTTCTTTCTTAAACGTATATTTTGAGGAGTAACCTCAACAAGTTCATCATCTTGAATAAACTCAATAGCCTTCTCTAGAGACATCTGTATAGGTGGAACTAAACGTAAAGCATCATCAGAACCAGAAGCTCTTGTGTTTGTTAGATGCTTTTCTTTACATACATTTATTGCTAAATCTTCTCCCCTTGAATTTAGTCCAACAATCATACCTTCATATACTTCTGTTCCAGGACCAATAAATAGTTCACCTTTATCTTGTGCATTATATAGTCCGTAAGTTACTGCCTTACCATTTTCAAATGCAACAATCGTACCTCTACTTCTTGCTGTTATATCCCCTTTATATTCTTCATAACAATCAAAAATATGGTTCATTGTACCATTTCCCTTTGTATCAGTCATAAATTCTGAGCGATATCCAATTAACCCTCTTGCAGGTATTTTAAATTCTATCTTGGTATGCCCTTCTTCTGCAGGTTCCATATTTGTCATTTCAGCTTTTCTTTTTCCTAATTTCTCAATAACATTACCAACAAACTCATCAGGAACATTTACTACTAGTCTCTCTATTGGCTCACATTTAACGCCATTTATTTCTTTTATAATAACTTTTGGACGAGAAACTAAAAGTTCAAATCCTTCTCTTCTCATTGTTTCAATTAATACTGATAAATGTAACTCTCCGACGACCTGCAACTTCAAAACTATCAGTTGCTGATGTTTCGTTAACACGAAGACTGACATTTCTTTCAAGTTCTTTCATTAATCTGTCTTTAATATGTCTTGATGTTACAAATTCTCCTTCTCTTCCTGCAAATGGTCCATTATTTACACTAAATGTCATTGTTACAGTTGGCTCATCTATATCTACGAAATTGATTTTTTCTACATGCTCAGGGTCACAAATTGTCTCTCCAATATTAATATCAGAAATACCTGCAAATTCAATAATATCTCCAGCTTTTGCTTCTTGTACTTCAACTTTTTCAAGTCCTACATGAGTATATACTTTTGTAATTCTTCCGATTTACTGTTTTATCATCTTTTTTACAAACTGTAACTTGCATTCCTGATTTAATTGTTCCACGTTCCACTCTACCTACTGCAATTCTTCCTACATATTCATCATAATCAATATTTGATACAAGCATTTGAGCTGGTCCATCTTCGTCACATTCAGGTGCACTTATATTCTCTACTATAGTTTTAAATAAAATATCCATATTTCCATCTGGATCGCTCATATTCAATTTTGCTATTCCTTGTTTTGCAGAAGCATAAACAACAGGAAAATCTAATTGTTCATCATTTGCATCAAGTTCAATAAATAATTCTAGAACTTCATCAACAACTTTTGTTGGATTTGAACCTGGTCTATCTATTTTATTTATTACAACTATTGGTTTTAAATTTAATGCTAAAGATTTCTTTAAAACTTCTCTTGTTTGAGGCATAGTACCTTCAAATGCATCAACTAAAAGCAAAACACCATCAACAGTTTTTAAAACTCTCTCTACTTCTCCACCAAAATCAGCATGTCCAGGTGTATCTACTATATTTATTTTTA
>CAOJZU010000002.1 GCA_948466265.1 uncultured Clostridium sp. | reverse complement strand
TCATTACGAGTAAAGCGATTAGTGTTATTCCACTTTCGCTTCTTTTGTTTGGTTTACATTTATTCATTTATCTAATTCCCTTTCTTTAGTTTATTTAATTTGTATATTTTTTCTTTTTTTATTACATATTAGTTTTATATCCTTTTGGCAAGAAATATTATTTGGTGGAATGAAATAAAAATAGCCAAAGTCAAACCGAAAAACCAAACTATTTTTATTTCTTCCCAAAAGGATATGATGTTTTAGTCATATTGTGACTATGGTTATATTATAGTCAAATTGCGACCATTTGTCAATAGTTAAATTATAACTATTGTAAAATATTTATGGAGGGTAAGTTATGATTAGATTAAAAGATTTAAGAGAAGATAGAGATTTATGCCAAATTGATGTTGCAAAGACTCTTAATATATCTCAAACAAATTATAGTAAGTATGAGTTAGAAAAAATAAATATACCTGTAGATACCCTAAGAAAACTCGCTTTATATTTTAATACAAGTATCGATTATATTTTAGGACTAACTAATGAAACAACTCCATATCCTAGAGCATAAATATATAAGCTTAGCCAAGCAAAAATAAATTTGTGTGTAGTCAAGTCAGAAGTTAAATACAAATAAAAAAGACATAGGAAGCAGTATACTTCTCTATGCCTTTTTTATTAAATTTTTAATTAATTTTGAGTATATGGTAACATTGCAATATGTCTTGCTCTTTTTACTTCAAGAGTAATATCTCTTTGATGTTTTGCACAAGCTCCAGTTGCTCTTCTTGGTAAAATTTTACCTTTATCATTTATGAATTTCTTTAATCCATCTGGATTTTTATAATCTAAAACTAAATTTTTATCTGCACATAATGGGCAAACTTTTCTTCTTTGTTTTCTAAACTTAGGATTATAGTCTTCATCATTATTTCTGTTATTTCTTCTATTGTTTTGTTTTTTGTCAACCATTTATTTTGACCCCCTTTGTCATAATTTTAAAATGGCAAATCGTCATTTGATGTCAATTCAAATTCTGAACCTGCCTCATTGACTTCTGCTCCAAAGGTATTTTCAAAGCTTCCACTTGCACTTCCTTCAGAATCTCCTCTTCTAGAATCTGCAAAATAAGCTTCTTCTGCTATAACCTCTGTAACATAATGTCTTTGTCCTTTATCGTCATCCCAATTTCTTGTTTGGATTCTTCCGATTACTCCTACTTGTTGTCCTTTTTTGAAATATTTACTGCAAAATTCTCCTTGCTTTCCCCATGCTACAATATTTATGAAATCCGCTTGTCTTTCTTCTCCTTGTCTAACAAATCTTCTATTTACTGCAAGAGAAAAAGTTGCAACTAATGTATTGTTTGTTTGAGTATATCTCACCTCTGGGTCTCTTGTTAGTCTTCCCATTAAGATTACTTTGTTCATTTATTATTCCTCCCTTTATACTTTTTGCCTCCACATTTTATTACATATCTTGACTTAGGCCTTCAAGTATTGTATCACAAACAATACTATACTCTTTAGAACTATTCTTCATTTTTTCTAACTACAATGAACTTAATAATCTCATCATTTATTCTATAATTTCTTTCAAGTTCAACGATTAGTTCTGGTTTTGCTTCAAATTCAAAAACAACATAGTAACCTTCTTTATTCTTACCTATTTCATAGGCTAGCTTTCTTAGTCCCATTTCGTTTACATTTGAAACTTTTCCGATCTTGATTAATCAAATCAGTAAATTTTGTAATTAAGGCTTTTATACCTTCTTCATTTACATTTTGACCAATAATGATTATACTCTCGTATTTATTCATTATTTCCACCTCCTTTTGGATATATAGCCCATAATTAAATATGAGCAAGGACTAATTAAATTTATATAGTAAATTTAATCGTAGAAAATATTTTATCATATCTTATCATATTTTGCAAGCTTTTTATTAGATTTCAATATCATTTGCTCCGAATCGTGTGATATGTTTCTCCATCGTAATTTACACCTCTATAATAATATATCATATGAGACTCTCCGATTTATTATATATCTATCATCGCTTCCACTTATTTGGTACTCTTTTCCGTAATTTAATGTTAAATTACTTAATTCTTCTAATTTTATTGTATAATAAGTATCTCCATCATTTGGTGATAAATCCCTAAATTCTGTTAATGAAGACATTAAAATTATAGTTTCTTCATCTACTGGTAATTTTCCGTTCTTGTACATAATAAGCTGCAACTCTATCACTTAATGATTGTATATCATTTTGAAGCTTTGTTAAATTTGAAAGTTGAAGCGAATTAGTGGCATTTACTGCTATCATACCTGTAACTATCACTAGCAATAATATTGTAATTACAAGTGTAACCATTGTAATTCCTTGTTCATTTCTAAATTTATTTATCATATGTGTACTTCCTCCTAAATCTATTTTCATTTTACTATTAATCTTTGTTTATTGCAATATTATTTTCTAAAATTCTATACATATTTCTTTTTACTTTATATATTTTATTTTCTCTTATTAAAATTATCCATATATATATAACTCCAAGAATATATGCAATATTCTTATATTTAATACTTAATATTAATGTTCCTATACTTAACAGTATTGCCATTATGTTTGAAATCATATTTGTTAAACTAAGCGATTTCTTCTTCCCTTTGAAAATACATAAAATATATTTTAAGATTCTTCCGCCATCTAGTGGGTATATTGGAAGCATATTAAATATGAAAATAAGTATATTTACATATATTATAGTAATATTTTGATAAAAAAATAGAAAAATTAATACAAAGATTAGATTTACACTAGGTCCAGCCAAAGCTACTATTAATTTCTTTAAATTTAATAAGTTTGACTTTAAAATTTTTTTATTATAGTTTTTTGTATCAATTTTAAATGAAATTGAAAAACCGACATGGAAGTATTTCTAGTTCTTTTAATCCTAAACCTAAGATACATCCGCATACACATATGTCCTATTTCATGAAGCAATGCAAAAATCATAATTTCAATGTAAATTTCTATTTGATTTGTTATAAAAAAAAGTGCTATAAACAAAAAAATTTTGAGGTCTAACTTTACTTGCACCTTAAGTTTTCCTCCCCTTTTTAAAACACTAATATTTCTCTTGGATTTATACAAACATCATTAATTCTAATTTCAAAATGTAAATGTGCTCCTGTTACATCACCTGTTGCACCTACTTTTGCAATTTCCTGTCCCTTTGTAACTTTGTCTCCGAACATTTACTAAAAGACTACTGCAATGTGCATATACAGTTTTTACTTCATTATTTTGTACCATAACATAGTTTCCATATGTTGGAGAATTTTTAGAAATTATAACTTCACCATCTGTTGAAGAAAGTACACTTTCTCCTAAATTTGCTGCAATATCTATCCCCTTATGATATGCTGTTATTACGCTTGATGTAACTTCCCTTTCGCCATATTCTGAAGATATTCTACCAGTTGCAGGTAGAACGAATGCATACTCTTTCTTTATCCTTTCTAGTTCACTTTCTTCTGCAGAACTTATTTCTGCTTGATTTAGGCTTTCTTCTTCTATAGGCATATCGTTCGTTTCTCCTGCATTCGTTTCTTCATTATTTTCTACTACATTTTCCCCATTTTCTTCTGGATATAGAAATTTGTTTATATTTTCTATTGCAGAATTATAAATTCCATAAAAATCAAAATCATGAGTTAAAATCTCTCTTGTTTTATTTAAAGTATCTTCTGAAAATGTATAATTTGTTGTACTTATTAAATAAAAAACGTAATATATAAGAGTACATATAATGATTTGCAGAGCTATTCTTTTAAATAGTCTAAAATTTTTTGGTTTTGAAGAAACATTTACAGTTGCTTTTTTTGTTTTTTCTCTTAAATTTCTTCTCCTTAAATAAATTTCTTCTGCTCTTCTTATTCTATCATCTTGGCTAAATACTCTTTCCATTTGCTTCCTCCTAAGACTTTCTTATACAAAAATATATGCTAAATTGCAAATAACTAGTACAAACAATTAAAAAAGAAAGCTATATTTCAAGCTTTCTTTTCTTACTTAAATATACTAATTATTATTCCGAATAATTGTAGTTATTCCAAGTAACATACTACATATTTGCATTTTCTTATATTGAAGCTTCATTCTCCTTACATTAACAATTGATGCAATTTCTTTTGGCTTTTCAAGTTTTTTTAGATAATCTTCTACTAAAAATTCTGCTTCTTTTATAGCCATCTCATAATTTCCATCTGAATTTTCTTCAAAACTGCCTTTCCCTTTATTTTCAATTATTTCTTTGTTTTTAACCTTAATCCCACTTTTAAGTATTACTATAGCCTCATCGACCATATTAGATGGCAAATCTTTTAAAACTATTATATTTTTCATACGACTAGCATTCATTTACCTATGTACCTCCTCTGTATTTACTATTTTTTACTTTTTTTCAAATTTTATACAGTATTAGAGGTGTTTTTTATTTGAATCTGGTGTTATTACTATACTTACATCATCTTGATTTGCATATTTTGTTATTATATCTCCTGAAAATGACGCAATTTCATTAGATAATATTATTATTTTATAATTATTTTGTATTAATTCTTCAATTTTCTCATCTGTATTTTCAGGTTCTTCTACATTATGCACTTCAAACCCTAAATTTTTGAGTACTTTAAAGCTTTGATTATCGTCTTTTCCTCTAAGCCATGAAACCTTCATATTTATATCACCTAAATTCTAGTATGCTTTTTTAATGTTTATTTATACAAAAAAAGAAAAGATAAATCGCATTTACCTTTTCTTTTTTATACTTAAATATCTAATTTATCCCATAAAACTATATCATGATTTTCATTGCCTAATGTTTTTTGTACATCTATTATTCTTTGATTTTCTGAGCCTCTAAATTGCAATTTTGGATTTTTCAATTCTTCCATAAATTGCCCATCTACAACATAATCTATATATTTAAGCAATTCATTTGTGGTTTCATTATTTTTAACCATTTCTCCCATAACTTGTTTATCAAAAAGATAGCCTGTGTAACACCAAATTGGTTTATCTGGGTATAATTCTTTTGCTTTCTTTACTACATCTAGCAATCCTTCTTGATTATTTAAATCCAGTGGTTCTCCACCAAGTAATGATAAACCCTTTATATAATCTGGCTTTAACGCTTCTAGCACTTCTTCTTCTACTTGTTCTGTAAAAGTATTTCCATAATTATAATCCCAAGCTTCGCTATTGAAGCATCCTTTACAGTGATGCGGACATCCACTTACAAATAGTGATACACGAACTCCGTGGTCCATTTGCTACATCACATTTTTTTATAGTCGCATAATTCATTTTAGTTCTCTCCTTATCAAAAAATAGATTAATTACAGATGAAGTACTCTAGACTTAATCTCCTTAGTCTTACCTTCATTCCAGAAGTTCTCTCCAAGATATCCACAAGTACGTCTAACTACATTCATTTTGCTTTTATCTTTGTTTCCACAATTAGGACATTCCCATTCATTATTGCTATTTACTACAATTTCCCCATCAAACTCACATACTTGGCAATAGTCTGATTTTGTATTAAATTCTGCATATTGAATATTATCATAAATAAATTTAACTACTTCTTCTAATGCATCTAAGTTATGTTTCATATTTGGAACTTCTACATAAGAGATAGCTCCTCCTCCTGATAATTTTTGGAAATCACTTTCAAATTTTAATTTCTCAAATGCATCTATTTTTTCTCTAACGTCTATGTGATATGAATTCGTATAATATCCTTTATCTGTTATATCTTCAATAATTCCGAATTTCTCTTTATCAATTCTTGCAAATCTATAGCATAAACTTTCTGCTGGTGTTCCATATAGTGCAAAACCAAGTCCTGTTTCTTCCTTCCATCTCTTTACAGCATCATTTAATGTTTCCATTATTTTTAATCCAAATTCTCTTCCTTCTTTAGTTGTATGTGATACACCTTTTACTGATTTTGTCGCTTCATATACACCTATATATCCAAGTGATATTGAAGAATATCCATTCTTTAATAGTTTATCTATTTTCTCACCTTTTTCAAGTCTTGCAATAGCGCCATATCTCCAATGTATAGGGCTTACATCTGCTGATGTTCCAAGCAAAGAATAATGTCTACACATTAAAGCTTCTTTACATAGTTCTAGTCTTTCTTCTAATAATTTCCAGAATTTATCTTCATCACCTTCTGAAAGTATTCCGATTTGTGGTAAGTTAATACTTACAACACCTTGGTTAAACCTACCCTCAAATTTATAATTTCCATTTTCGTCTTTCCATGGTGCTAAGAAACTTCTACAACCCATTGGGCTAAATACATTTCCTTCATAGTTTTCTTTCATTTTCTTAGCAGATATGTAATCTGGATACATTCTCTTTGAAGAACATTTTACTGCAAGTTTTGTTAAATAGTCATATTTTCCGCCTTTTAAGCAGTTGTGCTCATCTAATACATATACAAGTTTTGGGAATGCTGGTGTTACATATACACCTTTTTCATTCTTTATACCTTTATATCTTTGTTTTAATATTTCCTCTATTATCATTGCATTTTCTTCAATGTATTCATCATCTTTGTCAAGATTTAAGAACAATGTAACAAATGGAGATTGACCGTTTGTTGTCATTAATGTATTTATTTGATATTGAATTGTTTGAACTCCTGAGCTTAATTCTGATTGTAATCTTTGCTCTACTAATTCATCTATCATTTTATTTGTTAATGAACCATCTTCATTTAATTCTGTAATTTGTCTTTTAAATTTTTCACGACTTTTCCTTAAATATTTTCCAAGGTGTTTTATATCAACAGATTGTCCACCATATTGGCTACTTGCAACTGATGCAATTATTTGAGTCAATACAGTACATGCAACTTGGAAACTCTTTGGTGTTTCTATCATTTTTCCATTCATTACAGTTCCATTATCTAACATATCACCTACATTAATTAAACAACAATTAAATATTGGTTGCAAAAAGTAATCTGCATCATGAAAGTGTAATATGCCTTCTTCATGTGCCTTTGATATCTTTTCTGGAAGTAACATTCTTTTTGTTAAATCTTTTGATACCTCTCCTGCAATTAAGTCTCTTTGTGTAGAAGCTATTATCGCATTCTTGTTTGAATTTTCCTCCATAAGGTCTTTATTCGAATTTTTAATTAAGCTTAATATAGATTCATCTGTTGTGTTTTGTTTTCTAATTAAAGCTCTTGTATATCTATATACTATATATTTTTTAGCAAGTTCAAACTTCCCAATTTCCATTAATTTCTCTTCAATAATATCTTGTATATCTTCTACAAGCATTCTCTTTTTATCTAAATCTTCGATATATTTTATAATATCTTTTATTTCTTCTTTTGTAGCTTTTTCCTTTCCTCTTACTTCATTATTTGCCTTTTCAATAGCTACTTCAATTTTGCTTCTTTCGTATTCTACAGCTCTTCCGTCTCTTTTAATTATTTTCATAATTTTTCCTCCCCTTGTTAAATCTATCGTGATTATATATTTGTTTTTTAGAATATTCTGTTGCATTTGCAACAACCTTTTTGACTAAGTCATATACACATTGCTACATCTCATTTAAAAAGATTATTACAAATATATTACATTTGCATCAGATTATTTTTTTATTATATTTTTTCAGCCGTAAGTACTGTTATACTGGTATTTTATTAACATTGTTAACTTTACCTTTATCATACTTATGTTGCATTTGCAACATAAGTATGATATTATTTTGTCATTAAAGGAGTTTAGTTTTATGGTAAATAAATTTGATATTATAAAATTTGCTGAAGCTTTTGAAAATCGGTTGCTCTAAAGCTCAGGTAAAAGAATTTAATAAAGGTGAAACTATAACTACATATCTTGTTAATCGTAATCAACTTTGTATATTAATATCAGGAAGTGCAGATTTAGTTAGATATGATATTAATGGAAATAGAATTGTAACTGAACGTTTTTCTCGGAAGTTCTATTTTTGGAGAAACCTTTTATGATATTAGCACAAATTCTGAATTTATAGTAGAAGCAAAAGAAAAATGTAAAGTGCTTTTGTTTTTATATGATGATATAAACGAAAAGTGTAAATCAAATTGTTCTTTTCATAAAACTCTTGTGTCTTCTCTTCCAAATCTTATGGTAAGTAAAGTTTTAGATTTAACATCAAGAGTAGATCTTTTATCTAGAAGAACCACACGTGACAAGCTTCTTGGATATTTTGATATACTTTCTAAAAAATACCGGCAAAACTTTTACTATTCCTTTTTCTATTACAGAACTTGCAAACTATTTGGCTGTTGATAGAAGTTCAATGTCAAGAGAATTATCTTATTTGAAAGCAGAAAAGTTTATACAGCAGGATAGAAATAAAGTCACATTATTATATAAATGATTTTTGCCAAAAGTATTGTCTTTTGCATATTATAATTATATAATTAATAATAGCATAATTAGAGAGGGGTTTAATACAAATGTCAAATGCAATTGAGGATATAAAAAAATATAAAACGATACATTTTATTGGTATTGGTGGAATTAGTATGAGTGGTATAGCCGAAACACTTAAAAATCTTGGAGTTCATGTTACTGGTAGTGACTGGGCAAAATCTGAAATAACTGATAGGCTTATTTCTCATGGAATAGATGTCAGTATTCGGATCTGACTTAGAAAAAATTAAAAATGCTGATTTAGTTGTATATACAGCAGCAATTTCTGAAGATGACCCAGAACTTGTGGAAGCAAAAAAATTAAGCATTAAAACTTGTGAAAGAGCAGTTTTTTTAGGAAAACTTACAAGTTCATTTAAGGAAACTATCGGAATTTCTGGAACTCATGGAAAAACAACTACTACTTCTCTTGTATCTCTTTGCTTTATAAAAGCTGGTTTTGACCCTAATGTGCAAGTTGGTGCACTACTTAAACAATTAGATGGAAATTACAGAATTGGTAATAGCGATTATTTAATATTAGAAGCTTGTGAATATGTAGAAAGCTTTTTACATTTCCATCCAAAGACTGAAATTATATTAAATATAGATAATGACCACTTAGATTACTTTAAAAATTTAGATAATATAAAATCAGCATTTAAAAAATATGTAAAATTACTTCCAGATGATGGTTTACTTGTTATAAACGCAGATGATAAGAATAGTACTCGGACTTGAAAAATTAACAAATGCAAAATGTATAACTTTTGGTATTGAAAATTCAGACGCAGACTTTGTTTCAAAAAATATTAAGTTTGATAAAAATGGTTTTGCAAGTTTTGATATTTACAAAAATAAGGTATTTTTTGATAGTTTCAAACTTTCTATTGCAGGAATGCATAATGTATTAAATGCAACTGCATGCGTTGCACTTTGTGATAGTTATGGAATTCCAAATGAAGCAATTAAAGAAGCATTTTTAAGTTTTACTGGTGCAAATAGAAGACTTGAATATAAAGGTTCTTTTAATAATATTTCTGTTTTTGATGATTATGCACACCACCCTACTGAAATAAAAGCAACAGCTGATAGTATTAATAGAAAGGTATTTAATGAATCCTGGGTTGTTTTTCAGCCTCATACATATAGTAGATTAAAAAACTTATTGGACGATTTTGCTGATTCTCTTTTAGGATTTGACCATATAATTTTAGCTGATGTTTATGCAGCAAGAGAAAAAAATGTATTTGGCATATCTTCAAAAGATTTAGTAAATAAATTAAATTCACTTGGAAAACCTGTACAATATATATCAAGTTTTGAAGAAATTGTAAAATTTTTAAAGAAAAATGTGAAGCCAAATGATATAATCTTAACACTTGGTGCAGGAACTGTAACAGATATTGGACCAATGCTTTTGAAATGAGATAAAAATGCAAAAGTAAAAACATACAGAAGAACAAATCATTACGACTTGTTCTTCTGTATATTTTGTATTTATTATTTCTCATTCTAAAACCATAAAAGCTTCTTCTCTTGCTTCCTCCGGAAGTTCTTTTAGCAATTCCTCTTCCTCATTCATGTCCTGTTGCCGAATTTCTTGCATTTTAGCATCAATTTCTTCAGCATGATCATGCATCCATTTTAAATACTGTTTTTCATTCAATCTTGATGATACTTCTTGCATTACTTGAATTTTCTCATCATTCATAGTTGTTCCTCCTTACATTTGTTTTAGAATTTACAAAATACACTTTGCCCTTGGCAAAATCATAAATTTATTTTAACACAATTTAATATAAGTAGCAATAATTAATTCCAGCTTTTATCTCATTTGTTTTACCATAATCTCTGCAAATACTGCATAGCCGAAGTTTTAAATCATTTACCATTACATGTGTCAAAGCTCCGTATAAGCTTTCCGTCTTGTATAATTGGGCTTCCACTCATTCCTTGTACAATTCCACCCGTTTTATCAATAAGCTTTTGGTCTGTTATTTTAATAACCATGCTTTTATTATCTATGTTATTATTTGTATAAACCTTTGCAATTTCTACAGCATATTCTTTTGGTCTATCATTTTCAAGTGTTGAAATTAGCTTTGCTTTTCCTAAATTTATTTCATCTCTTAAAGCAACTGGAATAGTTTTATTTGAGTTTATATCTAGATAACCTATACTATTTAGACTTCCGTATACACCATAATTAGTATTCTTAAAAATATTTCCTATACTTGGCTTACCTTCTATTGTTCCTTGAATTTTGCCGTGGATTTCCATCTGTACCTTTTACTACTGATAAAACATTAGCATTTACTATTTCTCCGAGAAGCGATTTCAACTAATTCTTCAGTATCACTATCTACAATTCCATGTCCTAACCCACCAAATCTTTTAGTCTCAGGTTCATAAAAAGTCGCTGTTCCAACACCTGCTGCTGTATCTCTAACCCATAATCCTATTTTATATGTGTTATCATTTGATTTTATAGCCTTTAAAGTAGTAGTTTGAACCTGTCCATTTCTTATATAAGTAACTTGCATATCATTTCCATTAGACTTATTGATTTTGCTTGTAAGATCTGCTGTGCATGTAATTACTGTATTATCTATCTCAGTTATTATATCTCCTTTTTCTATTCCGAGAAGATTCATATGGTTTATATCTTTCCATGTCATTTCCTGTTATTTCAGACATTCCAACAACTAAAACTCCATTTGTATAAAGCTTTACTCCAATTAGGCTTCCAAGCGGAACTACTTCTATATTCTCTATAATATCTACATTTATCTCTTTTACCTTAATCCCCAAAAACGAAACTTCTAGATTAAGATTTCCTGTATAGTCACTATCTTGACTAGCATTTGCTGATACTGTTATAGTTTGATTATTTTCTATTCTTTCTATATTAGGGTTACTTGAAAACCTAGTTTTAACATCAACACCTACAACTGTTTTTAAATTTAAAGCCTCTCCTTCAAATAGTACTACATTATCTGGTAAATTTGTTATATCACTCACATAAATTAAACTTACAATAAGCAATAAGCCGTAAAATATAAATATAAGCTTTTTTCATTTTATATATCACCTTTTGATATATTATAACCAAATAAAAAAATAATAATCTCCAAGCAAACTCTTGAAGATTATTATTTTTAATTATTAATCTTATTTTTATCTAATATTCCACTTCCAGTTATGAAATCAGATAATTTTGCCAACTTTCGTTTTTCTGTTGCTAATGCTGATTTATAAGCAATTTCTCTTCTTTCAAAGAAATATTTACTTTGCTTATCATGAGAAAGGCTTTCTCCATACTCTTTTGCATATTTAATACTAGGATTTGAACCACGTACAACACAATAGTAACAACCTGGAACAGCTTTCAATTTCTCATCACTTTTAAAATCTGTTTTATTAAATCCGAACTATAATACTATCATTGCTTGCATCAAGCTTATCACACCAAATTCTATGATATGATCCGTTTGTAACTGGTCCATTTTCATCAATATTTATATAATATATTGAATTTTCATTTACCATTTCTTTATTCTCAGAACTTGCAACTATTGCATAATTATTATAATTACTCGTTCCTACTGGAATTCCTTGCATAAATGAAATAAAACAAGCATTATTTAAAATTGTATCCCAATCTGTTCCTGTAAGTTCAGGCATTCTAAACTCTCCTGATGAATGTTTTGAATAGTTTTCCATAGCCTGTATTAAATTGTTTGTAATTGTTCCCTTTATTACTTCATATTTTTCATCATTAAATGTTGATACTTCTCCAGGAAGCGCTAAATTTTTATCTGATATTTTTAATTTATCTGTCTCATCTGTCTTCATGCCATGAACTATATTATTAAACCATTCTGTGAAAATCCAAGCATTTTCATAATATTCAATTGCTTCTTTAGTTAAAAGTAAATCTTTAAATTTATCTTTATCTTTTGGTATTTCTTCTAAATATCCTGCCTTAGATTGATATATTTTTCCATTTTCATAATAATAAACTGCTACATAATTATCTAAAGAATAATTTATTTCAAGCACTTTATCTCCATTTTCACTAGTATATTGTTTTGAATAATATACATATGCTTTTAATTCATGTGAATATGCTCCATTATCCCAATCTTTTACAGGAGTGTAAATATAATATCCATCATATAATGTAAACATTAATGCAGGAACATATGCCATCATTGAGCTTCTATTTGCACCTGTTCTACCAAATTTTGTTGAAAGCGTTGAAGAAAAAATATTAAGCGCTGCTTCTATATCTCTTATTTTTGTATCTGCAACTGTTAGATATTTATTATTTGTTGTATTTAGCTGAAATGCAGTAACTGTTTGATGAGATGCATCTATTAGTGCATCATCGTAATTTGCTCTTAAAAATGCTGTTTTCACTTGTAACCCTACATATACAGATAATATAATAATTACTGGCAAGGCTAATGCCAAAAATATTATCACCAAATTTTGTAATTTCATAACTTTTTAAGTTTTCTCCTTTAGTTAAATTAAAGACTATTCCTTATTTACAATAAAGTCTTTACCACTTAGCTGATAAAGACTTCATATACTATATTTTTATTTTCCTGTAACTGTTACTATTCCAGAATCTGAACCTACAATGCTGTATGAATCATTACCACTTAAAGAATAAAAGAAGTTCTTAAGCATTTGAGAAATTGTGTTGTTTGTATTAGATGCAGTTACTGTTAAAATATCTCCCTCTTTCATATATTGAACATTGCTTTTTTCTAATTCTTCCATTATTTGTGTTGTATATATAGAATAATAAATATTCTCTCCTATTTTTGTTTCAGACCCTTGCATTAAGCTTGTTTGTTTCTTTGAAGGGTTTTCATCTAATACTTGTATTTCCATTGTTATATCATATGTATTACCTGTTGAATATAAATCTGAAACTAATTTGTTATAGCTATCTGTAGTTATTTTTCCTGTGTTTCTTGCTGTATTTACAAATTCTGTAATTGCTGTTTGTATATTAAGTTCTGCAATATCATCACTTCTTTCTGACATTGCCATCATAGGAAATACAAACATCATTATAGCTGCAAGAAATATCGCTACAACCATTGTTAATGATTCTCCCATATGCTTTTCCTCCTTTTACGCATTTTCATCTAAATATACATATACTACTTCTCTTTTTATTGGATTCCTAAGTTCTCCGTGGTGCATACAGTCTATCTCCATCCTCTTCATCTGTTATATAATTGTTTATATCATGAAGCACTAAATACTCTGTAAATCGTGATTTTTTATATTTTTTCATAATTCCATTTCCTTCTCCAAGACATGGAATATGATTTGCTAACAACTCTATATTTTCATTTATCAAGTCTACTTGCTGACCTGGCTGACGTACACTAAAATATGCTGGTATTCCAGAAAGATCAGAGTCTATTCTTTGTGCAGTTAAAGCCTCTAAACCATTCCATGGACAATCAAATTCTTTTGGATAACGATTATTTTTAACTTGTCCATAAATTCTTCTAAATAAATCTTCTAACTCGTCAATTCCTTTTGTATACATACCATTCTTATCTTCTGTATCATCTATAATTTTTACCTTACCATCTATTTCATGACATTTTTTTAATGCAAAATTAATTTCATTTATAATGCTCATTTTTTGTTTTTGGCTTCTACTATTCCAATTTGTACAAAGAGTTTCTGTTTGTCTATCTAGTCTTGTTATAATATTACCATCTTTATCAATTAAAGTTACAGCTGCACTTTCTGTATGATATCTATACATCGTTGGAATCATATCTTCCAAAGTTACTATTCTATTTCCATTGCCATCAATTGTATTTGTATCATCTTCATAATATGTATAGTATGTAGTTTTGTCTGAATCAAGCAAAACACTTTCTGATACACTTCTTGTAAGCGATGCTGTATAGAAAAGAACTGTTACAGCAACGGCAAATACAATTATTGCAAAAGCCATTTTTAAAGCGTCAGCTGCATTCTCCATAATTTATTTAGTCCTTTCCATATATTTATTTGATTGTTATTTCTTATCTGCTTGTAAACTTTTTACTTCTATTGATTCAATTAAGCCACTCTTTTTATTTGATTTTATTGTAACAGTATAAGTTGTAGTAGGTCTAACATTATTACTTACAGAATCAGGATCTACTCCACCATCTTCTCCTTTTTCTACACCTGCAAGAGTTGATTCAACTTTAACTTGGTGTTGATCATCATGTGAAGCATTACTTGCTTTTATTTTACTCATTAATTGTCTTACAGAAGATCCTTTTTGTTCTCCCCTATAATTTTCAAATTCGCTGTTAAACATCTGAATTTGTTGTGCATCCATATTTTCTTTTGCTCCACCAACTATTTCATCAGCTGATCCTAATACCATCATTCCTACACTTATTAATAAAATTGCAATTAATATTGCTCCTGCTATAATTAGAGCTTTTGATGCGTTCTCCATATAATTTCCTCCTTTGTCTTCCTATTATTCATAGTTTTTTTACATTTGTTTTATTATATTTATATTTTAACATTATATTTTATAATGTCAAGATTAAAGTCTTTATTTTCTTACACTTCAAGCTGTTTTAATGTAACTTTTGAAATTCTTCCGAATTCCATTATATTTAGTATTTACATTTTGAAAAGCTGTTAATGAAAAACTTGATATAAATCCATCAAGTCCTTTTCTTTCAAGTGCCTCCATTGGATAAGTTATTTCATTTACTTTACCATCTTCTGATGTACTAAGCAATATTAATTCTATTTTTAAAGAATAATCATTATCACTTATGTAATTTCCATTTTCATCTTTTTCTATTTTATAGTTTTTATTATTATCTATCGCTTTATTTATTATAGTAAGTACATCTGCTCCATAAATTGTCTTATCTTTATATATACTTTCTAATTCTTCATTAAATTTTGAAATATTTTCTGCCTTAATTACATTGTCACCTATCTTAACTGCTATAACAATTATAATTATAATAAGTATTATAATTATTGATATAAATATTTTTTTCATTATAGCACCTCTTTTCATTATAACACTTATCAAGTATTTTAGCAATATTTTAACATTATTTTTGTTTTTCTTACTTTTTTATCATTTTCATATCTATTTTATTTATTCTTCCTAAATCATTGTTATATCCTATTCCTGAAGATTTAAATTCAAAATAATATGATTCTGGATTATCTATTTCTAATAATCTCTCTACTAAAACTTTTTCTTTATTATAGTCTTTTTTCAATTGCGCTTCTAAAGCTTTCTTAATATTTGTTACATTTGTATCTGTAATACCAACTGGTACTATACTTAGTTCTATTGTATCTGATGGCATAGTCCTGTTCCATTCCAAAATCAAATTATATATTGTAGCAAAATCTTGAAGAGAAATGCCGTTTTTCTCTATTTGCATAACTTTCAAACTGGCTATTGAACTGTGAAATTTCTGCTTTTTTCACTTCATAATTTATATTATTTGATATGCTAGACATATATGTAAATTCATATACAAATATAGCAAAAATTATAACTCCGCACTAAGACTCCTGCTGCTATTAGTAAAGCCTTCGATGCATTTTCCATGCATTTTCCTCCTATTTAGTTTAATTTGTACTTTGCAAAATTTCTACAAATTCCATTTTCTTTACTCTACCGAATTGCTCCTAAATTTTTAGTTCCCTTTTTTGGTACATACTCTATTTTTGTGCACTTAAAAGGTGAAACTTTAAAAGAATGTGCATCTGACCATTTATCATATTTTATATGATATTCTTCCCAATCTTTCTTATATTTAGGGTCACTTTCTAAACCACTTGGTTTTTTAGGTTCTGTATCACTTACACTACTTAAAAATTTTTCTTTTATACCAGAATAATTTGTGCTTAATATATATGTGGGTAATTTCTTTGGTCCACCATTTTGATCATTTCCTTGAATTGTTCCTTTATCATAAACTGTAATTTCTATATCTACAAAGTAATCTCTTTCATCACCACTCACATCATATTTTTTATTGTTATCTATTGCTTTGTTTAATACACTTATAATATCTATTCCATACATAAGCTTTTTGTTATATGCTTCAAATCCATTATTAAATGCCTTAATTTCTTCTTGTAAAGTATCTTCATCCACTTCTCCCACCAAACGACCTGATTGTTCAAATGCGAAATAGAATATAGATATTACAATCATCCCAATTAAAATGCTACCTGCTATAACTAAAGCTTTTGATGCATTCTCCATAGACTATTCCCCCATTTCTCTATTCCTACATCATTGAACTCATTGTTCCAAACATAGATGTCATACTCATAATTCCGATTCCAACTAGTGGAACTATTAAGTATCCTACAAATAATACTATCATTGGTGCAAATCCTATTACTTTTCCTATCATTCCTTTTCTTGAAATCAGCCTCTCATTAGAAGCTTTCCTCTTTTCTTGATAATATTCTCTTTCTGTATCTAATTCATCAAATGCCTCTCTAATTGGAATTTTTTCTACTGCTGCTTGTAAGCTTTCTACAATTGTAATTAATTGTGAATATGTTATATCATTTTTTAATTCTTCTAATGCTTCAAATGCCCCTGCCTCATAGTTATTTACACATTTTGATATTGGCTCTTTGAAAATATTTGCATATCTTTCTAGCCATTCTAATATCATTTCTACATTTACTCTTTCTATTTTCATAAGCATTAATATTATAGTTTGATATTGCATTACTTCGTCTTCCATTTCAAGCTTTCTTAATACTTTTTGGAAATAAAGCATCCATGTTGGTGCCATATATCCTAAGATCGATAAAGCCATTGCTACTAACACTTCAAACCATTTCAAAAACTCACTATTAATTGTTTGTAATTTTGTATATATACTGTCAACAATAGTATTTATTTCTTCCTCTGTGCTATCCTTAAAATCTTTAGAATATTTTACTTTTAATTTTATTTCATCTTTTGTTACATCAGTTTTACCTTTAAACATGTCCAAAAATTGATTTTCAAGTTCTGTTTGCTTCATAGCTTTTGCTTCATCTCTTTCAGACATAGATATCAAATTATAGTCAGCTGTAGGCGTCTCATATATGTATTTTACTGAAATATTATGTAATTGCCCTATTAAAAATAGTGATACTAAAAAAGTGACAATAACAAGTGTAATTTTAGAAACATATATCCATTCTATCTTATCTTTTGAAGCTGCATCTTTAAGAAGTTTTGTTAGTTCTCTATTTTGTTTAGTTCCTTTTTTAGGTATAAATAAATCTACAAATCTTTTTATAAATGGCATTTTATATAGTTTTTGTTGCCATGGATTTTGTGAATTTTTCATATTATTATTTGTTGTTGTATCTTTTACTTTTCTTACTAATACATAACTTACAAAAGTAAGTACGACTATGGCTATTTGCATAATTAGACCTAATTTTCCATTATAGAAGCTATTAGTAAAACTAAAATTTGATATAGCCCAATTTTTAAGTATTTCAATAAATAATACTGGTAATACTGCAATTACTGCTAAACTTTGGAATACATAATCTAATTTGTCTCTTTTTAAAATTTCTATTTGCATTTCTTGTGTTATATTATTTAAGTTTTTAAGATAAAGTGAAGCTCCGCTCAGAAGTCTTTCTATCACCAAATTCACGTGTTAAATATGATATTCCAGCAAACTCTTTTAAATAACTGTTTGGTGCAACATCATAGTATTTTTCTAGTTCTTCCTCTGGATTATCTGATATAAGTATTTCGTATATTTTTTCTCCCTGCCTTGATACTTCAAGCTCATCATTTTGTGATACTTCATAGATTGCCTCTTCCACCATGTTATATTCATGGTATGCGTGTCTTATCTCTGAAAAAAATTCAACTTGTTCTTTTAATAACTTATTATCTAGTTTTCCAACCATACCATCTATTAGCGTATCTACCATAAATATTTCAAATAAAATAAGTATACTAAGTAATAATGCATTTGAATGTGCAACTACAATAATTAAAATTGTAAGTGGTATTAATAAAAATAGTGCTTTTGTTATTATTGAAGATGCATGTCTTCTTGTCTGATATTCGTCCTCTATATTTATTATTTCTAGTCTTCTTCTTAGTTTCAATAAATATTTTTTTATTCCGAGGTACTTTCATATATATCATATAAAGCTTTTGATATAATATTTCTGAAGAAAATGCACTTTTTTCTTTGGTACCTTTTCGGAGTTCTCTAACATATTTTCTATCACCTTTGTTAAGTGCCTTATTAATGAGCACATATGCTATAATTATAAGTATAAGCAATGCAATTGTTCCACCCATTAAATATATAAGTAATTGGTTTGACATAGGTTAGCTAGCACCTCCTTTTCTTCTCATATGATTATATCTATTTTGCTTTTGTAGTTCTTTTTCTTTTAGGTTTTTCTCCTATTTTTTCTACTCCGGCATATCCATCTTTAACTTTAACTCCCCAATTCTCTTCTACAAATTTATCAAATCCCTCTATATCACTGTCGTCCATATTGTTTCTCATTTCAATTAAATTTATATCTGAGATTTTATTTGTTATTACATAGCTATCATCGATATATTCTAGTATATTCACATATTTATAAGTCTCTCTATCTGTTATTTTTCCAAAATAACGTGTAGCATTATCCATAAATTTATCCATCTTGCCTTCTAGAGTTTTTTCATTTCTATGATCAAATGTATACTCATTTTTATTTTCTACTGGTATACATTCTGTAACTCTTTCTATATATCTTCTTCCTCTAAAGTCTTTTACTAGGTGAATGTCAAAATTTAATACTTGTATAACTTGTTCTTCAGCTGTTTTTTCATCTTTAAATACACCTGTTCTTAACATTGAGTTTCTTAATGCTGTAACTAAGTTTGGAAAAGTTTTTGCGTGGTGTGTAAATAATGTAAATTTAGATGCAACTTGGGCTGCTTGTATCATCCAAGATGCAACTGGGTCTGTTGCAACCTCTCCGAATAATATTTACAGAACCATCTGTTTTCTTTTGAACATCTAGTCCTTCTTGTCCTGATACAGTTTCTGTTTCTCTAAATGACAATATGTTTCTTGTTGGATATATTTTTCTTAAGTGTAACTCAAAAGCTGTCTCTTGAACTCTTATATTCATTGTTTCATAAATATTTTCAATCATAGCCATAAGCATTGTTGTTTTACCACAACCTTGCTCACCTGTAAGTGAAATAATTCTTGCACCTTTTACTAAATATTTAAGTAAATCTATTGCTCCCTCTTTTCCTCCACCTTTAATTATTTGCTCAAGCGTTGCACGTTTTACATCAAATTTTCTTACAAAGAATGCCCATGTTTCTGACATTGATGGTCTAACTACAACAACACGAGACCCATCTTTCATTTCATTGATTTTATATCCATTTGAATCTGATAATTGTCCTGGGTTATTATATTTATATATGTTTTGGCAAACTCTTTTTAGTTCACTTTCTGTTCCAAAACTTAAGAATGCAAGTCTTATTGATTTACCTTGGAAAAATATCCATATACTATCACAAGCTCTTGGTACTTTATTCTCTAATATTTGATCTAGATAATCTCCATCTGTTTGTGCAACTTGACTTAAGAACCCTTCTGGAAGTCCTGATACTCCTCCAGATACTCCATCTATATTCATATCTCTTATTTCATCTATACTGCTATAACCTTTATAAGATTGATAAATTCTTTGTACTACTATATTTAATTTATCATCATATGTAAGTTCTATATCTTCTTTTTCAAATATATCATCAATTTCCTCTGCTGTTATAACATAGCAAGGCTTGGCTTCTCCTTCAATATATTTAAGCGAAGCTAAATTATATTTTTTTATAAGTTCTGTTAAAGCTTCATATCCAAATTGTATTTTATATATGTATATTAATATATCAAATTTATCTTGAGCTGTAAGGAGTGATGGTATATCAAAAGGAATTGCTTTTGATATGTTAGTCTCATTTGCACCATATTCTTTAGAAAGAAGATCATAAATCAATTCTTTTACATATTTCTTATCATTTACATCTCCATAAGTACAACCCTTTAATGCTTTTTTCAATTCATATTTTTTATTTTTTCTTCTTTTTAATTCTTCTTCTGATAAACCTATATCATATAAATTTATTTTGGTAATTTCATCAAGTCTTCTCTTTATAAATTCTGTCATCTTTTCTAATGTGTAAGTTTTGTCATCTTGTTCTACTTCTTCTACAACTTCTTCATTTCGTCTTGCTACTAGAATTCTAACAATCAAAAATGCTGCTGCTACCAAAACTAATAAAATTGCTAACATATTTACCATATTATCGGATTCCTCCTTACCTCTAGTTTATTAAATCCTCATTTGTAATTCTTGCATTTTATAGATAATGCTATCTATATCTCTTTTTAACTCATGTATAAAAAAGGACGTTCTATCTTCTGATCCTTCTAATCTCTTTACTCTTACGTCTAAAAAGAATTCTGCTGTATTTCCCTCTTGCACTGATTCTGAAAACAAATTACAGTATGGAACTGTTAATATTTCTTTCTTTTCACTTAATTCTCTTGAAACATTTTTACTTGAGTATTTTGATTTTCTATCATAATTATTTATAAGTTTAAGTATTCTTTTTGGATTAAATACTTCTGTATTTTCTTGTAATTTCACTACTTTTTGAAATTCTGATGGCTTCTGTTCTACATTTAATATTACTATGTCAGACATTTTGATTATCTCTTTTGTTGTATCTTTATCAAGTCCATTATTTAGATCAACAAAAACTATATCGTAATATTTTTTTGCAACATTTAAAATGTCTTTACATGAGTTATATACTTTATCATAATCTACATCTTTATTATCGCTTGGAGCTGATACAACTTCTAGTCTGTTTTTATATACTACTTTTGTATAGTTTGGCACCATTTCAGGAGCAAGACGGTTAGATGCAGTCAACTTTGCCATTCCTTCTAATCCTGATTCTAGATCCATAGATTTTGTATTCTTTGTTATTAAGCTAATAGTCTTTGCTTTTGTTTCTCCTCCAAAAGCTTGAAGTAATACTTTATCATTGTATTTAGTTGACATTAATAGTATTTTGTAGTTATGTTCTACTGCCATAAATGAAGCAATTGCAATTGCTGAATGAGTTTGTCCAATTTTACCTGTATTATCATTCCAAAAAGTAATAATCGCCATTTTCCTTTATTCCTTTCTATCTCTATACTTTTTCCATGCTTTTAATAATTTTTTTAACTTCTCCTGAAGTTACATCTTCTTCAAAAATCATTGATATAAAATATATTAGACTATTTTTATAATGGTCACTTAGTTTTTTAATCTTTATTCTTGCAATTATCTGATTTTCGATCATTACACTATAATTTCCAAGTTCAATTGGGAAACTAAATATTTCACTATCCCATGCCACTTTATAATTTGAAGATAAGTAATCTAAATATTCATTTTCTTCTTTCAAAAGATTTTTTGAAAATAATACTTTATATAATTTTTCGGGCTTTTTAAAAATATCTAATATTTCTACTCCCTTTTTAAGAGAATATAAGTCAAATGCTGTAACAAAACAATTTTTGTAGTTCTTTTCTAGTTCGAATTTTTCAGCAATCTCTAAACTATCAATATCCAATAATGCAATATCATAATCTAAAGGTTTGTCTCCAATTCCTAAGTAACCTTTTATATCTTTTATACTCTTAAATCCGAACAGCAACATCAAATCCTTCAAATTCTGTTATATAGCTTTGTGTTGGACTAATTGTTGGTACTACATATTTTGTTTTTTGTGTTGTTGTTGCATCTATCAATATTACTCTTTTATCAGCAAGAGTTAGTATTCTAGCTATATATAGTAAAAAGTCTAATTTATCATATCCCCCTATAAAACCTATTGTTTTCACTTTTTTTAGTTTACCTATCCTTTCTAAAATCTATTTTAATATTCAGATAATCCATCTACATATTGTTGTCTAGCTGTTTTTTGTTTTTCGATTTCTTCTTCTATCTTTGTTTCGATATTTTGTAGTCCTTCGTCTGCATATCCATTTAGAGCATTATTTATAACATTTCTTTGATTTCTAGCAGCTTCTGTATATCTTTGTGATAAAGCATTCATTGCTGTAACTGTAATATTAGGATTTGAATTCATTAAAGAAATTACCTCTTGACTTACAATATAAGTTGGAGTTGCAGCATTTTGTAATCCTGCATCTATGTATGTTGTAGCATATAATAAAGATCCTTCCATTCTATATGCTTCAACTACTGCATTACTCATAGTTAAAATTTCTTCTTCTGATACATCAATCCATATTGTTTCGCTATCTGTTTGTTTTACATATTTCTTAGATAATACTATATAGTCTTCACCTGATGGTAATCTTAATCTTATATCTACAGTTTCCCCTTTTTCTAATTGTGATGGAAGTATTACCATATTATATTCTTGAGTTCTTACATCTGCTGTTTTCTCTTTTCCTTCTACATTTACCATATCTGTTGTAAGTACTGTTCCTGCTCTTACTGAAATTTTTACTGTAGAGCCTTCTTTTATATATGAACTTTGATTTTCAGTTGTTATCGCATTGTTTGGAGCATATGTAGATTCTACTTTCATTAATTTTGCTTTTCCATCTAAGTTGTCTCCTGATGTTACATCTTGACTTAAGACATAAACTGTTCTATATACAATTGATTCTTGTTCTTTCTTCATTTTTGATATTTGTAAAATTAGAAATGCTATTACAATTGCTGCAATTACTAATGTAATAAGTACTCCTAATAAAAATGATGTTCTTGCTTTTTTTTGCATCGGATTCATTGTCATATGTCTTTTCCTCCTTTGTATTCTGCATTTTGAATTGTATTTTGGGCAGAATATTTTATCTTATTTTATTATACAATAAACTCTAAAAATAAACAACATTTTAGTACATTTGTAATGTATTTGTTAATGTTTTGTAATGTATTTGTAATTTAATTTATCTTTCTTAAAAATTATATCATTATTATTGTTTTTTTTACAATAATTATTTTACATTTTTTTCTAGTTTTATTTTTGAATTTTTTGAGCATTATATATATTGAAAAACGAGAAATCTGTTTTTCAAATCATATAGTTTAATAACTTTAGCTTGGAGGTGAATTAAGAAATGGCAACATCAAATAACAATAGAAAAGTAGTTCCAGAAGCTATGGACGCTTTAGATAAGTTCAAATATGAAGTAGCTAGTGATATTGCTGTCAAAAATGTATTTGAATGCAAATATCTACTAGCTACTTTTTCTTATTATGCAGCCTTTTTATCAGTTTTTTTCATATCATTTAATTCACTAAATTTAAAATATATATTTATTTCTTTGTCTTCAGATATTGTTATTTTTTCAATTAGTTCATTTAGTAATTGCTTTGTTGGCTTTTCTAAAGATAAAAATTCTTTTGCTAATTTTTCTATTTTTGCAGTATCATCTTTCTGTACTTCCTTATTACTGATAGTGCATATTAGTTCTTCTTTTTCCTTTACTAGCTTGTCTCTGTCTTTAGTAAAATCAGCAACCATTTCAACATAATCTTTTTCACTAACAATACCTTTTACTTTATCCATATATAGATTCTTAATATATAATCCTATATCTGTTATCTTTTGCTCTAGTGTTTCTAATTTCTTTTCATTATTCATTTGCTTTAATTCTTGGCTTTTCTTTCGCTTTGCCATATCTATTAGTTCTTCTTTTAAGTTTTCATTTATATATTGTGTACATACTTCTCTAATATGCTTTAATAAAATTTCCTCAAGTTCTCTCATATTATTAGAATGTCTTGTACATATATCACTATATAATCTCGAATAACTATAGCAAATTGTTGTATATCTATATTCTCCATACTTTTTTAATGCATAATTTGAATATGTTATGTTTAACCTTGCACCACATTCTGCACAATATAATAAACCTTTAAATAGATAATCATGCTTTGTCCCTTTAAATGAACTATTATTTTTTAATATGCCTTGAACAATATTAAATTCTTCTTCATTAATAATTGCTTCATGTGTTCCTTTGCATATATATCTTTCATCTTCTGGTACAGTTATTCTTCTTTTAGACTTATAGTTTATTTTTCTTCTTTTAAATTGTACAAGCTCTCCTAAGTACACTCTATTATCTAATATTCTCCTTATAGTTGTTTGCTTCCAAGAACTATATAAAGCTGTCTTTTTCGTTTTTCCTATGTCTCTTGATTCTCCTGGAACAGGTACTCCATCTTTTGTTAAGATTTGTGCAATTTTGGTCAAGCCATTTCCTTCTAAGTATAAACTAAATACCCTTTTTACAACCTCTGCTTCCTTTTCATTTATAACCAAATGAAATTTGTTGTCTGGATCTTTTTGATAACCATATGGAGCTGTTACTCCTAAAAAGTTTCCTGCTTTTCTTCTTTCTGTTAATGAACTTCTTATCTTTTTAGAAATATCTCTTACATACATATCATTTATAACTCCTTTAAATGGAGCCATATCGTTCATTCCTGAATCCACATAAGTATCTATATTGTCGAGTAATGCAATATATCTTACATTGTGTTCTGGAAAATATATTTCTGTATAATGCCCAACTCCAAGTCTTTCTCTTCCAAGTCTTGATAAGTCTTTTGTAATTACAGTATCAATTATCCCTGCCTCAATATCTTCTATCATCTCTTTAAATTTTGGTCTATCAAAATTTGTTCCTGTCCATCCATCGTCAACATATTCTTTTACAATGAAAAAATTTTCTTGCTCTGATACATACCTTTTTAATATTTCTCTTTGATTCGTTACACTAGAACTTTCTTCTTTATCTCCATCCTCTCTTGAGAGTCTTATATAAAGACCTACTCTAAAACTTTTTTGCTTTTGATCGCTTATAGGTAAATTCATTATCCACTCCTTCCCTTTAAGCAATCGCCTAAAATTATTATAACATATCTTTTAAATTTTTGTTATACTTTTAAGCGATTTTTCTAATTTTTATTGTTATTTTGTTTTGGTTTCTAATGATATCAAAAATATCCTTTTTATTACTTCATTTATATTTATTTTAGAGTTCTTGTTAAATATATAATTTACCTTATATTCTGTTTTTTTATCATTAGTCATATATTTATCACCTACTCTTTAATTAATATTTGTTTACATTTTAAGATTGGCATTAATAATTTGTATATTCTGGATAACGTATTTTTATTGCCTCCCAAAAATATGGAGCATAGCTACAGCAAAATATCTCGCCCACATTATACTTTTTAGATACTATTCTATTTTCTAAATCGTCTTCGCTATCGTAATTATTATTACTATTCCAAAGGCTAAAAGCTAATCTTGTAGTTTTCTTACTTGTAGATGTTTGCCATGCTGTTTGCAATGAATCAATATTAATTTCACCTTTTTTCATATCAAAGATTTCTTTAAAATGATTCCTCGTAGTTTCACAGATGCCGTATAGAATATATTAGAGCTTTTCTATAAACATCTGCATTTCCATATTCTTTTAGTCTTTCGTTATAAAAATCCTCATGTTCTTTGTCAATAAACTTCATATTATATATCACCTCTCTGCTTATATTCTTTCCATTCTTTTCCACTTTTAAACATCTTGTAAGTTATTTGCAAAGTCGATTACTTCATCCTTTGTATGTATTTGTGGTAAAGGCTCTAAAAACATTTTAAAATTTTTTAAACTTATATATTCTCTATTTGGTGATCGTAACAAATTGTGTAAAGCAATTATAGCAAATGCTTCAACTTGCTCATAATTGTATAGTTCCTCATTCATTACTATATCCCCCACTTTTCGTTATATTATTTCTTCATTAAATGGTAATAAGCTACTATTACTCCTCTGGTCTATAATCCTTTTTCAAATTATAGCCTGCCTTTTCAAAGGCTTGCTTTCTTTGCGTGGGACGGTCTTATCACGCTCGTGCTAGACTAAGCAAGAGTATTATTATTTACCTTTATTAGTTATCGCCTTATAGAGTGCCACTCTATATTGAAGTTTTGTAGTTCTGTTTCTACAAATTAACTAGCTCTTAATAAAGTCTTTATTTAATGATATTATTCAATTTTCAATGTACCTATATTTTTTCAAAATATTAATAAGTGAAAGAGTTTTCTTACCCCTTCACTTATTTGCTCACTTAATCCCATTTTGTCAGGGTATATTTTAAAATTTTTTTAATTTTTTCATACCCCATCTTATACTCTCTTGAACTGACTGCTTTGAACACTTCTCTATTAGTGCTATTTCCTCCATAGTTAATTGATAATCATAGTATAGTAAAATTCTTCGTCTTTGCTCTTTTGTTAATTTATTCAATGCTGCTTGTAGTTTTTCACTCTCTAATTTTTGCATTATAATATCTACAACATTATTTGATTTCTCAAAGGCTCTTTTGTATATGTCTACTTCGCTTAATAATGAGTGCTCTAAATGTCTACTCGTTTCATTTTTTATCTTTATATATGCTTTTTTAGAACTCATATATATATCAAAAATTTCCTTTTCTATTTCTATTCTGCATTCTTGTTTTGCACTATCTTCAAAAGATATATAATATTTATCTTCATCTTCTATATATTCCAAAGTATAACTATCTACTTTGTATTCCACTCTCGTTCCTCCTATTCATCTCGATTTTTGAGATGAATCTGGAGGCCCTCTACAATACTTTTGACCAGTCAACCATTCCAAAGTATAAAACTCCTAAAAGAAAATTGACTTAAACAAAATTCTTAAAGGAGTTTTCCAAACTATTAAGGGAGAAGTTCTTAACTAATCAAGGTCTAAAATATACTTATCGTTCTTTTCTTCTGCTTTTTAATATTTCTTTTGTATAAGCTCCTTTTAAGCCTTGATTAAGTTGACTGCATTATATACAGGTTATGAGTATCAATGTTCAAAAGCGTAAGATTCTGTATGAAAGTGTAAGATTTAGTATAATTAGTTTACATATTTAAAACTTTTTTTACTTTTTTCTTGAATTTACATAATTTTTGTAATATAATAAGTGTTGATTTTAATATTTATACATTTGTTGGGAGCTATTTATGGTTAAAGTGCTTGTATCAAATGCGAACATTGAAGAAAATTTGATGATTCGCAAGTTTCTTACAAATGAAAATGATTTTGAAATTGAAGACACCAAAGATTTTATGACGACAATAAATAAATATCTAAAAATAGAGCCTGATGTGTTCATCCTTGACTCTGGATTTGGTAAAATGAGCTATAATGATATACTAAACAAAATAGCTCTATTTCCGTTAGAACGAAGTAAGTGCAATACACTTCTGACTCTTAACAATATGACTGAAGCTAATAAGCTCGATTATACGTCGAAAATTTATCGAATCTTTCGCAAGCCTATTAGTAAAAAAAATTTATTAGATACAATACATCTAATGACTGAACCTATAGAAAATACGCCTAAATTAAAGACTAATGAATTAAATTCTTTACTATTAAAATTAAATTTGAATATATCGAAAAAATGCAGCCAATATATGATGGATTGTCTAATTCAATGCTACTACTATCCTTATCTGATATATTCGCTAAATGAAGTTTTTGATATAGTAGCTTTAAAGCACCATACTAATGCATCTACTATTAAAGAAGGATTAAGAGCTTCACTTATTAAATTAAATAAATACGGAATAATATTGAAAACAAATTCTATATTAGACTTGTTAGATACACCTGAAACGATTACTCCTCGATTTTTTATTGAAGTAGTTACTACATATTTACATGACAAAAAGAAATAAGAAATAATTTGAATCTATGTCAAACTATTTCTTATTTTTTTGCTATCTATTCTCTTTGTAATCATTCATTATATCTTTTACTATCCCTAGTTTTATTGTATCAGTTCTAATTAAATTACTAAGTTTTGTTCCCACGTCTAATACTGTTTTTTGTAGCTGTTCATCTGGTATATTAACAGATGTAATAATATTAAACATAGGCATTTCTGTCTGCAATTTTTCCTTTGTTTTTCTAATTACTTCTAACCCATCCATTTTGTCTAAGTTATATTTTGAGAATACAATCTCTGGCTTTAGTTCAATTATCTTATTATATGTATCTAATCCATCTATTGCCATACCAACTACTTCTACATAGTCCAATTCCTTAATTGAATTTACAATTTCATTTGTCGTGTCCTGATCATTGTCAGCAACTAATATTCTTATTTTATTATTCATTTATCCCTACCTCCTTTTGGTTTTGTTTATCTTCTAATGTTCTTAGTTCAAATATTCCTTTATGCTTTATTGATTCTGTTGCCATACTCACTGCTGTTTGTAATGCAGTTTCTTCATCTGTACCATTTGCTATAAGGTTTAAAAATACACCGTTTAGGCAATCTCCTGCACCTGTTTTGTCAATTACCTTCTCATCTGGAATTACTTGTGAATGTGCTGCGAAACTTTTATCTTTAGAATAGTATAAGCATCCTTGTTTTCCGTACTTAATAATTCTAACAGGTGCTTTACTATCTAATAACTCTGTATATTCTTTATCTATAAAAGCTATATCTACACTATCGAATACTTGTTTACACTCTGGAAGACTTGCAAATTCGTCTATTGTATCTACACTAATTGTTGCATTTGTGTTTTTCCTCAAAAATTCTATAAGTTCTAATTGCTTTTGTGGTGTTGCAGTAGTTAGATGAAAATGTTTAGCTCCTAAAAAACTTTCTGGAATATCATTACTACCTACTTCCATTTCAGGTTTTACATCACCACTAACCTCTCTATCTTGCCCATCTTCGCTATTCCAATAGGTATAGAAACTTGTTGTAGGATTTTCTAATTGCTTAACACCTGTCAAGTCCAAATTATAACCATAGAATTTCGATATATCAAAATCTGTACCTATCTTCCCAACCATTCCGTACTCTGCCATACAGACTTGCTGGAATTGAAGAAAATACACAAGCTCCTCCTATATCTACAATATTTTCTCTAGCTTTGCCTAACCTACTAAAATCAATTATGTCATAAGCAATATTGCCAATTACTACTAAATTTGGAGCTTTAGGTTGTACTTTTATTCTCTCTCTAATATTGTCTTTTCCTTGTATTACATCCATTACACTTTTATGTAGTGCATTTCCTTTCTTTACATCTACACCATTTTCAGTTTTGATTATATCTCCATTTGCAACAAGTAATACATATTTATCTTCCATATCTTGCTCTTGTCTAGTTTCTATCTTCATACCTTTAAACTTTTCTTGTAATCTATCACTAAGTGCCTGATATTCTGCATCTGTTATTTCAAATTGTCCTCTGTTTATCTCTGCTGTTTCTCGTAAAGGCATAAATTTGAATATTCTCCAAGCATTTATAGGATATCCTTCTAAAGTTCTTCCTAATTCTTCTATTTTCCCAATATTCTCTCTTGTTGCAACTGTATTAATGTTTACTTTAATATCCTTATCCTTTAAGTAATCTAATAAAGCTCTTATATTATTCCAATGATCTGCTCCTCTACCTAATTCTCTATTTGTTCTACTATCTATGGAATCTATCGAAAAAGTTATACTATCTAAATAATCAAAAACTACTTTCATTGAATCGTCTGTAGATAATACCATTCCGATTTGTAATTAATTTACTCCTTATTCCATGCTCCTTTGCTATTCTTAATAATTCTATTATTCGAGGATAAAGTAATGCCTCTCCGCCAGTCCATGTAATTTCCTTTATTCCATCCTCTATCATTTTCATTAGTATCTTCTTATTCTTTTCGTAACTTAAATCATCAATATTCAAAAAGCGATGACAGTATCTACAGTTTTGGTTGCATCGTGTAGTAATGTTCCAACATACTTCCTGTAATTGCATTTTACTTACCTTCTTTCATTTTAATAATTTACATAAAAATTATATATTGCTTATGCACTTTTGTCGATTGAAAAAAAGTAAAAATGGATTTAACTAAAAGTAAAACCTTTCCAAAGCATGAAAAAAATAACACTACCAACCGATAGTGTTACATATATTATCTATTCATTTACTTTTTTAGATATTCGTTTATAAATTTCTTATCTGCTTTTGTTAATCTTCCATCCATATAGATTAAGTTTATTTGTGCTTTTGGCAAATTCAATGGTATGTCTACTTCATATAATTCTCCATTTTCTAGCTCTTCTTTTACTGCCTGTTTCATAACATATCCTATTCCTAATCCTTCTTTTACCGCAGCAACTCTTGATTCTGTGATATCCATTTCTGTACTACTTTTTATTGAAACATTATTGTTTGCTAGGCATTGCACTAATTCCTTATATGTTGCTGTACTTTCAAATGGTAGTATATATTTTAGTTTTTCTAATTCCTTTAAATTTTCTATTTTTAGTGGTTTCTTTGAAATAAAGATGTTCTGAATTGTTGTTAATTCTTCTACCTTTATATTTGGCTTACTTATATTCAAATGAGTTGCATCTATTGCGAAGTCTATCTTATTATCTTCAATCAATTTTATTAATTCTTTTCCGTTAGATCCTCCAAATAATGCAAGCTCCATATTAGGGTAATCTTCTCTAGCAGTTTTTATACAATTCATAAGATAATAATTTGATACATGAGAAGGGCTACCTATTCTTAATTTTACTACATTTAGGTCTTCATTATTAGTAACAATTTTTTCTCCGGTATCAAATATTTTTAGTCCCTGCTCTACATATGTATATAAAGATTCTCCAGCACTTGTTAAACTTAGTCCATTATTCCCTCTAATGAAAAGTTCTTCATTAAGTTGTTCTTCTAATTGCTTTATTTTTTTACTAACTGCTGGAGGTGTTATAAACAAATTATCACTTGCAACAGTAAGACTTTTAGTTCTTGCTACTTCGTAAAAGGTTTTATATAAATTTAAGTTTACATCTAACATATAATATCCTCTCCATATTTCATAAGTGATATTATATCATATTATGTTTACTTTGTAAATTGTTTTTGCATTTTTTACCTAAAAAATAGCATAATTTAAAGATTTTTGTATTACTTAATTGCTATATATTTTTGTTTGCTACTTGTAGGTTTCTCTGGAATTGTCATTTGAAGTAGTCCTTTTTCTATTAATGGTTGTAAATGATTCTTCTTTAAGCCCTTTATGTTTTTGTACTCAAAGTTGTCTGCTATTTCTTTTGCTGTTTTCTCATCCTTACAAAATTTTAAAATTAATTTATCTATATCATCAACTTGGGTACTAACTTGGGTACTAACTTGGGTACTAACTTGGGTATTTTTAATTTCTTCAGGATATAATTCTGGATATTCTCCATTATAAAACGTTACAGAAAAGTCTTCTCTTTCATTCTTAAACACAGGATTTGGTAATTCTGCATTTTTCATTTCTTGAATCATTGTTCTTATGCCTGTATGCCTATTTTCTATAACTTCATTCAAAACTTCTAGTATTCCAATAGTAGTTTTATTTCGAACTTCTACATCTCTTTCTGAAATTATTGTATCTATTGTATTTGTTCCATAAAGATTTCCAACATTTCTAAATTCAATTCTATTTTTAAACATACTAATCGAGCTATATACACTTTCTTTATATGGTGATAGGTCTCTGTGTATTAGCATATTTGAAATAGCCTCACGAATGCTTTTTATCGGATATTCTGGAATGTCGTCCCTCAATCCTGTCTTATCATTTAGTCTCATTTTTACTTTCATATTTCTTTCAGCAAAGTTAATTGATTCATTATACATATCTATAATGTTTCCATCAATTCTTTTATTATTATCGAATCTTTGTCCTTGTTCTCCTAATTCTGCAACTTCAAATCCAGGAAATGCCATAGCTGCAACAAACCATTGTGGAAAAAATTTTTGTGGATAATATCCGAGTACCATTATACCTGCAACGGTTGGAAATATTTTATCTTCCACCTTAGTAATAACTCCCATTGTTAATAAAACATCTTCATTACTAAACTCAGAAAATTTTGGTTTATCTTTTTTGGCTTTTTCTATAAATTTCTTTAATAATTCTTTGTCGAAATCATCCATTGTTGCACCTACAACTGCTCTTTTATCTGCTTGTTCATTATCTCTATATGATATACACTTATATATTTCATATTCAGTCATATGATCGTCTCTATCTCCAACTCTTATATATGAACCTTTATGCATACCTTGTGGTTTGTAGTAACATGGTTTATTTCTCTGATTAAGCATATCTATTTTTACTGCAACTATTTTTTTACTATCTATATCTACTATACTTATTTCTGGTCTTATAACTGGCTCAAATTCTGTACTGCATAGATTAGTAATATTTTTTTGCAATTCATTTGTATCATACACTCCTACAGGTATAAAACTCGACTTATTCTTTATCTTTTTTTCTTCTACACCAAATAATATAGTTCCGCCTATTGAATTACTAAAACTTGAGATAGTATCAAAAAATTTTTCTGGTTTTCCTTGTCCTGCTGTCTTAGCTTCAATCGTTAATGTCTCTGTTTCCTTCTCATTTAGTTCTTGTATCATTTCTAAAATATCATTTTTATTCATTTACAAACCTCTTACTAATTTTATTGTAGTATATCACTTTATAGATAAATTATCAATGTTTATGCGAAAATTACGATAATTGCGTCTTATGTCATACTTTTCACTGCTTGAAACATATTATTTTCAATTTGTTTAATATAATGCTCATATTTCATAGCAAATTCTTTGCAAGATATTTCTACTATTTCATCTTCAAGACATATCTTAACATTATCAATTTTTACTTTTTTTGACATACCAATCATTATTAGTAAAAAGCAACAACTGTTTACAACTTTTTTACCAAAGTCAACTATGTTTCCTTTTTTATAATCCTTAGAAATTTGTTTGATAAATTTACAATATAATTCATCTCCTAGTAAGTCATTCGCCATACTTGCATAATTAACATTTTCCATAATCTTATACCTCCATTTTTTATTTATGAATATATTGTAATATCATATTTATCATTTTTGCAACTTCAAAAAAAAATTTTAAAAAAATGATGTCAAACGCATATAAATACATCGTTTGACACCATTTTTGCTTTTTCCATTTTTTCAAAAAATAGGGGTTTCTAATAAAATTTCTCTATTTTTCTTTTGATTCTATGCTGCTTTTAATACTGTATTTTCCCATTTTTTTATAAACTCATTCTGTTGCTTTGTTGGGATTCCACGATTTTTTGTTTCTTTCTGTCTTACTTTATTTTCTCTTACTTCTATCGTTACCAATGATTCTCTAGGATTTTTTATTTTTCTAAGAAAATATATATCAGTTTCTCCATTTGCATATTTTGCACTGTAATTTCTGTATACACAGTTTTTTTGTTGTTCTGCTTCGCTTTTTATTTCTCCTAAAGTTCCAGCTGGTTTTATAAAGAATATATTATTACTATATGTATTTTTAGATAACTGCTTGTATCTCTTCTTTATTTTATTATTCGTACCTTTATCATTCAGCATCTCAATTCTATCCATAATTTCGTCATGGGCTTCCCAAAAATCTTCTGGAAATAATACCTTCTTACCTTTAATTGGAATTTCTAAGTTTTCTAAGTTTTCTATATAATCTAAATAAGATGAAATTGAAAAATTTTTGTATTTCTTAGAATATTCTAATAATTTATCTAGTTTTACATATTTAGATGCTTTTTCAATATCTGCTATATTTCCCATTTGTAATATACCTCTTATTATTTTTATATTTTTTCTCTTTATCTCTATTAGTATGTTTAACTCGTTTGTTGTAATATTATGTTTTTTCATAAAACTATAATATTCTTTTCCTATGCCAAATCTTTTTTCAAAATTTCCTTTTATATTAAATTGTTTTGGATTATCTAATGCTAATTCATATAAGCCGGCTTTCATTAGTAATTCAAAACTTGGAACTTTAGCTTTTTTTAGTATTTCTAGGACTTTATCCTCATGTCTAAATATGTCTTTAACTTTTTCCTTTGGTTTATTTTGTTTATACTCTATTGCTTCTTTTAGTTGCGAATATTCATACTGTGTTCCTTTTACTTTTTCACTTATATTTTCTAAATAAACGGATTTGTAATATTGACCTAATCCATACATTCCAGAAAATACTCTCCATTTTTTTATTTTGCTAGTATGGTACACTCTTTCCATTGCCATATATTTAACAAATCTATCATTTACAAGTTCTATTCCAAGTTCTGGTACTATTCTAGCATATTCTGCTACACTATCAGTAAATCTTCTTATCTTATGATTATAAATTCTCATTACTTCAAAATATCGTAATATTAATTTATTGTCTATATTATCGACAACTGCTAAATCGTATAAGAAAAAGTGCTTTTTGGTATTATTGGCTCTTACATAATATTGACCTCCACAAAAAGGGCATATTTCCCAACGTCCATGTCCTGGTACTTGTTCACTATAAAAATATTTGCCACAATTAGTACACTCATACTCTGAGCCATGTTTTATTATCAAATTATATTCTTTATCATTTTTATTTACAAATTTTCTCCAATGTTTAGGTAGCTTCATTTCTTTAGGCATTTTATTAAGGAACTCTCGTATTTCTTTTCTTATATACATCTTCAACCTCCTACATACCAAACAATGATATTTGCTCAATTTCATTTTTCTTCTTTTCTACTACTGTCTCTTGTGTGCCAAATATTGATCCAAATTCATCTTCTTCAATTTGAACTTTTTGGTCTTCAATATGTTTGCTTTTTTCTGTCTTATCCTTCTTAATTCCTAACTCTTCATCAGATTTTCTAAAATAATCTTTTGCCCATTCAAAGACTTCCTCATCATCTAGCCAATTCCATCCATGAGTTGCATCTTTCATTGCTTTTCCTCTTATATATTCAGCCATATCCTTTAAGTTTTTTTCTTCTTTTAAGAAATCTTGCTCCATTTCCTTCTGCAACATTAGATAATTAACAGTTTTTATTAACGCTTTATCTTTTTGTCCTTCTAGCATTTTCTCTAATCTCTGTATTCCATCCATATTATTTCTCTCTTTCTTTTCAATTAAATTTTAAGACTTATAATCAAAATTTCTGCTGTATTCCTTAAGTTTTCCCACATTAATTAGGCAAAAATCTATTGTTTCACTTGGTCCTGCCATAGGATTGCATCTTGTACGAGTATAAATTTCCTTTATAATTCCCATTTTTTGTAGGAATTCTGTAATTCCACTATTTTCAGAATAATTTTTTATAGTAGTTTCACAATCATCATAGCAATATCCTGGCATATTGACAGTCGCTACGCATATTGCTCCTTCCTTTTCATTTTCTATTTCTATAAACATTGGCCCAAACATACCTACATATGTTCCAACATTAAACCAACAATTTTTATAATTTTTATAATTAAATTTTTTATATTCCATATTTTATTTCCTCCATCGTTTTTATACATACTTTACATATCTTTCACTAATGCTTGAAACCCATTCTCTATCTAGCTTCTCTAAATATGTACTCCAAGCTTTTTTGTAACTATTCCACCACCATTTTCTACTTTTTAATGCTACAATTAATTGCCTTTGTGGTCTCATTATGAATTTTATATAAGCTCTATCTCCTTCAACAAAAGCTGTCAAATTCTCATCTTCAAAGAAAATTTCTTTCTTGATTTCCTTAATTTCTCCATTTAATGCTTGTTGATATAATTTATATATTTTGCTATTCTTTCTCCAATTAAAGACTTCATTATACTTTTCATACGTCTTTATAAATGATTCATTACTTATAAGTGCTAATTTTATAATATCTGCTGTTGGATCCAAATTTAGTTTATATAATCTTTCTATTGTTAGCAAAGCCTCCTGTACTTTGTCTTTCGAATCTTCTTTAAAAGTATTAATTTGTTCTTCTAATTCCTTTATCCATACATATAGGTAATGTTCCAACTCAAGAATCTTATCACTTTTGTCCCATTTCTTCGCATCATATCTTGCTGGTCCTGCTACCATAACACTAACATGCTGTGCTTCGTATTTTAAAATTTCCATATTTTTGTCATATAATTTATTTAGTATTGTTTGTTTCTTATTATCTGATATCTCCCAATTTAATATCATTTCAACATAACTTTCATATGCTTTTTTTCTTAAATCTCCTCTATTTCCATTAAAGCTACATGAATTTGCTATTTCTATTAATCTTTTATCTAATTCTTTTATTTCCATTCTGATTCCTCCTAATATAAAATTAAATAAGAGATAGAACATATCTCCATCTCTTACGCTACATTTTTAAATCTTTTATATAAATCATCTTTAGCATTTATTTTCATAAATTCATGATAATTATATAAACCATATTTATTAATTTTAGCCTGTTTTTCATTTTGAATATCGTTTATAAGCTCTTCAGTATTGTAGTAATTATAAAATAATCTTGTATATCCTACATCATTTAGCTGCTTTGGTCCTTTATATCCTTTTATAACGTTAAATTTATAATGGTATTTTTTCTTTCCCCTATGGTCGCTGATTCTTATACCTCCACAAGCACCAAAATCTAGTTTTATATATACACTTTTAGTAGTCTTAGAATAGTATTTACTAATTTTAAATCCTTTATTTGTAAGTGATTTGATTATTTTATTTGATACTTCTATCTCTTGTTTTTTATTCAATAAGCTGCTCCTCCTTTAAGCAATTCTCCTTTTCTCTTCCTTATATTCATTTAGTTCTTTTCCTATATCTTTCTCTGACAATGCTATTCTAAAATCGATTTTTATATTTTGTTCTTCTAATGTATTTATGATATTGCTAAATATAGCCATATTAGAATGTAAAAGACTACATTTATCCACATATAAAAATACTTTATCTACATTCATCCTTTTCGCAATATTTAAAACAACTTCTTTATCTACACTATTCGGAATACCTATAACCGTTTTATGTGTATTATTAAATAATTTATGAGCTAGTATCATTTCTGTAGCAATAATAATACTTTGAGTTTCATTAGCATTATACATATTTATCCAATTACTATTTTCTTCTTTTAGTATCATCGGCCAATTACTCGCTTTTGTTCCATTATGTTCGTTATTACTAGAAAACCAAATATTCTCTGTGTCTAACTTATACTCATCATCTAGCAAGATTCTCAAACCTTGTATTTTGTTATTAAATACAACAGGAATAAATATTCCGTTATGTGATTTATAAGTCCATTTAAAATCTATATCTTGAAACATACCTGGTATTCCATCTAGTTTTAATCCCTGCTCTTGTAATTTCTGGCATATTTTCTTTTTCTTATAAGGATTATTTTCAATTGTTTTAAAATGATTCTCCTTAATATATTCGTCGGTAAGATTCATTGCTTTTAATTTATTATAATGCGTATTATTTAAGGTTTGTAGTTTCAAAAACTCTCTATATATAATATCTCTATACATCTCATCCTTTATTGGATTGTTATATATGTAAGGTCTATCTTCTAATATTGGTGTTTCTCTTAAGATTCTTTTAAATGCTTCCTTTGTAGAAATGAAATTCAATTTGGCATATAGCTCTATTGAACTTCCACTTTCTTCGCAATTTTTACATATATACACATCCTTGATAGTATTGATTTTTAGATAACCATTTTTTTCGTTTTCTCTCTGGCAAAAAGGGCAAATTGCATATATATAATTTCCTTTTATATATGTTTTCTTTAAGTTTAATTGATTAATAACATTAACAATGCTTATATAGTCATATATATCTTTTTGCATCGTTGTTCTCCTCTCTTTATTTACTTTTTATGCAGATAACATATTGTATATTTCTTGTGTTTCATACCTTAAGTAAATTTTTCCATAATCAATTTCTTCAAACATTGGTCCTAAATATCCTTCTACTTTTGGTTGTTCATCTAATTCTTTTCTATGTACTGTAAGTCCTTTATTTCTTTCATCACTCATATTTGGTGTTATAACTATAGATATTTTGCTTATGCCTTCTTTAGTAAATACTTTTCGATTCAGTTCTCCACCATAGAAAACATATAGATATTCTACATTGTTATATAAATTAAAAATCCAAGCTCCTAGATTGTCTATAAATAAACCTTGCTCTAAGATTTTATCTTTTTCGTATATATCTATCTGCGAGCTAGAAATCATATTTATTGCAAATACTCTAATTACCTTTTTATCTTTTAGAATAATAATTTTTCCTTTATACTCATCTTTGCTTTCTATAATCCTTATTTCAATATGATTATCTTCTAATTTTGAGTTTATCCTGCATTCTAATTTTTGAACTTCGTTTATCAAATTCATTTCCATACCTCCGTTTTTAATTTTTATATGTAAAAAGAGAAAGACTTGTCTTTCCCCTTTTACATTTCTTATATTATGCAGCTATCGACTTATATGTATCGTTTTCATAAGAATCTGTATATAGCCTCATTAATTCTTTATCTTCATTTTTATCTTTTAATATTACTACTGCCGAAATTTCAAAGAAATATAGCTGTATATATGTCATAAAAACATTAATAATATCTGTATCAATAGCTGTTACTTCTAAATCTATTTTATAGTCTAACTTGAAGATTCTAAGTGTGCTTGCATAAGCAAGTATTTTTGTTCCACTTCCACAGTTTACATCACATATTTCTCCATTTCTTAATTTATTATTAATTTTAATAACACTTTGCAACTTTCTATCTACTTTATTTTGTAGTGTCTCATTTTTTACTAAGCTCAAATAACTTTTATTTGTAATTTTTTGATAAATTTCTCCGTAATATATCGCTTGGATCCTTTTCGTTGCAAAATAATTTGGTTAGCTCTGACGATAATGTATAGAAAATGTAATGTTCCCCTTTGTCATAGTTTCCATATATTTTTTGATACATATCGCTATTTTTCTGATTAAAAAACACTTTATTACTCAAACTTATTGCAAATAACGATACAAAATCCTTAAAAACTTCTTCAGCTGTGTATTTCTTTTTATTAAAATTCAGTAATTCTATAAATATATTGTATTTATCACTCATATTTTCTTTTCCTTTCTATTTTATCTCTATTTTTTCGATTACAAATTTTAATCCATTTTTTACTGTATCAAATTCGTAAATATAGTTATCATATAATTTCTCTAATCTTTCAAAGAAATCTTCCATCGCTATTTCTGTAATACTAAAATTATATCTTTTTCCATTTTCACTTGGAATCCCACACCTGTCTTCAACATAACCATATATATTTATAGAAAAAATAGGTTTTATAACTTTATTATCTATTATTATTTTATTGGTCTTAATTTTCTTACTAATATCATCCCAATTATAATTAAATTGCTTATATTGTTTTTCCAAAAAATCATATAAGTAATCACCTATTTTACTTACTTCTTTATTCTTAATAGAAATACCTATATTTTTTTCCTGCTTTTTACTAATACTTTTGATTCTTAAATTACCGTACACACTTATTTTTTCATTTTTATTTAATACTTTCATATTCTCTCCTTTTTTACTAAATGTTTAATTATCTTTGTAATATCAAAGCATTTTCATATAAAATTCTTCAGCTTTTTTTACCACTATACTGTCTTTATTGTTATTTTTCTTAATTTCTTTTAATAGTGATATGATTTTCAAATAATAATTTGGCAAATAGTAAAACATATTATTTAATTCTTTTTTATTCTTGTTGCAACAACACCAACAGCTTACACGGTCTAATACATCATATAGTCTAACTCCATTTTCTTGCCACTCATATCCAAATTTATAACAATACTGCAAGCAATCCTTTTCTTTCATCTGCCATTTTACTAAAGGTAATATTTTTTTGGGTAATTGCATCTTATTTATTCTCTTTATTTCATCAGCTGCAATTCCAACATATTCTTTATATTCATTTCCATAATTCGATTTTAAGTATTTGGTTATTGCTTGATTTTTCTCTGCTGTACCGCCATCTACAAGCTCCACCACAAAGTCCATACCCATATTGTTTTTCTCCATTTTGTTTATTTACCTGCTTTTCTAGCATCTTAATAAGAAATGGAATCTTTGGAGTTAATTCTGTATATTTAATTTGATTTTCTTCTAATAATTTATGTACTTTATCTCTTGTATCATAGATAGCTTGAAATTCCATTCCTGTATCGTAGAATATTACTTCATCTAAAGGATACTTCTTTTGCATGAGTAGTAATAACATTGCTAGACTATCCTTTCCGAAGCTTATGCTTGCTATATATTTCATAACTAAGCATAAACCCATCCGTTTATGGTAACAAGTCTGTCCTCCTATGCTACTTATATTTCACGCTGCTATGACTTATTTTATATAATAATTACCAACCCTTATTACAACCCTTTGAGGGATAGTTATGTATTCACTTCCTTTCTATGTATCTCCAATTTTTACCTCCTAAAATTTTAATAATGTCATTTATGCAACTTTAGGCATACAAGACTGACTTTCATTAAAACCAATCACAATATGGTCTAACAATTGTATTTTCAGTAGCTCTGCCCCCTTTATTATTGATTTTGTTGTTTCTATATCATCCTTGCTAGGTGTAGAATCTCCTGACGGATGATTATGAAGAACAATAAATTTTTTACTATTGCTTAGTAGCACAGCTTTAAATATATCGCTTATAAATATACTACACATATCTATTGAACCTCTACCAAGTTCCATAAATGATATGATTCTATTCCTCGTATCTAATGTTAGCAAATAAAATACTTCTTGTGATTCATTCTGAATTTCTAATACATCTCGTATAAATTTAATTACATCTTCTGAGCTGCTAATCTTTTGATTATACTCAAAATCTTGTTCTCTAACTAAAACTAATTTTTGTCTACTAATTTCCACGTATTATTTTCCTCTACTTTCTTTTTGGTTTTTATAATATAAGTCCTTTTTCTTCTGCTATTTTCCTTAAATCCTTATCAGATAAAAGAGTAGCAAGCTTAATATGCTTTTCTCCATATTTTTTCTGATGCAACTCATCAGCTTCTATAATTTGGTCAATCCTAACCTTATATCTCGCTTTTTTATCTATAATTTGAAATTTCCTGGTTTTAGGATTCAAACCTTTAGCTCCTATTTCCATTATCTTCAGCATTGCTTTTGCACTACCACAAAAAACTTCGTACATCTTAATTCCTCCATTTAATACTTTCATTTCACATTATTTTGACTAGATTTATTTTTTATATAAAAAGTGGATATATTTCAATCCACTTTTACACTTTTATCAATTTTTTACTCAAAAAGGTAATTCATCACTTGCAAGTTCAAATTCAGAGCCTGTGTTGTTTGTGCTGCTACTTCCAAATACATCTCCATATGTACTTGCAAAGTCATCTTTTTTACTGTCAGCAAAATATACCCTTTCTGCTATTACTTCTGTTGCATAATGTTTTTGCCCTTGTTCGTCTTCCCAATTTCTAGTTTGTATTCTACCAACAACGCCAACTTGCTGGCCTTTTTTGAAATATTTAGAGCAAAATTCTCCTGTAGCTTTCCACGCTATTATTGGAATAAAATCAGCTTTTACTTCATCTGTTTCTTTTACAAAACTTCTATTTACAGCTAAAGTAAAATTAGCAACGAGTGTATTATTAGCCTGAGTATATCTTACTTCTACATCTTTTGTAAGTCTTCCTATTAAACATACATTATTCATTTATTCTTCCTCCTTGTCAATAATTATGTATCTTATGATTTCGTCTATAGTCTTATAAAAGCTCTCAAGACTCTTCCTTGCTCTTGATTTTGCCTTAAATTGATATACTATATAGTATCCTTTGTCATTTTCTTTTATTTTATAAGCAAGTTTTTTCTCTCCTAAGTCTTGCTTTCTAGTTATATTTCCAAATTTCCTTATTTTGTTTTCTACTCTTGTTATAATATTTTCCATTTTACTTTTGCTTAAGTTAGGTTTCATTAGTATTACAGTTTCATAATCTTTCATTTATTATTTCCTCCTATAAAAAATAAAGCTATCAGTTTTGATAACTAAAATTTACGCTGCTTGTGCTATTACAAAATTGCTTTTTTCTGCAATTTCTCTTTCAAGTGATTTCTTCTTTCTATCTAGCACATCAGTATAGTCATATAAAATTTCAAGTGGATTATACTTTATAACTAAAGATACTACCATTTGAGTTTTCGCTAATTCTTGTATATCTGTTATGCTCTCTGAATCGTCTAAAAAGATAGGTGCTTTTATTCCAGATAAATTATTAAATAAGTTAGATATTTCTAAACAGGCTCTTGCTTGTTGTGACTTAGATAATTTTTTGTATTCTCTGCCTTCATAATAAATATCACAGCACTCTGTAATTTTATCGTTTGTCTTATTTTCTCTGCAAAACTGCAAATCTACCTTATCTAAATACTTATTTATCTTCGCCTTTTGTTCTTCAATGACAAGTCTTTTTAACTTATTTGCTATCATCTTTTGCTTTTTCTCAAGTTCAAGGTCATTTAGTATCTCTTGCATCGCTTTTTCTTGTATCTCTATGTTATACTTTGCCTCTCTTATCTGTTTTTCTTGCATTTCTACTTCTTTATTGTATAACATAATACTATTTTTCTCTTGCTCTAATACTTCTATTTTAGATTTTGTAATTTCCTTTTCTTCTTGTAATCTCTGTATATCCATTGCTTTTAGTTTATTTAGAAGTTCTTGTTTGTTCTTCTTTTCATTTTGCAAAGTTATAAATTCTTCCTTTAATTTGTTTGAATTTTCTTGTAAGCTGTTAAGTGTATTAGTATATGTTTTTCTTAGATGTTCTTTTCTTTCGTCATCCTTTAGTTCTTGTCTGCAAGTAGGACAAATGGCATTTTCTAGTTCTACATTTTTTAGTTTCTCGCTTTCTTTATCGTAAGTTTGTCTTATATCTTTTAACTTATCTTCTACTATATCAGCGATTTTTTTGTCAATTCTATCAATACTATGTTTTAGATCTTCAAAGTTAGAATCTCCTAAACTTGTTACTATAGTTTCATATTGTTTTTGCAATTCCTCTAGCTCATCTGCTTTATCAAAGTACATTCTTTCTTGTATATTACCTAGCGCGATATTTCTATATGCTTGCATTCTTCCTACACTTTCATCGTATTCCTTTTGTAATTCGTTTATCGCTTCATTTCTTTTATCAATATAACTGCCTAACAATTCTATAGGTTTTCCTATTATCTTTTGTTCATCTTCTGTCAAAAGTTCAAAGCTATCTTCTTTTGAAATTGCAGGTATTATTTTTCTTACAAGTTCTTTTTGTATTTTAGGTTCTAATGATGGGAAATAATATGGATTATGCGAAACTAAAAAAATATCTTTGTCGTGATAAAAATTTGACAATATATCCTGTTTAATTTCTTTTCCATCAAGTAATAAATTCATTTGTTTTCCTTTGTTTCTAACAAGTCTATGCTCTATTCCATAATTATCTACAAAGGTAATGTCTACAATAACATTAGCTGTTTTTTTCTTGTCATTTGCAACATCTTCTCTTTCATTGCCATATAGACTTGTACCTGTTAGACACCAATTAAAAAGACTTCCAACTGTACTTTTTCTTTGGAAATTTGCACCTATTATATATGTCATATCTTCGTCAAACTCTACACTAAATCCATCTGGTAAATCTTTATATCCGCTCTACATTATTAATACTTTTTATATACATATAAATATCCTTTCTACCCTGCTTTTTCAAGGTCAAATATTTTATCGAAGTCATCTATTGATGTTTCTCCAAGCTTTTCTTCTATGCTATTTTCATCTAGTGTATTTGTGGCTATTGTAGCAGCTGTAGCATTATCATTGACATTTATCTGTTCTTCTTGACTTTCAGCTATAAATTTGCTTTTTTCTGCATCGTCAAGTGTAGGTATTGCAAATGTCTGGGTTATTGCATATTTGTATGCCCCTGAGAGTGCTTTATATACTGCCCATCCTTCTTTATCGGCACCCTCTCCTGGTACGTTAACATCTAAATAATCACAAATTCCTTTTTCATTTGGCTCAGCATCATAAAACCTATATGTCATATTAATTATTACATCATTTCCTCTAGCTGTAACTTGTTTTAAGTCTAATGGAATCATAATTACCTTTTCATTAATCATAGCTTCTCTCGCTTTCATTATAATGCTTGCAATCGAAGCATAATCAAAACCTTTTTCCACGTTTGTTTTATCTTTTATTATTGGCCCTATGCTTTCCATTACTTTTAGTATTTTTTGTGCTATCATATTTTATCCTTTCTCTACTTGTGCTAAGTAGCTTATTTTAAACTTTTTACTTTTATTTTTCTCTCTATTAGAAACACATCTACATTCATATCTATTTCACAAAACTGCTCAATTTTAATATCTGTTAATATGTTTTGATTCATTAAGATATATTGAAATGGTATGTTCAAAGTTTTAAAGTCTTGCATTGTTTTTTCTAATATTTTTACACTCATATTACTTGTCGGCCAAAACGTAGATCTCCAACCTAAGATTATATATGTTTTTGAATCTTTATCAAATTTTCTACGAATATCTATATTTTTAAATTTATTATTGCTTATCGGTTCTCTTTCCTTTATTCTTGCTTTTATTAGTTCATACCCTTCATTTGTTGTACAAAACATTACTTGATATTTTTCTGATTTATTTCTCTTTTCACCTAATATTCTTTCTATTGATGATTCATGAAACCAATCTTTTTTTCCAAAAATAAGCTCTATATAATAATCATCGAAAAACTGATCTTTTTCTATAATGAATCCTAGTGCGTTTTCTACTTTTCCGAACTGTTTTCCCTCACCATTTACTCTAACTAATTCATTGTAATTGTATCTATTTCTCATATGTTATCCTCTATTTGTTTAGTTCTTCTTGCAATACACAATAAAAACTATCCACATATTTTTTTATTTTTATCTTGTTTTTTTCATAAAAGTCGTGTATAATTTTAATAACATAAGATATAGTATTAATAATTATAAGTAACATGATGATTAGGGATTTTTTTATTATTTTAAACATATCAAAATTCCTTTCTTTTACTATAATAAAAGCAGTTTAAGCCTTAATTAGACTGCTTCTTTTAATTCCTCAGTATTATAATCTGTCATACTTCCATCTGGAGCAACAACTTGTAAAATTTCATATTTACAAAGTATATTTTTATCCATTTCCCTTCTTGTTTCCTTGATTTCAATAAGTGTTCCTGCCCCACATTTTATTATTTCTTGATTAGCTTTTGGATGTAATATGTATTCGACATCTTGGCAATTTGTATCTTGCAAAATAACTTTATCAAACTTCTTGCCATTGATTAATGTAGGCATAAACCCTTTAACAGCAAACTGCTTAGATAAGTCTAATTCTGCTTTATCTACTTCCTGCTTTTCATTAGCTTTTTCTTTATTTTTATCTGTTTCTTGCTTTACTTCTTTTTTACTATCAATTTTTGCTTTTTCTGTTTCCTTTTTTTCACTTTTCTTTTCTGTAGCTTTAGGATTTTCTTTATTATTTTCTATATTGCTATTTCCTGCTGGTAGTTGTGGTTTTATATTACCTACTAATTCTGGTTTTATATCAGTTCTATGTAAATCAATACTATAATAAGTTCCATAAGCAAGGCTTTGTTGTTCTGTAAGTGTAAGTTCAAAAGGAACTCCTACAATGCTCATTCCTGCTTTTTTATATTTTACAATTTCTGATGCTATATTAGATAATGAGCTACCACCTGTTGTACTTAAATTCCACACACCTCCTGCATTTATTCCTTCTAATTCAAATTTTAAACTACCTTTTAGTTTGCATTTTCCACTTAGTCTATGTTCACATTCTTCGCTACAGTCTACTTCTATTTGCGTATTATTATTTTTGCTGTCTTTTCCTGCTGTTATTGCCTTTGTGCCATTTCCTATACACACTGCTTTTCCATTAACATATCTTTTGAATCTAAAACTAAATGGATTCTCAGATGTAAACCTTATTTTTAAACTTTTTGGTTCTCCTGGATATAATTGTTTAAAAATATCCACTATCTCCGCTTTCGTTGCTTTATCTTCTTCTACATGAAAATATGATAACTTTTGTGGTATTCCTTTTGCATTTTTCGTTCCTATTTTTATGTTGCCGAATGATTCTATCTCTAACTAAATTTTGTATATCCATATACATTTTCCTCCCATTTTTTAAGCAGCCTCTTCATATTTTTCTTCCACAAAATCTGCAAAATCTTTTAGCTGCTTTGTTATTTTTTTCACTAGCTCTTCATAATCTTTTTCGTTGATATATGAAGTTTCGTCTTTAAACTTATTCTCTTTTGGATTTAGATTGTTCAGTTTTACATCATTATTGCATAGCAAGTCTTCAAAATACCAAATTATATCTTTTGCTGTTTCTTCACAGGCACCTTTGCTAACTCGCATACCTTAATCCCTCCTGTTCATCTACATAGTTATATGAATATTCATATAGCTTGTCTAGGTCTAACTCTATTACAGGTAAACTTAAAGATTCTACATTTACTCTTTTAGTAATGCCTTTAGCAATTCCTAGATCCAATAGAAAACTTATTAGATTTGTATTAGCATAAGTATCAATAACAACATTGTTTTTTCTTAAGTTTTCATCCACATTAACTGTTGCATTTGAAATATGAGATATATTCTTCTCATCTTCTACATATCCATAAATAGATAGGCTTACGTTTCCATTTTTATATTCTCCTACATCAAAATAGCAGCCTCTGTATTTTACACAATTTGATTCGTAATTAAATGTTTTCAAGCACTTTCCTCCTTTTTATATACTTTATTTTCGTATTCAAAAACAATTAATCTATCCTCCTTCCTCTTTTACACAAAAAAATAACAAGTAGAACTTTTTTCAAATTTTACTTGTTTTTCTTTGTTTATTTAATTTTACGCACAATTCCCCCTATAGCTGTGTTTTAACTATAAGTGGCATTATTTAAAGTGCTACTTACTTTACCTTTGCTTTTTTGCAAAGTAATGCTGATTAAGTCAGCTTTCCCCTGATATTTCAGGTATAACTATAAAGTCTTTTTCTTTATAGCCATTATTTTGAATACATATTTATTGTAGCACATTCATTTTCAAAATGGTAGATAAACGGTCAAAGTTTTTTTGCCTTACTCTCATAGCTGCTTTATTGCTTTTTTATGTCCGTTATTATTTTTAAACTCATACTTACTTGAACTATCATCTTCAGGCTAATTGTAATTTTTTTCTTTTATATCTCCAATATACATAGATGGAACACCTATATATAAATCTTTTATATATGATACATCATTTCCAATTCCTGCTGATATGATATTACATTTTAGTATTTGATAATCATTATATATGTAAAAGCTACTTCCACCATCTAAATATACATCTCCAAATATTGTATTATCTACTCTTGCATCTTTATTGGCCTTTTCTAGTATTTCATCTACAGTTATTTTGTTATTTATTAAAGCTTCTCTTAGAGACATTTTTTCTCCATCTATTACTATATCTACTGCTCCTTTGTAAGAATAAATGTCATAGTCATATTTATCAGTTTCTTCTTTTCCTAGTATTTTTGTTATTTCTTCTGCTTTTGAATCTGCATTGAATTGTATTTTAAATTTTGAATCTGTTGTTTGCTTTATTTCTGCATAACTACATATTAAAATCGTATGCCTTATTCCTTTTCCTTTTAATTCCACCGAATAATATGTTTTTAAATTTGTTATAACATTAGGTGTATTTCCTTTTACTAATTCATATTTTGCCTCATCATATTCTTCTGTTGTTATTTTTCTATCTTCTTCAGAAGCATATCCATCCCTTCTATTATCAACTTTTAAAATAAATTTATTATTTGTGTATTCTAAGTTTGTTAATATCGGCTGTCCTTCTATTGTATATTGCACTATTCTTATTTCATCTGGTACTTTGTTTTTTACATTTTCTATAAATTTATCTAATTCTTCTATATGATATACTGTATTAGAATTAGTTACAATATAGCATTTATCTTCCACCATCTGGCTAAAATTATAATCTAAAGGCATATTTTCTAATTCTACATATTTTTGACTTTCTCGTTCCTTTTGTTCACTATATTTTTCTCTATATTCTTCTTCAAAGCCGAACATTCCTTGTCCTAAATTTATTGGGAAATATTTTGGTCCTATACAAAAACTATGTAATTCATTATTTTCATCTCTAAATGTTATTATATAATCTCCAAATGATGATGCCCACTCAATATTTACATACTCTAATTGCATTTTGGGAAAATTCTTTTTTAGATAAACTGTACTAGAAACTTTTGCTATTTGTTTTGGAATTATACCATTTATCCATAATACTATAATAATTACTAGAGCGAAACTTACTACTGCAACAATGCTTCTTCTTTTATTTTTCATAAATAAAATCTCCTATTTTAATTTCAAGATTCTTAGCAAATTATAATCTTTTAAGATGATTATAACACAAATTTCTTAAATTGTTTCTAAATTTTATGCCCACATATATAATCTACAAATTTGAAGTGCTAATATTAAATTAAATATCACTACAGCTACAACATATATAATCTTATTTTTCCTATTTTCAAACTTTTTAGATAAAACAATACCTAAAATACTTATCAAAACAGCCATTACCATATAAACGACTAATCTTAAATCATTTGCATTAAAGTTTATATTAAGCATATTAGTTTGTGTTATACCTACACAACCACATCCAAATATATCTACAAATATGTTTCCGATCTAATATGTTATATATAGGAGTAATGAAAATCATAAGTAAATATGGTAATGCTCTTATTGCTTTTTTATTTTTGATATACATTACAAGCCAAACTATAAATATTACCAATAAAATGATATTCCAAATCATACTCTTTCCCCCTATATTTTTTCAAATAATACATAGGTGTTGTTATAATTTAGTACAATAGTTTTTTCACTCGCTTCAAAAACACTTGCACCTAATATTTCTTGGCTATTTGTTTCTCCATCAAATTTTGGTACATACTTTGAATCTATTAGTTTATCAATCGTTCCTATCTTCTCACTGCCTCCTGCATAATCTATTACTGAAAATGATTTACCATATAAGATTCCATTAAATCTTATTAGAATTTCAGTAGATGCTGTTTTAGAATGTAAATTCGTAACTTTGTCATATTCTTTATACTTATCTAATGATTCATAACTTATAGCTTCGATTTGTGCTGGGTATGTTTCCATTACATATCCATCATAAATTATTTTTACTCTTTCTCCTACTTCAAACTTTATATTTGTATCAAGTTTTAGTTTTCCTACCATTATCCTATCTGATGATTTTCTTATTTCTTCTCCTTCGTCTGGTTCTACAAAGAATAAGTTTTGTTCTACTTGTTTTATTGTTCCACAAAATGAATATTCTTTTGATTCAAATATCCTCCATCCTTCATCTGTTGGTATTTCTATTGTATTTTCTTTTGCATATTGGTAACCTTTAGCTCCTTCAAAGTTCGCTTGATTATCTTCTGTTGGAATTTTGCCCTCTGCTACTGTAGATGTTATATTTCCATCCATTGTCCCACAACGTGGTGTATTTTCACTAAATTTTCCTGTATCATAATATAATTTCCCGTTTACTTTTACAATTCTGCCTACTTCCTTTGAACTATTTTCTAAATTATTTACTTCATTACTACTTGCTGGATTATCTCTTTCTATACAAATGTCTTGTTTTCTAACTTTTATTTTAGTAAAAAACAATATAGCTGCCATTACTAGAAGGATTAATACTAAAACTCCTATCATTATTTTTTCTGATTTTTTCATAAGTACCACCTTTTTTAACCTTTCTTTTATTTAGACAATTTTTTTCCTGTTTTTTGTTGGTGTTTTATAAAAATTATGAAAAAAATAATTGTAGCAATTAAAAATATAGTTGATATACTGCATATTCCTATATCTACTATATCCATTCTTGGATTTGATTCTGTTTCTGTAGTTTCTATTCTATCTGTAGTAATTGTAGTGTCTTCTGTTATGTTTGTTTCATCTTTTTTTAATGTTTCTTCTCGTCTACTTTCTGCTGAATCATCTATTGTATCTTCTTTTATTTCTTCTTGATTGCTTTGCTTTTTCCTTACAGGTAGCTTTTTTAATACAAAAGCCATCACCATTATTATAAACATAGATAGGTTGCTAAGTAGTAATCTTAAAGTATGTACTCCCTTATAATATCTCCATTGTACTGTTCCTATTGGAATACCTAATATCATTGAAATTTCTTTAAAAGATAATCCAGATAATATTTTTAATGATATTATTTCTTGCTCTTTTATAGGCAATTTTGCTATCATTCTATTATATGAATCTATTTCTATTATTTCGTTTAATTCTTTATTCTCGCTTGTTATACAGTATATTTCTTCTAGGTTAATTTCTTCTTTTTTATTTTTTAGAAAATTCAGGGTTTCATTTTTTGTTACTGAATAAGCCCAAGTAGCTGCATTTTTAGTTGGCAATTTTTCTTTTTCTAATCTAAATATTTTTAAGAAAACAATTTGCACTATATCTTCTGAATCTTCTTTGTTTTTTAGTATAGAAAAAGCTACCCCATATACTAAAGACTTGTATTTATCATATAAATCTTTCAAACTTTGGTTATTTCCTTGTTTTATCTCTTTAAATAATTCTTCTAACTCATTTTTCATACATTCCTCTAATCTTCTATTTTTGTTTCTTTTCGTGCTTCTATTATACATTTAATTACTTCAAATATGCCTGTTATTATAAATATAATTGGTATGAATATCCAAAAGCCCATAGATTTTATTGTTTCTGTAAAGGATGGAGTTGTTCCATTTTGAAATAGAATGATACCTATTCCAACAATAGCAAAAACACTCCCAATATATATTCCCATTACATTAATTTTTACTTTATCAAAAACTCCCTTAATGTATAATGCTCCTAATATAAAAGCTCCTCCTCCGAGTAGAAAAAAAGCACCAAAATAGATAAGAAAATTACTACTATTTGTTCCGAGCTAATATTGCTTCACTTGGATCAGCAGGATTATATTTTACTTCTCTAATGCTATTTTTCTCTGGAATATATCCGTACTCCATAATCAGTTGCGACAGTATATTCTATTCCATCTACTTCGTATGTATAAATTAGTTTATACGTTGTGCCATCTTTTGATTTGCTATATATATCATAGTCTATAAAATATCCATTTATGGTACTATATTCTCTCGTCATTTTATTCAATTTATATGTATCTTTAATACCAAAATACAAGCATATTATGCCAATTATCAAAACTGAACATACTAAAAAGCATGAAACAATAATTCTAAAATTAATCTTATTTCTCATTAAACAATATCCTCTCTATAGTTTTCTGCTATGATTATATAATAAAAGACATATAATTTCAAATTATTATATGCCCTATATATTGTCAATTCTATTTATACTCTAATTGATAAATCTCATCTTTCTGTTCTCCACTGTTCAAAACTATTTCTACATAGTCTTTATACCAATTAACATTTATATTTTCTTCTCTAGCACTTGCACCATCATTACTTATCTCTGCATCAAATGAACTTATTATTTTATTATTTGAATTAACTAATGTTACTTTTACTTTCGCACTTCCAAATGGAAATCCTGGTTCTCCAACTTCTTGAAATATAACTTTATATTGACTTTCTTCATTTACAATTTCTGCAATATCCTTAATTTTGAATTTTGTAATATATACAAGCTCTGTAATGAATCCAATTATTATACTAAAAATAATTATAAATATTCCTAATAAAATTTTTCCTGATTCTTTCATTTATATTCTCCCTCGTATAAGACTCAAACAAATATTATAAAATATAGAGAAATGCTAATATATAATAATCTTTTGCTATTAACTATAATTTCATCTTCTAATTATACTTACTTATAACCTTTTTAATAAACTTAATAATACAATATACTACATAAACAAATATTGAGGACATTACAATGAGAGAAATATATACAATCGGCTTTAAAATATTTTCATAATCATATCCATTTTCTTCGACGAGTTTGTGAATATCATCAATCCCTGCCACACTTCTTGGATGTAGTATTTCTTGATTTCCATTTGTATAATATAAGCATAACTCCCCACTATGAAATCCACTTCCTACTGATATTCTTTTAATTGTATCTATATTATCTACATCTCCATTTAAAATATCATATATACTTTGCTTATTTTCTTCAGTTATATCCAAATATGTCTGCTCTTGAAATGCGATTCCAAGTGAAACAAAAAATGCTATAAATGATACTATAAACAAAATTATTAGACCACATATTTTTTTCTTCAAATTTTTCTCCTTTATAAATTTGTTTTTTATTTTATTGTTCCATAATAGTTGCTTTTCCAAAATATGTATGAGTACCTTCCCAGTCAGCAGGTGCAAAAGTAACAAATGATGGTTCTACACTAAATATCCAATAATCATAATCGTGAATTATCTCGTGTGCTTCAAAAAATTTTCCTATATCACGACTATCTATTCCCTCTTTTAATAATTTACAAGCATTTTCTAAATCATTTTTTGCTATCTCATTTTGGAGTTCATTTGCATAATTTTGTATGTTTTCTAGTATTTTTGAAAAACCACCATCACTCTCCCAAAATGTGCCATCTCCATCTATTATTTGATAACTTCCTGCCTTTGTGTAGCTCTCCCAATATGGACTATTCTTATCTTTTAATACATTTACAGCTCCTAATAATTGGTTCTCTAATCTTTGATGTGCATATCCAAAATTTTCTTTTATATATTCTTTTCTTTCATCTGTTAATCCTTTAAACGCTTCTGTCTGTGCAATATAACGTAAGTCTCTATCTGGAATTTTCAAATCACTTCTATGCAGATAATATCTTGTATTAGTAAATGCTAAAATCTTACGATAAACTCTTTCAAAAATTATATATTGTTCCTTATCTACTCCATTATCTATTACTACTGTTGCTTCATTTTCTCCTGATAACCCCATCATATTAAAAGTTATCTCTGTATCTCCTATGAAGTCTATTTTCCAATTTGGTTTTCTGTTAAAATATGCCTGTGCTTCATCACTTGAAAGCCATTCTTCGTCATAATGCGTTGTGTCATCTTTCCAATTTGTCTGAAAGAATAAGTCTGTAAATTCTTTCATTTTGTTATATTCTTCTATTGTGTAAGTAGTTGGATTTGAGGCATCTGACAAATAATTAGTTAAAACTATTTTACTAATATTCTTTGGAAAATACTCTGAAATTTTATAATTTGTTTGACTAATATTTAATACTTTTTCTTCGTTTTTATTATTTGCTATTTCCTCTTGTGTATCAGGCTTTTCTTTCGTTTTATTATTGTCTACTTTCTTTAATACAGTCATACTTAAGACAAAAGAAATTGTTATTATGCCTAATATACCTATTCCTATTGCAATACTTTTTACTTTTTTATTTAACATCTATATACTTTCCTTTCCTATATCTTTCATTCTATTATCATCCAATTAAGTCCATTATCTATACTTGCAAATTTATAATATATGCCTACTTTACTTCCTGTTCTTTCAGGTGCAAACAGTTTCATTTCTAATCTTCCATTTACTAATTTTGGTCTTTCATCTACATAAAATAATGTATCTTTTATATCTAATGGAAATATTATATTTACACTCTCAAAACTTTCTCCACCATTTACTGTGACTAACAAACCATCTTGTTTTTCTCCTCGTATAATTGGACTTAAATTATCAATAAATCCGAACTTTCTCATTTATAAAGTTAACTTTTGCTCCATCGTTTACTGTAATCATTCCATCTGCATTTTTTAGAGTATCATCCCATGTTTTGCCATTATCCATTGTTTTTTGTATCTTTATACATCTTCTCTGTCCTAAAATATTACCCATATCTATCACTCTCATAGATATGCTTTCATTTATTTTTTGTGTAAAAATGACTATTTCTTCTTGTTTTATCTTTTCTTGCTCTGTCTTATTTTCCAATTTTTCATTAGTATCATTATTTTCATCTTGATTTTTTGTTTCAATATTACTGTTTTCTTTTTCCCTATCTAATTTACTCTTTATTGGATCATAAGAACCATTGTAATATTCAGTATCTACTTCTTTATTACCTCTAATAAGGAAATTAATATATTTATAATAAGTAACGTCTGTATTTAAAAATCCACTATGTACTTGAGCAACATATTTCTGTCCTTCTCTTTCGACTACATGTTCTGCACTTGGAACAACATTTGATAGTCCTAACAATATTACAAATAAAAACATTAATGTTATTCTTGAAAATATTACACCTAAAAATATTAAAATACCAATACATATACCTATTGTACCTTTTACATCAGTTGGTAGCTTTATAAATTTTTGTACTACTTTAATCAATATCCCAAGCATTACTATAACACCAATAACTATATATACCCAATTTCTAAATGCCAAATTAAATATATTGAGTAATAAGCTAATTATAAAAAATACTATCATTAAGTCTAATAAATAAAGCAGCATTTTTTTATTTATTTTACTTAAAACTTTTTTCATTCTATCCATATTTCTTACCTTCTATATTCTAATATATCTCCAGGTGTGCATTCTAAAACTTCGCATATTTTGTTTAGTGTTGAAAATCTAATTGCTTTTCCTTTATTAGTTTTTAAGACAGATAAATTTGAAGGTGTAATTCCTAACTTTTCAGCAAGTTCTATCGAATTTATCTTTCGTTTCGCCATCATTACATCTAAGTTTACTATTATCATGTTTTTATCACTCCTTAAATTGTAAGCTCATTTTCTTTTTTATATTCTGTTGCTTCTCTAAATAGTTCTGATAAAATATACAAAGCGATTGAAACACCAATAAATAATATAAATAAGAAACCTAAAACTACAATAACCTCTAAGTCAAAAGATTTAACTAAAATGATTTCAAATAATAAGTCTATTAGCCAAAGAGCAGCCCCTACAAGTGAAATTATTCCTGTTGATTTTAGTATTTTTACATTCTCCTCACAAAATGGTTTGTTTTCTTTTAAGCTATCGAACAATTTGATAAATTTATGTGTAATTGCAAGTAACACTATACCATTTGGATATATCACAAAAGCTGTAGCATTTAAGTGGAATCCCAATAAATGTAGTATAAGTGGTAATACTATTAACAAAATAATTCCACCATAAAAACATATTTGCAATAATACTTTTAAATTTCTACCTAGTCCTTTATTTCCTGTTATCTGCATATATAAAAATACCTCCATAATTTTATATTATGAAAGTATTTTATCATTATTATTTCTGTTTGTCAATTATTTATTGCTGTTTTTCGATATTGTATGATTTACTTAATTTTAATCCTAACAAATATAACCTATAAGCATTATCATCTAATTGAATCTTGAATTTGCTCTAATCCTTGCTTATCTGTTTTCTTTATTGAAACAAGTGTAGTATTTGTAAATATTGATTCTATATTTTCTTCAACTTTTTTATCTGTATATCTAAAAGTAAATTCATAATCTTTGCTAATCTCAATATTATTTGCTAAACTCTTTTGTACCTTTACTGTTTTTATTTCCTCTTCTTGAAATTGCCTAATTGTTAAATATATATAATTTTCATCATTACTATCAGCTACATTTAATATATTATATGTTTTTGTAAAAGTAGAATTTTCTGTATTATTGTTTATATCATTACTATTTATATTAATATCCTTTAGTTTCAAATCTTTAGTTCCTATATATACATCTCTATTTCCATCTAAGGTATGGCATTTTATAATTGTGTAATTTTCATAATGATATTCTATGCTTCCACCATCATCATAAGATGTAGCATTTGGGAAATCTTTATTTGCTTTTGCCATTATTTCTTCCATTGTTATCTTATTTTGTAATAATGCTTCTCTTAAAGAAAGGCTGCTTTCTGTTAAATTTGAACTATCACTATTTAGATTTATGGCAACATGACCTTCAAAAGCATACACATTATAATCTATATTTGCAATCTCCCCTTTACTAATTATTGTTTCTTTTTGATTTGGGCTTATCATAGTTTTTTGATAAAATACAAGATTAAATTCTTCTGCTGATTTTAATTCAATTTTTATCGCTCTTACTTGTGCTGGATAACTTTCCATTATAGTACCATCATAAGTTATTTTTACATTTGTTCCAACCTTATAAATTGCATCATTAAATTCACCTAATCCAATAGAAATTCTATCTGATGATTTTCTTATTTCTTCATTCTCATTTGGCTCAACTATAATATATGAAGAATTAGATTCAATAACTTTACCGAAAAATGAATGTTCATTATTTTCATTAGTTCTAGTGTCAACAGGATCTGAACTAATATTTTCAGTTTTAAAATTAAGATTTGCTCTATTTGTAACATTCCTTTCAATTAAAATATATGTAGCAACTACTCCAATAACTATAATCAATGCTACAATTAAAATTCCAACAAGTATTTTCTTATTTTTATCCATTTTTTCCACCAATTCGACCTTTCACTTTATAACTTAACCATATAAGTAATTTACTGTCTCGTATTCAAATTATATCATAAAGGGCAAATGATTTTCAACTAATCATCTGCCCTACTTATTGTAATTTATAGAACTTACATATTTCTTTTATTACTTACCATTATTTGATGTTATAGTTTTATCTGACTCTACAAATTTCTCCTCACTTTTACTTATATTCTTCTTTCAAAAACTCTTTATAAATTTCCTTGTCTATTTCAAATTCTGGTGCCCCCATTGCACCTGGTGCTACTTCGTATTTATCAAATACTATTACTATATTTCCATCTTTTGAAAAATAAAATTCTTGATTTTTTTCTATTGTTTTAAAATTAAAATCTGCTATCTCATTATCAACCCAATATACTACATTTTTATCTTCTTTCATCCTAGAAATCATTTGTCTTTTTATCTCATTACTTATGCATTCTTTAAAATCATCACTTGTAAATAAATCTTCAAATATTATTATTTTATCTTTTCTCTTGTCAATATGATAAATTTTATATCGTATATTGCTTCCAGCTCTAACTTCTGATAGTGCTAATTTTAAAGTAAACCAATTTTCACTATTTTCTAGCACTTCTGATTCCAACTTAACTGAAAGATGATTTTCTGGATCTTTTTCTTCATTATACATATCTATTATCCTTTGAGTAAGTTTATTTACATCATCATTTACGATTTGACTTGTTTTATCTTCGTTCTCTAATACAGGAATTTCTATATCTAATTCACTATTTCCTTCTTTGTCAAAATATCTTCTTATAGTAATAACTTTTACTATATTACCAACTACTGGTATTCCTTGCATAGCATACGAAATATCATTACTAATATTAGGTAATATTAGTAATACTAAAACTATCATTGCTGATGCAAATTTAAATGTAATTCTAAATGTTGGTTTCTTATTAAATTCCCTATGAGTATCTTCTAATCTGTTTAAAGTTTCATCAATAATTTTACTAAAATTATCTGGAGCTTTTACATTTTCACATTTTACTGCTTTTTTTATCTTCCTATCTTGAAAAAGTTTCATATTTTTATAATCTCCTTTATCTTTTCTCTTCCTCTTGATAATTGTTTTTTTATAGCATCAACCTTACTTCCAGTTATTGTACTTATTTCTTTTATTGATAAATCTTCATAATAAAATAATGTTATTGCTGTTCTATATGGATTATCTAACTTTTGTACTGCGTTCCAAATAGTCAAATTTGTATCAACATCTGTTTTATCTGCTTGTAAGTTTTCCTCTTCTATATTCAAGCAATGTTTCTTGCCATTTAATATTTCAACTGATGTATTCTTCAATATTCTATAAATCCAAGGCTTAAATTTTCGCTTGTCTTTTAGATTATCTAATTCTTTATATGCTCTACAAATTGTTTCTTGTACTGCATCTTCTACATCTGCTTCATTTCTTAATATACTATATGAAAGTCTATACATTCCATTTTCTAATTTTTTTATATTATCGCAAAACCAAATTTTAGTATCTATCATTAGTATGAGCCTCCTTCTTTGAGATATATTATAACATTACTAAAATACTTTTGTATATACTATTTTAATGCTATATGATTTTGCACTAATTATATATATTTAATTATTTACTGAGTGAGTTACCATAGCTGTACTCTCTGTAATTTTACTAAAAGTATATCCATTACTAATTCCATAATCAATAATATCCTCTAAAGCATTTAATGTTTTAGTATTTCCATTAAAATCATGCATTAGCACTACATTACTTCTAGATTTGCTTAAATTACTAATTACATTGTCATAAACATCATATGAGCTTTTAGCTTCTCCTGCATCTCCAGATGATACATTCCAATCAAAATATTTATATCCGTTATCAAGAACTGTTTTCGTTAATCTTGACATTATGCCTGGATTATATCTACTTACAGTATTAGAACTTCCACCCGGAAATCTAGTTATTATAGTATTATAACCAGTAGTTTTTTTTATTTTATCTTGCAGTTTTCTTATATTTTGCATATAGGTTTCTTCTGATTTATATATTTCCTTATAATTATGTGAATATCCGTGAATTGCAACTGTATGCCCTTCATTTACTTCTCTTTTTACTATTTCTTCTTTTGCTCCATCATAGTTTAATATAAAAAATGTCGCTTTTACATTCTTTTTCTTTAATATATCTAGTATTTTAGGAGTTATATTTGTAGAAGGTCCATCATCAAAAGTTAGATATATTACGCCTTTCTGCCCATTTTCTCCTGATTTAGCTTGAACAGGCTTACTTATAACTGAAACCGTTCTTTTCTTAATAGCTTCATTACCTTTAGAATCAGAAACTTTATAGGTTATGGTATAAGTACCATTTTTAGAAGTATCTACATTTCCTTCTTTTTGTATTTTTTCTGTTAAATCTCCATCTTTTTCATCTACTGCCTTTGCTCCTTGTTCTTTATAGCTATTCCCTCTTATTACAGAAATTTTTTCTTTTCCGTTTAATGTAAGAACAGGTGCAATATCGTCAATAAAATTTACTGTTCTTGTTTTCGTGCTTAAATTTCCTGCACTATCAGAAACTGTATATTTTATTTCGATTTGATTTTCACTTACATCTTTTCTTTCTATATTAATTTTATCTGTAATATCTCCATCACAATTATCAGTTGCAGTAACTCCTATTTCTTCATATTCTTTGGTATAAGACAAATTTATAATTTCTTCTCCTTCTAATACAATCTCAGGGGAAGTTTTATCTACTACTCTTATAGTATGTTTTTCATAATACTTACCAAAAAGCATTGGTACTTCATATTCAATATCATAATCTCCTACTGTATTATAATCTATTTCACCTATCATTTTTACATTCTTAGAAACATCATGAAATAGATAACTTGTTTTAGGTATTTCTATTTGTTTATTGCTGTTTACCTCTATTTCTACTACATCTTGGATTTCTAATCTTGGATTTGCTAATGCAAATGTAGTAGGAATACTTATAAATAATAAAAATTCTAGTGCTATTAAAAATACAATAGGCTTTTTAAATTTTTTACCTTTACATATTTTTGTAAATAATAGTGCTACTATTACTGTAATTAATACTTCTATTATAATTGTCATCTTTTGCTTCATCTCCTAATATATATTTTTCTTTTTATATATTGTATGATGATTTTTATCGACAAAAAGTGACAATTATTTTTCATATATTATATTATATTATATTTAAAATTGGCTTTAGATGAGTATAAAAAGTATAGAGTTATACAAGATAAAAATCATATTTCTGATTTTGATAAACTGATTACAGAAGCCAAAAACTTAAATAACATCTCAGCGACAACTTACTATTTGTACTTCACTATAATAACATAAAAACAAGCAATTTTCAATACAGATAATCACTTGTTTTCATTATAAAATACTTTTCTATTGTTTGGATTCTCTATGTCTTTTTATTATCATAAAAATATATCCAAATATATTTATTGCAGTTGTACATGCTATGAAAATTGTTATTGGTACTAATATTTCCTTTAGTTCTGGATAAGCAAAAAGATATTCAAATCCATACTTAAACGATTCTATTATTATCATTGTAAAACAAAGCGTTATGTTTGTTATTCCATAGAAATGTATATTTTGCCTTTTCCATTGAATCCATTCAATAATATGTCCTATTAAATTAACAAAAAACATTATCATTAAATCAGCAAATTGTACCATTGTATAAATGTATTCATGTTTATAAATTCCAGGTTTCCTTAAATCTCCAAATAGCATTAGTGTACCCATTCCATACGAATTACTATATAACCTCAAAGAAATTGCTAGTGAAACTACTACAACAGTGAATAAACAAATTCCCCATATTATTCCTCTCCTTATTTTATTCTTTTTTCGTATTATTATAATATCTTCTCTCAATTCATTTTGTTCTTTATTTTTCAAATTTTCCATTATATCTCTCCCCTCAATTCTTCTAAACATTTACTGCATATTTTCTGTTCCTTATAGTCAATTAAATCTTTATCTTGACTACAAAATACACATTTGGCATTATCTTTTTGTAATATAATTGCTTGTTTATCTATAAAGATTTCTAATAAATCACCTTCCTCTATATCTAAATCATTTCTAATTTCCATTGGGATTACGATTCTTCCCAGATTGTCAATTCTTCTTTTTATTCCTGTACTTCTTTTCATTTGTTTTATTCCTCCTAATTTTCCTTTTATTTCAACATTTTTTTAATATTTCTATAAAATTATAGACTATTCAAGTAGCCTATAATTTTAAAAAAAATTGTTATACTACTTTTAAATTAACTTTTTTCTACTAAGGAGAAGTATTTTGAAATTATCAGATGCAATTTATAAAAGAGTAAAATATTATATGAAACTAAATAATTTAACTTCACTTTGGGATTTGTATAAAGCAACAGGTATCCCAAAGTCTACTTTGAATGCTCTTTTCGGTACTAGAAAATCAAATGTTATTAAACTTACAACACTTGTTCAACTATGTCTAGGATTAAATACTAATTTGCAAGAATTTTTTAATGACGAAATTTTTAAAGAAATTGATGATGATATGTAACTTTAACTCTCCTTTTATTATTTATTCTAGCATTATCTTATTCGTTTTTCAATAGTTTTCCCCAAAAAATGTTGCGTTCGTTCTCCATCTTCTTTTATTTTTTTTGCTATATTATATGTAGTTTTAAATTAATTGGAGTAAAAAATATGTATTTATCCGAAGCTATCAAATTAAAAATTATAAATTTAATGGAACTTAATAATATGAATGGTAATAAGCTTGCACTGGCTGCTGGTATAAATCGTTCTACCATAAATAGATTTTTAAGAAATGAAAGTTGCTCTATAAAAATTGAAACTATTACTTTAATTTGTCAATCTCTTGGCATTACTTTAAAAGACTTTTTTGATGATCAATTATTTAATGATGTTGAAATAAATGATTAACCAATAAAGCTTCTCTAATTTGCTTTATTGGTTATTTATTATATATTTTATTCATATTGTATTATTTTGTTTAAAATACCATTATACTCTTTGCTAATTTTTCCGATTTCTTTGGTACTATGAATCATTATAAATTCTTCTATACTTGATTCTGCTCTTTTTAAATCCTCTTTTGTATAACCTTTTTCTTCAATTTTTACTCCTGCCTTTGTCAATAATTCCATTTCTTTTTCGTTAAATTCTATCTCCATTTTTCTTCCTCCTATGCATTCTTTATTGCTACTAATAGCTCGTTTTCTTGTACTACTTTAGCATGATTCTCAAATATATATGTTTCTCCTGTCATATAAACTCTATAACCTATATTTTCAAGTTTGATTCTAGTTAATTCTAAAAATCTACTAGCTTCTAGTTTAGACAAGTTTAACTTTACTCTTAGTTCAAAATATGTATATACTATTAATTTATCATTTGCAGCTAGCTTTTTATTTAGTTCATTATCTATAAATTCTACTGTTAATGCCATTATTTTGCTCCTATTTCATTAAAACTTTTCCCTCTATATTTGTATCTAATAAGTTCACAATTTTTTTGTTCCTATTGTATTTTTTAATTTTTGTTGACTTTTCTATAGATTCTAGTGTATAATATATTTAGAAAGCAAGACCACAGATATGTGGTTGCCGAAATATTAGATAAGACGGCACACGCTCTGCAAAGCAAATGTGCCGTCGTTTTTTATTGTTTACTCGTCCACATTATGTATATAATACACAACAAGGTTAAGTTAATGATTACTGATATACTAAATCCTAAAAATAGGAATGTTAAAACTCTCATCATCCAACCGCCCCCCTTCTCTCGATAAGTAATCGAGGTTAAGAGGCAACTAACACATCTGCAAATCTCACTTTCATATTGTATTCTATACTATTTTTTGATAAAAGTCTACATTTTTCTATTAAATTATTCTCATTTATTTACTATCTCTGCTATATCAAGTGATGGATAAACGCAGATGCAGCAAGGTCTCTTTGTATGTATTTCTTTTGAAATATATTTTTTTGTTTCTATAATTATTATAACTCTTTCACTTTTCGATACTTTATCAATATTTTCAAACAATGGTTCTATTTCTGCTTCTTTTATCGCTATTATATCATAGGTATAAAAATCTGTTTTCATTGTTACATTTGCAGGATGTTTTGCCTTTTTTACTACTGCATTTCTGTCTAAATAGTTCATAACTACATCGAATGCTACTATGATTCTGTTATTTACTTCTTTTCCTTGATATTTCAATATGTTAGTATTTTTTTCTTTTGATATTGCCTTGCTTGCAATAACACAATTTATATCATTTTCAGTGCATTTACATAGTTTTAAAATATGTTCTTCCCTTAATGCTCCAAAATCCCAAATTAATTTTGCTATTTCTTTTTGTTTCTCAGTCATTAACATCACTTCCAATTACTTTAATTATAGAACTATAAATTTTCCTTTTTTCAGGAAGTATTTTATAAATCTTAACTATTACTTTTTCTTTCGGTAGTGGTGGCCTATCAAGCCAAGTAGGAAGTGTGCATACTGTATCTACACCTTGTGCGATATTTGCAAATATTCCGTTTTTGGTATAACCTGTAATACTTGCTAAATATTCGCCTTTTTCTGTAAAATTTGCTCTAATATTTTTAAATGGATCTTCTAATAATTCTTTTACAGATATTTTCATGTTTTGATTTTCTTCAGATATTTCTTTAATTACTATTTTTATTGGTTCGTTTATTTTATAAATTTTAGAAACATCTTCAATATACCCATATTGCAAATCTTTTGCATCAATTAAAAAATCTATACCCACACATTCTAACCTTATATACTTTTTCCAAACTCCTATAACTTTTCCGTATATTTTATCCCCTACTTGTAATTTTTTTAAATTGATTTCTTTTAGTCGCTGCATTGCTTTTATTCTTGAGCCTACCGCTTTCGATGTTTCTTCATCCGTTTCCATTACAATAAATTTTATCTCTGCTCCCATCATATTTCTAATTACGTTCTTTTCATTTTTGCCGCCTACTATCATTTCTGTAGCTGGTACTAACACTTTTATACCTTTAAAATCTACAATAGCACAAACAATTTCATCTTCCCTCATTTTTTCTACTTCTATTGCAACTATTTTTCCTGTTAAAATTTTTCCTTTTTCTTTAGAAGAATTAACATTTTGCCATATTATTTTTTCTTGTAATTCCTCTGTCATAATTTTCACCTTCTTTTCTAAAAAAATAAAGCTATAAGTAATGTCTTATAACTTTTAAAAATCTTTAAAACTGTATTTTTTCTTTTCTTCTTGCATCTTCTTTTGTGTATTTTCTATTCCTAAATTTTCTTTGAATCGTTTTCTTTGCTCCTCTATTGTTATATCTTCTAATTTGTGAGCTTCTTCATGTTTTGAATAATCATATTTTTTACATTTAATAGGTTTTCTACCTCTCTCTATTATAATTTCTATATTGTTGTCTAATTTTATTAATTCATCTGAGTTCATTAGGTTTCTTACACTTGTTCCTATGTTTTCCATACCATAAGTAAATTTGCCATCAAAACCGAGCTATTTTTCTTATTGAATTTGTTTTTACTGTTGCAACTCCTAATAATTTAGTTATGTATTCGGCTGTTAGCATATCTCCGGCAACCGCATACATATTTTTGTATCTGCATTACCTAGAATCTCTTGCCAAACATCATTATCATATCTGTTTTTTAGTTGTGCTATATTTTGAAATATCATAAATATATTGATTCCTCTGCTTCTTGTTGTCGCTAGTTTTTTTTCGAAATCTACTATTCTTCCGAATATTTGTAAACTCGTCTAACATAAATACAGTTTCAACTTTTAATCTACCTTCTGAGTTTTCATCTGCTTGTTTTATTAGTTTTATAAATAGAAATGAGAAAAATAATGTAGATAAGAAATCAAATGCACTATTCGTATCACTTGTAACTACAAATACGCAAGATTTTTTATTTCCTATATTTTCAAATTTTATTTCATCCTTATTCGTAATATTTCTTATTTTATCAGTTTGAAATATCTGTAATCTTGTTGCAAGACCTGTAACCACACTTTGTTTTACTATGTCTGTTGCCTGCGCATATATGTTATAGCTTAATCTTGTAGGACCATCTGTGTTTTCAAATATCCTATCGATTTTATTTATGTTTCCACTTGCCAGAATATCATAGATAAAACCCATATTTTTGTTTTTCTCTGTTTCATAGTTAATTACGTACAACAGTAATGCTTTTAGTAAATTTTGTTCTCCTCTGTTCCAAAACTCATCTCCGCTCGCTTTTCTATTTAGCTGCGTACCTTCAATAACTATTTGAGAAAATATTTGAGCATCAGTTTCGTCCTCAACAAATTTAATGAATCTTGTACCATGTGAAAAATTTGGATTTACTAAATTGAATACTTTTACATCATAGTCCTTACTTTCAAGATATTTTGCTAGTTTTCTATAAAGTTCTCCGTTTTGGATCAGTAACAACTAAGCTCATATTTATTTCAACTGCTTTTTGTAATTTTTCTTGTACTAGTTCAATACAATTAGGTATCGCAAAGCCTCTTGACTTTCCGCTTCCACTAGAGCCAAATACAGCAATATTTTTATTCAAATATGTATTTATTGGTAGGGTGATAACTTCTCCATCTTCTGTTTCTCCAAGTATTATTCCATCTCTTTTTCCTATACTTAAATATTCTTGTATTTCTTTTTTAGTAGCCCAATTTGCTGTTCCAAAGGTTCCGGTCTTTTTCTTTAAAATTTATTCCCTCTACCTCTATTTTTGCATTTTCTTTTGTTATTATTAGATTCTTTACAATTAGTATAATAACTACATTTATTATTAGCCAACTAATTAATATGATTCCATTTCTAAATACAACCGTAAACAAATTAAATATGTTTATATCTATTGTATTTAAGTTTGTTCCAAAGCTCTTTTCTAACAGTTTCAAAAAACCATTTATAATTGGTACTAAGACAATATACGATAGCAAAAAAAATAAAGCTATTTTGCTTTTTTTATCTTTCATCAAATATGCCCCCTAACCAATTATCTAATTCAATAAACTTTACGTCTTTTATTAATATTTCTCTTATCTTCTCTGTATTTTCTGATAGTGTTATAATGTTTATTTTCTTATCTTCATTTGTCTTTTTATTAAAAAATACATTTAATTCATGTAATTTTTCTGTATCTATAAATGGCATTAAAATAATATAATCTTTATCTTCTGTCATATAATTTGCTTTTCCCCAATTTGATAATAGTATTTCTCTGTTATCATAAATTTTCTTTATTGTTTCATAGATTTCTAAGTTTATAAGCTCTTTTAGAATTTGCAAATTTCTATTTGTATATTTTATTACAACTGTTGATTCCTTTCCAAACACATATTTTTGATTTTTACTCAATAGTTCTAAATTTTCCATAAAGATTATTACATTTTTATCTGCTGTCATCTTCTGTATGTCATTTATTACTTGTGTTATATATCCTATTTGTTTATCTTTTGCAATATAGTATATATAAGTTTCTTTCTCCTGGTATATCATTTTGCCTAAGTATTTTCTTCCTCTATTTGTAAGTTCATTACTTTCCTTAAGATTCCAACTTGCTATAAAATCAATATCACTATCTATTGTAATTCCTGCTATTTTTGCTATTTCTCTCATTCTTTCCATATATTCTTTGCTTCTACATTGAAAGCTGTAATCATATCCAAACTTCCTTACAAGTTTTGTCCCTTTATCATCTAGCTTAATATATAGCTTGTTTACTCTTCTTATATATCTTTCTTTTTCTAATACCTTAAGCCTTTTCCTATGATAATCCTTTGCCTTATATATTCTCTTACAGTCTACTCCAAACATTAGCTTATACTTTCCTAAGAATGTTAGTACCTCTATATCTTTACCGTGTTAATCTCACCTTTGCTCCTTTCCTGCATCAATGACATTATACACACTCTTTTTTTCTCTTGTACCCCTTACACTGTTTTACCCCCTTTGACCTTGACACAATTTAATTTTTAGTTTTGCTTTATTTTTGAGTTTTTTGAATATATCTAAAATATCCGCTTCAAAAATTCAAAAAAAGTACCTATTCGGACACTTTTAGCATATCCGTTTGAGTTATCTTTTGTATCCACTCTAATATTTCTTTAGCTCGAAAAACATAAACTTCTGTATATGGCTTTTTCTTTTTTTCTGTTTTGCCTAAAACTCCATAAAACATATTGCTTATGTTGTCATCTTCTATCACCTTTGATAATACAAGTCCGATCTACAATAGGTTTTACAAACTTATTATCTATATCATTATTCTTTTGATTCTCTACTATTTTTATAAAAACAAATACTAATTCGTTGCCAAATAAACCTTGATATTTTTTTGTGCTATCTCTCACATTAAGCATTATGTTTTTATACGCATAACCATTAATATTTTTGAATTTTGGTAATACCTCTGGAATTTGTATCTTCAGTACATCATTTTCCAATGTTGCATTATAATTTTTATTCACATATTCAATTTGGTTATACTTATTTGCTTCATATTTCTCGTTAGAGCTGATTTTATTAAATATGTTATATCTTATCCTTTCTAAACTTCTTAAATAGTTTTCAAAGTGTTTATTTTCAACTATTTCTTTATTATTTAATATAAACTCTGTTTCATCTCTTAAATCTTCTAACTCTGTTAGAATTTCTTTTTGCATATTTTGTTCCTCCTTTGTTAAAAAAATAGAAGATACAAAAGTTTTTAGCTCTTGTATCTTCTTATAGAATCATATTGATTAATTTATCGCTATTATTGTATTTCTTTAATTCTTCGTATATCGTTACTGCATAATATTTCTAAATTATTGAATATCTTTTCAGCATCCCAATTCCACCATTGTATTTGTTCTAAATATTCAGCAAATTCATCATTAAATCTTTCCTTAACAATAGTGCAAGGATTTCCGAGCTGCGATATAGTATGATGGAATATCTCTTGTAACAACTGAATTTGCACCAATTATTGCACCATTTCCTATATGAACTCCCGGCATTACTGTTACATTCTGACCAATCCATACATCATTTCCTATTACAGTATCCCCTTTTAATGGTAAATCTTCCATTGTAGGAGTAGTCTTTTCCCAGCCATTTTTCATTATATTAAATGGATATGTTGTTATTCTATTCATACAGTGGTTAGCACCATTCATTATAAACTCAACTCCAGAAGCTATTTGACAAAACTTACCTATAATTAGCTTGTCTCCAATAAATTCGTAATGGTGTGTTACGTGTTCTTCAAATTTATCAGCTCCATTTTTGTCATCATAATAAGTGTAATCTCCAACTATAATATTAGGTCTTGTTATTACATTTTTTATAAAACAAATTTCTTTAATATCAGGATTTGGAAATTTGCTATTGGGGTCTGGTCCAAATTTCATATACTTATTCCTCCGTTTCTAACAATAAATGACTATTTTCTGTTTTGATTATACCATAAGAAACAAGTAATTTTCAACTTAATTACCTGCCCTACTTATTGTAAGTTGTTGTTACGATTCATTTTGAAATATCTTTAAACATTCTTCTTGCATATATTCTCTTATTGAATCAGCACTTTGCGAACTTATAACCTGTGGTATGATTATATGTTCATTTGCTTTAATATAAACATTGTTGCCAAAATATACCTTATCTCCTGCATATTCTTTAAACCTTATAATTGTATCTATCGCCTCTATTGCTTCTTCATAAGTATTTACTTCTATATACATTTGGTAATTCAAAATCCACTTCTTCTTTTTATATAAGAATCCTTTGCAATCATCATAACTTTCACTTATTGTAAATTTTTCTTTTCCGTTATCTTCCCATTTTTCAAAATAATATTTGCAAAGCCTCTCATCACTATCTTCAATAAAAATATCCCTAAATATATCGAACTCTACATGTATTTCAGTATCTGGAATATCAATAATTTTATAACTGTAACAACCATTTCCAAATATATTTATTTTTTCTTCTGTCTCTGTAACAATTCCTAAAAATGATTGTAGCCTCTCTCTTCTTGCTCTTGAAGCCCAAATATTATATATACTATATATCACATTATAAATTAGTATAATAATTGCTATTATAATTATTCTTTTGATGATTTTTTTATTTTTCTTACTTCGTTCTATTCTTTTTCCTACGTCTTGGTTAATATCAATTTTATATTTTGACAACATTTCTGCGTTTCTGTTATCTATGTATTCTTCAATTTTCTTCCGATCTTCTTTATTATCCATTATTACTCCAACTATGATATTTTTTTAATCTACATCATGTCTTGCAAGTATTCTAGCAGGTGTTTTTCTTAATACTTTAAATAGTGGTAATAGCCCTACAATTATATTAAATCCATATATTATTAAAATGGCTGTACCAACTGTACTTAAACTTACAATATACATTTTTGACATATACGATACCTTTGTTATAGCTTTTAATATATATGTCATAAGAATTACACCTGGCATCCCTGCTAATGTAGTAATTGCTAAAATTTCTCCTAAAAACATTTTATAAATATCTAGTTTTTTTACTCCAATAGCTCTAAGCACTCCAATCTCCTTTATTCTTGATAGGAATGAGGCTCTCGTCATTAGATAAATTTCTATTAATGATATTGCAAGAATCGTACCTGCAAAAATCACTGTACTTGTAATACTCTCCTGTTTTTTATCTATATAATTTTCCTTATCTCTTTCATATCTATTAAACAAATTCAACTTTTCTTGATTCCTTAATATTTGGATAGCTTCAGTTTCATTATTAGGGTATATTATCATACCATTCTTATTAGTAATAACATTATATTTTACAGTATTTGTGTTTACTAAATAGCTTTGTTTATTAGTTTTGCTTTCATAATAGCCTACTACTTTAAGTTCTTTCCCATTTATCTTTGTTTTTATTGTTTTATTTAATTTCATTTGATCCTGATTTACTTTATTTACAATAACTTCATAATCTGCTTCTGGCATTCTTCCTTTGGTAAGTGTAATATCATCTAAATATAAATTATAGTCTAATATTTCCCCATCTGTATTTTCTTGTGATACATCCATAGAGAAGAATGTATTTCCTCTTGTTTGTGAACTATTTAGCAGATTTACAAATATACTTTTCTTTGCATAAATTGTTGGAGTAAATTCATTGGCAATACCTACTATTGTAAAATCTTTCATATTGTCTATTGATACATTTTTATTTAAAAGTTCGCTAATATCTTTTACTCCCATATACCTTCCTATTCCTTCTCCATTAATTGCATTGTCTATTACTTTTTTATCAACTACAATTTCATATTCATTTTCTGGCATTCTCCCTTGTATTAAATTTTCTTGACTTATCTTATCATCACTTACTAACGATCCTGTGATTTCTACTGTATTTCTTGCTGTTTGATAGTATTTATCAAATTTCATTTTAAAGCTTACCATACTGTCTCCTGGTATAATGTAATCTATGCAAGCTAATTCCTCATATTCAAGGAATTTATCTACACTTGTACTTTCCATTTCTACTTGCAAATAGTTTTTATTCATTGTGATAAAATCAGTCTCTTCAATATTTTTTATTCCTGTAATATTACATACTGCATATACAATAAACATACTTGATGCGAAAAATCCGAGTAACAATATCTTTTTTAATATAGTATAATCAGCTATTTTCTTGATTCCATTTAAAATTGACTTCAAAAATCCATTTACTGAAGCATATTTTATTTTTTTATCTTGATTACTTATTTTACTTAAATCATACTTATATTCCTGACTCTCTTGTTTATTTACTTTTTTGTAATGACTATTTACAAATTCTATATTAGAATTTTCATCAAGAACTTCTACTTTGTGCCTATTTGTTTTTATGTATATATTGCCATTTTTAATTACTATATTTACTTCTCCTGCTGCTTCATCATCTGAATAAATATTCATATTTAACTTTTTGTAATTTATTTTTTGAATATTCTCCAGATCCTTTAAGTATATTTTATTATCTACTCTATAATCTAATGTTCCATCGCTATCGTTTACATAGTCCTTTTCGATTTTTCCATCCTTAATCTTTATGATTCTTGAAGCATAAAAATCAGCTAAGTCTGTTTCATGCGTTACTAAAATAACTAACTTATCTTTTGATATAGCTTTTATAATGTTCATTACTTCTAGTGAATTTTTACTGTCTAAATTTCCTGTTGGTTCATCTGCTATTATAATATTAGGATTTTTTACGATTGCTCTTGCTATTGCGACTCTTTGCCTTTCTCCTCCTGATAACATTCCTGCTGGTCTGTTTTTATATCTATCCATTTTTACAATACTTAGTACATATTCTACCTTTTGTTTAATTTCTTCTTTATCTTTTATACCTATCATCTTTAGAGACATTGCAACATTTTCAAATACACTTATATTGTCTATCAACTTATAATCTTGAAATATATAACCAATATTTAAGTTTCTTACTTTATCTACTGTATATGCTAATCTTCTTGTTATCTTCTTTCCATTTATGTATATATTTCCACTATTTACTTTATCAAGTCCTCCTATTGCATTTAAAAGGGTGGTTTTTCCACTTCCTGATTCTCCGAAGTATTGCAATTAGTCCTGTATTCTCAAATTCGAGTGATGTATCATTTATTATATGTATTTCATTTTTTCTGTGTCTATTAAAGTATTTATTGATTCTTTCTAATTTTATCATATATACTACACCTCCTCATTATATGTCGTTATAACAGTTTTCTTAAATAACTTCTTAGAGAATCTCCTTGAAATTAACTTCGACATAATAATTAAGGTTAAATATAATGTAGCATATTCAAAAAATCCTACATAATCTGTAAGCCTTGCTATATATTCAAAATTTATAATTTCATTCTTTACAAAATATAAAAATATTAAAACTCCACTGTATGCTAAACTAGCATTGATAAACAACTCTATATCTAATATTTTCTTTATACTTTTAGATGTAGCTCCAAGTATTCTTAAAGTTGTATAATATATATTCCTTGATTTTAGTATAATTCTAATTATGAAATATGATATAAAGAATAATACAAATACTACTATAATTGTAACAATAACTTTTGCAATTTTTATAAATTGCTGTTGTAATTCCCAATTATTCACAACAAAATCTGTAACTTTCTTTGGCTCTAATCCTAAACTTTTTAATTCATTCATTGTATTTTCTATATCATCTACATCTTTTACATATACACTAGATTGATATGATGGTTTATCATATAGCGAGTTGTATTCTTCTTCATTTATAAATATGCTTGTTTGGTTATTATCATAGTCATCATATCCTGTCATTCTTTTAAAATTTGATTTTGTATATGTATTACTTATTTTTAAATTAAGTTCATCATTATAATAAATATTGTTTACATATATATTTAAGTCTTTATTTTTTATACTACCTTTTGATAATTGGTATTTCATATTATCAAAAACAATAGCCTGTCCTTTTTCTACATTTTTGCTTGGTAATATATTATACATTGAGCTATATCCACTTGTTACATTTGCTTGTTCATATTTATTATTAAATAATATTTTTACATTGCTCATTTGCTTATTGGCTGTGGCCCTTAAAGTAGAAATTACATTTTCTGATACATAAATTGGATAATAATAATCGTTATCGTTTTTCTCTTTTAATTTTATTCCTACTATTGTGAATTGCTTATCTCCTAACTCTCTCAAATTAAATTTAGTTCTTAATAATTCATCTAACCTATCTGTTATATAAAAACTTTTTCTGTTTGAGATAATTACAACTTCATTATCATTCTCTGGCATTCTTCCTATATCTAGTCTACCTTCAAAATTCTTTATATCTCGAATCTCACCACTAACAAACATTGAATTTTGCATTGATTCTAAAGAAAATGTTGTGTCTATAAACACATCATCTTTTATAATTTTTTCTATATTAGAAATTTCATTTATCTTTTCATAGTCTGCATCTGTAAAATATGTCCTATCTTGTTTATTTACTATTATTCTTTCTTCTGAAAGATCATTAAACCCTATTGCAGAATTAACTGTATCTTTTGATATATCTTCATATAATTTAAAACTTGCATATTCAGTATAAACTGCTGACGTTATAAAGAAGAATACAAAAAATAGTAACAAGAATTTTGACAATATATTAAATGTGTTTCTTGCTCCTAGTCTATACTTATTAAGTAATGTTATTTTCTTAAATTCACTTGGCATTGCATTTATGCTCTTATCTACTTGTTTTATTTCTTTATCTTCTACTACTCTACCATCATACATTTTAATAATTCTTGTTGCATATTCTTCTATTTGCTCTAAATTATGTGTTACGATTATTACTAACTTATCTTTTGCGACTTTTCTAAGTATTTCTATTACATCTTTTGCTGATTCTGTGTCTAAGTTTCCGTGTTGGTTCATCTGCAACAATTATTGGAGTATCTTTTACCATTGCCCTTGCTATTGCGACACGCTGCTTTTGTCCTCCTGATAGCTTTGATACTTTTGTATTCTTAAATTCTGTTAGTCCTACTTGATCTATTATTTTTAGTATTTTATCTTTAACTTGACTTTTCTTATATCCATTTAATAGTAAAATGAGTTCTACATTTTGATAAACTGTATAACTATTTATTAAATTAAAGTTTTGAAATATATTTGCTATGTATTTTCTTCTATATTCTTCAAATTCTTTTTCTGTGTAATGGCTTGTTTCTTTTCCTTCTATGTACATTTCGCCTTCTTCATAGCTGTCTAATCCTGATATAACATTTAAAAGTGTACTTTTACCACTTCCAGACTCTCCTGTAATTGCGACAAATTCTCCAATTTTAAATTCTAAATTTACTTTCGTAAATCCTGTTCCAATAATCCCTTTGTTGTAATAAAACTTTGATACATTCTTTAGTTTTATCATAGGAAATCTCCTTTTATTTTTATATTCATATATAAGTATATCACTAATCTATAATAGATACAACAAAAATAGCACTTACCATTTTTGGAAAATGCTATTTTGTAACATATACTAATACTGATAGTCATACCCTGTTGCACTCTTTGATACTTCATATCCTGTTAAATCAGGTTTGCTCATTTCTTCATCTGTTAATTCATTAATTTTCCACTCTTTATATTCTACTACTGATTCAGTTTCTATTCCATTCTGTACTACTTTTGCTCCTACTCTTTTTAATGTTACTCCTCTTTCTTCACTAATATATGTTGTTTCTCCACTCAATTTTACAACATAACACTTTTCTCCATTTACTTCATCTGAAGATATATTAGAAAGCAATGCTAGTATAAAATTATTTCCTGTATTCAATGTTTGCAGTTGAACTATTCCAAAACCTGTTCCAACACTTGCTTTCATTGTTTGTGGCCAATAAGTAATTGTTTCCCTTGTCTTTTCATCATACCAAGTTATCATTGTAGTATCTTTTGTTTTTATAATAGTCTTACTTATTCCATCTTTATAATAAACTTCCGTTGTAGTTCCTGCATTATTTTCAATAGTATAGAAATAATTATTAGATTTTGATAATTCTTCTTGTTTCTCATTGATTTTGTTAATAATCATAAAGTTTCTTATTAAGTGTATTGCTAAAATAACTACAACTAATGCTATAATAATTAAAAATATTTTTAAACCTTTCTTATTTTTCATAGCAAGTCCCCCTTTTCTTTTGTTAATCTCATTATTAACTTACATTTATTATAACATATTTTGCCAAATGTTGCAATTTTTTAATATTTTATCTTATAATAAGACTATTTAATCTTATTTTCGTTACAGTTTTTGAAAAAAATATTTTCTTATATGCTAATCCTAACGATAAATTACTATTTTGAGTTATGCTTATTGTATCATACCTGATTACAATTTTCTATATATTTCGAGATTTTATATTTAAAAGAATATGTAAAAGCTATTGCACCTTTACATCTTCTAAAATTTTATTCTTCTACTATTTCATCATATTTATTTGACACTGACTCTAGTATTTGTAATCTTGTTTCATTATTTATTGGATATGCCGAATCTTGTACAAAGTTCTTATTTTTTATTCTTCTCTTTGGCATACTTATATATCTTCCATTTTTTCCATCTAATAATTTAATCTCTCTTATTATAAAACAATTATCTATACATATACTTGCTGCTGCTAATAAATCTCCTTTATTAATTTTTTTGATTCTTACTTCTGTTATATTTAACATAATTTTTTCCTCCTATAATTTTAAAATTTTTAAAGTAGAGTAATACGAATACTACTCTACTTTACGGTTATTTAGTTATTTTCTTGTTTTTTCTTCTTTAGTACAACTATACCTGTTCCAATTCCTAATAGTGAAATAATTGCACTTACCATTAGTAATGTTCTGTTTAGTTCAGTACCTGTTTGTATCTTTGGTATTTGTTTATTATAGAATGTAAATTCATATACAGAATCATTTTCTTCTATCAACTCACCATCTATAAACACACCTTCATCATTTATTTCTACTTTAATTATTTTATCTGATAATTGATATCCGTTTAGGTGCTTTTCCGTTCTCTGATGTAGTAGATTCCATATCTTAGGTCTTTAAATGTAATTGTTGCATTTTCTTTATCTGACATAACTTTTTCTATTAATTTATTACACTCTGGATCTTCATACATATTAAACTCAAAATCTGCTCTTATTAGTTCTTTTGTATCTTCATCTGCTTTTATTAATTTTACTGTCTTTAAAATAGGTTTATCTTTCATCTCTATAAGCTGTGTTTCTTTATCTGAGGTAACTTCAAAAGTAATGCTTTCTGCTTGTTCGTAGCCGATAAGGACATGTCCTCTCTGTCAATACATAGCGTTTGTTTTCTTCCAAGCCAACTACAAAGTGTGGTTCTTCACTACTAGATATCCATTGGTCAATAATTTCTCCATTTTCATCGGTTACAATTAGCTCTGCCCCATCTATTTCATCTCCTGTAACTAAATCAGTCTTTTTAATTTGAACTAACTTGTCTATCATTTCTACTTTTTGTGTATTCTTATCTGTTGTAACTGTAAATTCAATATCTGTCGCTTTGACATAATTACCTACTGCAAGTTCCTCGTGTAAAATATATGTTTCTCCTTCTACAAGCGAACTAATTTTTTTAGGCTCCTTGCTTGATATCCAACTTTCTATTATTTCACCATTTTTAGACTTCACTTGAAGTTTTGCTCCTTCTATTTCTTCACCTGCAATATCAACTTTGCTTATTTCTATTTGTTTGTCTATCATTTTAATTTTTTGTACTTCTGTTGTATCTTTTACATCACAGTTAATATCTTTTGATATAACAAATTCCTTTGCAGAATGTTTTTCCTTTAAAACAAGTTTTGTACCAACTTTTATTCCTTTTACAATATGAGTTTCTTTTGTTGTTTTCCAAGTATCTATCATTGTTAAAGTTTCATTGTCCTCTACTTTATACAATTCTAAAGTACATCCTTCAATGTAATTGCCTTCTATATCTACTTTAGAAAATTCTATTGTAGTCATTAAATTTTGTAAATCTAATGTATATTCATATACTTTTTTAGTATTATTTTCTTTTTCAAAATTAGCTGTATATACTGTATTATCTAGTACATATCCATCCAAAGTCGATACTTCTTGAACTTCGAACTTTCCGCATAGGTAATTCTATCATTAATGTACCATCCTCTTTTAGTGGATATATTCCAACTTCTTGACCTTTTTCATAATAATAAGAACCATCTATGTAGTTAATTATATTTTCAGCTGCTGTTACTTTGTATTTAATTTTAGAATAATCAATATCTTCAGCTAAATATGTAATATTGCTATCTAGCTCTTTTTCTTCTACCTTTTTATTTATATATAAGTTAGCAACAGGTTGCTCATTTCTTACTATTACAGTAATCCAAGCATCTCCATCGGCATCGTATTCACAACTTTTGTTACTTGCAGATACCTTAAAAATAATATCTTCTTCTAATTCTAAGAATCCCTCAGGAATCACCAATTCAGACAATCTAAATGTGCCGATATGGGAGCTTTGTTTCAGTATAAGCTATTCCATATTTATCGGTTGACCATGTATCATAGTAATCTTTTCCTACTTTACATTGTACCTTTTCCCATTCTCCTGATTCTTCATTTAATTTTTCTAGTTTAAATGTTGCTTTTGAATAAGTAACATTTTCTCCTGTTTTTAAATCTTGTTTTATAAGTTTTAAATAAGCTCTGAAAGGTGTATCATTTTCTACTTTCCAATGTTGTACAGGAATTGTAGAATTTTCTGTAAGTGTAACTTCAAAATTTTTGACTTTATTAACACCTTCATATGGGCAAAAAGTTTCACTTCCGAATATATGTTCCATAAGCTAAAGGCTTAGTAACACAGTAGCCTTTTGAATCTGTTGTCATGACATAATACTCATCATCTGCGTACTCATCCGTATGTTTTAGTGCTTCTTCAAAACTTCCATAGAAATCGACGTACCTTTTCAATATAACAGTAAATTCTACATTTTCAAGAAGAACTGCTGTATCATTTGTGTCTGTTGACACCTTTATTACCTCGAATGGTTCTCTTTTTACATCGTTATGAACTATCTCTTTTTTACTTATTACGTCTGTGTACATATCTTTATATGTAAAAGTATATATATGTGTTGTTTTATCTGTAATGTAACCGTTCTGCTGTTTTAGTTTCTTTTAGTGCAAAAGAACCCATAGGGATTCCCTCTAGTTTTACACCATTTACTTTTAATTCAGCTGGAGTTTGTGTATTTACTATTTTTATTTCTGCAACACCTTCTTTATTAAATGTATATGTTGCAAGTAAATCATTTTTTTCAAAATATGTAACTGTACCAGCTACATTTGTTATTCTTTCATTTGCAACAAGTGTATATTCAGTTCCTGCGATTGATGCATCTCCATGCTCATAACTTCCGTCTACTCTTTCATTATTTCCTGTAACTAGGTCATCCTTAGTAATCTCTAAACTTCCGAGTCGGCTCATCATTAGAAACAGTTAGACTTGAATATATTATAGGTGTTACTTGGTCTTTGTACCTAAGTGTTACTGTTTTTGTTTCTGTATTTAGTAAATAGCCCGAAATAACACTTTCTTCATTTACTAAATAACTTCCGCATTGGGAGACCTGTTTTTGTTGCCACACCTGAGTTTGCTGTTGTTATTCTACCAACAATATCTCCTTTACTATAATGTTTTACTGTTCTTTCTGCGTTATAAATATCCTCTGCTGCTGTTATTTTAAAAACAAATCCTGCGCCAAGTTTATCTCCATTCATATTTCGTTTTTCTACAGTTATAGTTCCGTGTTGGTTCTTTATTTACTATAGTTTTTGTTGTAGTTTGATTTGGCTTTATTTCTACAGTATATGTTTCTGTGTTTAATAAGTAAGAATCTTTTGTGCTTTCTTCTGTTATGGTATAAATTCCTTTGATTAGATCCTCAATTACAATTTTTCCTCCTGTTACTGTTACTCTCTCATTATAGTTATTTGGTCCTGTTACTCTAAATGTAGAACCATCAATTAAATCTCTATTATCATTAGTTTTTATTAATTCTAATCTTCCTTTTGCTTCTATTGCTAAACTAAGTGAAAGTGTTACAGGATCATTGTAGTCCATTGCAAATAGTTGGTCCTGCACATCATTTTCAAAAGAAATATATACTGTGGTTCTTTTGTCTTGTGTTCCTGACTTAATTAATCCCCATTCTTGAAATTTACTATCTGATATCCTTAAAGTTTCAATATTGCAATCATCATTTACACTAAATGTCATAAAGTTATCGCCCTTATTGTGTCTAATATGTACTCCACTTTCTGTAACATCAATACTTTCGTAATCCTTTAAAACATCATTAGTATCCGTAGCTGTTGTTACTTCGCCTTGTCTTATAGTTATTGTACTTCCGTCAAAACTTGCTCTTTGTCCCATCTTTGCTATTTTATTGTTTGTTTCGTTTCTAAATGTAACATATTCATTTTGAACTGAAGAATCTACAAAGGTAGCACTACTTTGTCCAAGACACTCCCACACCATCTGTTGGGCGAATGCGTATCTTTTTAGTGAGCTTGGATCTGCAAAATTTCCATCGCATCCATAAGTTCCCATATCCTGATACCAAGCACAGTACGCTACTTTTGCTGCTTTTCTTATATCGGAATTAGTTGGTACATAATAGTTGCCTTCATAAGTTTCTCCGTGTTTTGAAGTGTACACCGATTCTGTGCACAAAATACTAATATTCCGGTCTCCTGCACTAAAGTTCCATCCTGCGTTTTTCATAAGTAATCTTCTTGCTATTATTCCATTTTCTCCATTGTTTGCACTATCCGTCGTTTTATATCTAGTTGCGTATTGCCTGGCAATGAAATTTTCATTACCTTCGCCACTTATAATTTGGTTTGCAGCTAGGCAAGGCCTCGCAATTCCAAATAATGTTAGAAATAAAATTAGAATTGCAAATATCTTCTTTGTTTTCTTTATCATTTTAAACATATTTCTTTTCCTCCTTGTTTTTGGGCAAAAAAATAGCCCAAGTATGTGATATTTTCATACTTGGGCTAAAATTTTAATTTATTCAATTTTTCTTATCTATAATAAAAGTTTATAGTCCACTTTCCACAAAAACAACTCCAAACTTCATAACGATAAGGGCAATTTTTATTATATGTTTCATCATCTATTTCAAAGTTTTCCCATTTTTCCCCCCACGTTTTTATAATTGATTTATAATACGCAACAGCTTCAGCTTCAGTATCAAACCATTTGCCTGAATTTCCTACATCCATATAATGTTTACCATCCGTGCACGATAGTTTCTCTTTTATTTCTTCTAATTCTTTATTTTGTGATGCATTCGTTTCTTTAGATGCAGGTTGCTCTACTTGTGTATTATTTGTTTTTTGTGGATTCTCTTTGGTTTTTGTTGTCTCTTTTTTTTCATCATTTGTTGTTGTAGTTACTTTCTCTTGAGTATCTTTTTTTAATGGCGTAGTAGATTTATTATCTATATTCGTTCTATTTTCATTAGTAGTTACTACTTCCTCCTCATGTTTTTCTTCTGTTCTTTCTTCTACTTCTTGAACTCTATCATCTTCTGCTCTACTCTCATTATTAAGATTCTCTATATTTTCACTTTCTACCAAATTAGTATTATCTTCTTTTTTTGCAAGTTCTTTATTTCCGCTATGTATAACTAAAGCAGCAGATGTACCAAAAAGTAACAAACAAACTAATAAAATTATAAAACCTATTAAAAATTTTTTCTTCATATCAATCACCCTTTCGTTTTTCTATTTAAGGTATATTATAGCATACTTTTTTGGCTTTTGATAACTTCAAAAAAATTTTTCTATTTTACATATCTAAAACTATGTAAATTTAGGGCTTTTTTGCACATTTAGTCTATGTTTTCCAATGATGCCACTAAAAAATATCGCTGATTCGTTGGCGTTGTATGATTATTTAGATATGAACAAGTCGATAATTTTACTATTTTTTTGATTTCACCTATATTGTCTATAAAATATTTACTTGAATTTTTATAATATTCTATTTCTTCATCAAAACTTAAGCACTTAATATTTTTTTCTTCTGTATCTATTCCTATTGAATAAATGCTAAAAACTTTTGCTATATAGTTTTGATTCTTCGTATATATATTAAAAGTAGAATGTTCTCTTAAAAACTTTTCATTCATATATTTACTTAAATTTGAAAACATAAGTCCACTTTTCATGTTATGTCCGATATATTGTAGTTATATCGTCCACAAATGGATTATGGTTTATTGTAAATATACAGCCATTGTTATTACGTTTTCCATCAACTGAACATTTCAAATACTTTAATTTATCATTATCTTGTAGAATTGGATAATCTATTTTTGTATCTTGAATCTTTATCCAGCCTACAATATCTTTATTAATATTTTCTAATTCTTTCCAATTTATTGTTATCTTTTCTTCTTTACTCTCTTCTGTTATCACATTTTCTATAAGTTCCATATTAACTTTTTCGCTTTCATTATACTCTAAAAAATCTTTAAGCAGTATGTATGACGATATTGTTAATATAGCTGTAAATATGATTATAACAATTAGTGCAATTTTTGTTTTCATTTGTGTATGCCTCCTCTCTACTATTCTACATCTGCATCACCCCTTTCGCTACTTTATATTATTTTTATTTTCTACTAAAATAAGAATTAAGTCTATTTTCCTTAATTCTTTGTCTTTTCTTTACTTTAATATTAAATATCTTTCTATATAAGTCTGCTATATCTTTAAACTCTCTTGGTTTCTTTAGAATCTCTTTTATTTGACTTGGATAGAAGTTTCCATATATTATGTCATAAATTCCTAATCCTAATGCTATTTTTATTTCTTCTTGCTTTTGATTTTTTAGTAATAAGATAACTCTTATGTTCATTTTTTTTAGCGTATATAGAAATTCATGCAAATTTTCTAAATTATCTCCTATTGCTTTAGGTGATATAATAGCTGTTTGTCCTTCAAAAGTATTATTTTCAACCAAATATTCACTATAATGTGCTACTATTGAATCCTTAATTATCTTTTGAAGTTCTTTGTCTATTTCTTCTATTCCTGTATATATTACTACCATTTAAGCTATTTCTCCTTTCTGTAATATTTCTTCTGGATTGATTAATTCTCCATTTTTTCTTATCGTAAAATGACAGTGACAACCTGTTGTAGATCCATTTGTTGGATTTCCGTCTTTATCTTTATATGGGTTATTAGTTATCCCATATACATTTTTAGGTCCTACCTTGCCTATAATCTCGCCTTTTTTTACTTTTTGTCCTATTGCTACAATAAATTCTGGTGAGCAATGACAATATGAATACCTATAAATTCCATCTAAACTTTTTATTGTTATCGTGTATCCTCCAGAGCCTCCCCAACCGGCAAGAAACTACTTCGCCATCCATAATTGATACAAGTCTTGTTCCGTTCAGGTGCTGGTATATCAATTCCATTGTGCATTGTAGCTGCTCCGTTCAGTTGGTGCATCTCTATTTCCAAATTTGCTACTAATTTTATAATGTCCGTTCTACAGGCCAATCTGTTTCTTTAGACATTCCACCACCAGCAAATACTTTATTTACAAAATCAAATACACTTGAAAAAAAGCCTTTTACTTCCTGTTTATCATTTTTTTCGTCATATGTAGTGTTGTAATAGGCAAGTTCTTGCTTCATATCTATTTTATCGTCATTATTAAACGCAATATATAATATATCAGTTACACAAGATATAAGCATTATCAAAATAAGTATTAAAATAATCGGCATTATGAAAGGTTTTACTAGAAAAAGTGCTATTTTTATAGCTTTCTTTTTTATCCTATACTTTGCTATATCTCTAATCACTTGAATCATCTTCTTCCAAAAATCTAATTCTATTATTTACCTCGCTTTTATCTTCTTTTCTTGTATTATTTATGTTTGGTCTATTATAATTTCGTCTTTGCGTCGTATCTTGCTTATTACTTTTGAAATTTCTTCCGCTCTGCCATATACATACCAAGATTCATAAACTCTTTTCCTACATTAAACGCTTTTCTTGCCCCACTTACTTTGTTTTGCTCTTTTATCTCGTTTGTAACTATATTATTTACGTTGTTTGTATTATTTGTGGTATTTTCGGCTTGATTTATTGGCTTTGTTATTGAAATATTATTTTTGTCTTCCATTATATTTTGAGAATAACTTTCATAGCTTTTACTTTTCGCCTGTTCACTTTCTGTATTATTTACCTTATTTATTACTCTTGATAATATACTAGGTTTTGTTCCATTTTCTTCAGCACTATTTCCATTAAATTGGTAAGCAATAGATTTTACTGTATATCCCATAGCTGCACCGCATTCCTATTCCTCTGTTTGCAAGTTCTTCATTGTTTACTCCTGCAACTCGTGATACAAGATTTTGCATTGTATTTTGAAGTGCATCTCCTAGAGGCAATATCATCATTCCCCATAAAAGACTTATCGCCCATCCAGCATTGGAAGGTAGGAAAGTCAAATATATCAAAAACAAAAAGGCATATACAAATTGCATAAATGAGTTTATTATTATTTGTCCGAAACCATATACTTGATGCTATTGTTCGTTTATTTATAATCCAGAATACTGCAACTATTGGCGTAAATATTGTAAACACTATTAGTGTAAATTGTCTTATGATAAATTTTATGTTTATTTTAACAAATAAATAAGCAAATAAAGCTATTACTATTGCTGTTGCTATTGCATTTTCTGTGTTAATGCTAGTTAATAGTGAATTTCCAAGCAAATCATCTAAACTTCCATGTGCTTTTGATACTAGCATTGTAACAAGGCTATTATTTAAAAGTAGCATAAACTTAACAAATATAGGTGCTACCGCTATTGAAGAAACTCCAAAAAACAAACGCATAAGATTATCTTTTACTTCATTTCGCTTATCCGGACTTATTCCTGCTCCTATCATTTTCCAAGCTAAAATTACAATAGCAATTAAAAGTGGTCCTCCAACTATTCCCGCAATAGTCCAATACCATTTATTCACTAAGTTCCACGAATCCTTTGTAAATGGAGATAAATCTGTTTGATTATTTCCAAAAATCAACTCATCGTAATTTTTGAAACCGTACTCCAAACTTTTGATTTGTAGTTAAATCAAATACTGTTTCTGCTATTCCTCCGTATCATTTTTGCAATTATTTTTTCAAAAAGTCCTCCATCATCTTTGTCTATTGTAGTTTCTATCTCTGATTTTTTATTATCCCCAAGCCAATCATCATCAAAAATACTTGCATTAACTGTACTTTTGAGATTAAAAAAAATAAGTATTACTAACAGAATACTTACTAGAATCTTTTTACTTTTCAAATCCTTTCTGCCTCCTTCTTTACGTTGTAATAAATTCACTTTCATATTTTGTCATATCTATTTTTATTGCTCTTACATCTCCTGCTCTTACTATTACACATTCTCCTGCTCTTGCTTTTGTTAGTATTTCTTTGACTCCAGAAGGCAATTTAAAAAACTTCATTATCTCATCAATACTACCTACTGCTTGTTTTAGTAGTATTATAGTATCACAACAATTTATTATGCTCTCTGCTTGCCTATTTTGTCTTAGCTCTGCTAAATTCTGTGTTGCAAGTATCATTGCAACCTTTTTCTTTCTTGCCCTTCTTGCTAAATTTTCTAAAAAATCTGATGTTTCTTGATTTTTAAATAAATTCCAAGCCTCATCAACTACTACATATCTTTTATTCCTCTCTTTAGTCGCCATATATTTATTGGTTATCCAAGTTGTTAAAACTAAACATACATAGTATCTCATTATTTCGTCTTTTATTTCTGATATATCAAAGCATATTATCTGATCGTTTATTTTTAGTGTACTTTGACAATCAAATATTCCAAGTGTATTACCTTTTAAAAAGTTAGAAATGGTACTTGCTAATTCATTATTTTTTATCTTTTCTTTTATAACTCTATGTAAATCTGTTAGTGTAGGCATTTTCTTTTTTACATTTGAAAGTGTTATTACTCCTTCATGCTTTCCACCCTGTTTTTCATATATTGATTCTTTGTCTTTTGTTATTCCTTTTTCTTTATAAACCTCTCTTACTGCTATTTCAATATCTGCTATTTCTTTGCTCTTTAGTGTTCTATTTTCATATTTATTTATTATTCCATTAAAAATGGCCCTAATCTCTGTTATTTTACTATCTATATCTACAATTCCAAGCTCTTCATCTATGTCAATATCAAATAAATTAATTCCGTATTGGAACTGCTTGTCTAACTTTTATAGTTCTACCACCAATTCTTTCTGTTAGTTCTACATATTCGCCCTCTATATCGAGTATTGCTGACCTTCTTTTTATTAAAGCATTTCTACCGAACTATTGTCTTAACAGTTACTGACTTTCCGCTTCCTGGCATACCAAATATAGCAATGTTTGCATTAGATAAGTCTTTTGTAAATGTTTCTAGGTTTATTGGAAGTCCTGTAAATAAATCTCTTCCTAGATAAATTCCATCTTTCGTACTTGCTTTTGTTCTTGCTATTGGAAACATTGCAGCTAACCCTTGTGTTGTCATATTTCTATTATTATCTTTTATGATATTATTGTTTAATGGCAAAGTTTCTTTTAAGCTGTCAAATTGTTTGAAATGTAAAGTTCTAACTTCACAAGACCTATTTGCAAATTCGTCTTTAAGTAACTTGCTCTTTTCTCTTAGTTCTTCTAAATTTTTCGCATTTAATCTTAATGTTATCTTTATGAAAAACAGTTTATCATTATTAATTTGTATATCTCTTCTCATTTCTTCAAAACTTCTGATATTTTCTTCTAATGTATGTAATTCACCTATATTCCCTTGTTTTTCAAATAAAATATAATCAGACTGTAGTTTAGTTACTTTGTGTGTTAGATATTTTATTACATTTCTTTCGTCTGCAACTTGCACTTGAGTAGAAATATCCACATCTCCTATTGAATTTAAAATATCATCTAACCAACCTAATTCAATATAATTTGGATAAAAGACTAATTGAAATATCCTAGCATATTTGTCATCTCCCATACAGATATAATCTCTTTTTTCTTGCAATAATTCTGGAGATAATAAAGACATAAGATGAGGCTGATTATCAAAGATATTTTCTTCCTTTTGCCTTTTTTGCTTTTTATATGGCTTAATTTTCTTTTCTCTAGGTAACATATAATTCAAGACCTCCTTTCTCTATAATATCCATTGCCTTATTGCTACTTCCTTTGTGTAATTGTTCATATATCAATTCTATAATTTCTTCATCACTTAGTAGTCTCACATTTACTTTGATATTCATTAAGTGGTATTTCAATAATTGATAGAACTCTTTTAATTCAATTTCAGCCTTTCGCTTGTTATTAAACGAAGAAATTATCATATAGTTTTTTCGCTCAAATAGATTTTGATCTTCTTGCAAGTTTTCTAAATGAGCTATTATATTACTTGCATATTCTTTCATACTTTCATTCACATTAATTGTCCCTACTACAATTTCGTCTATCATTTCTCCAACATCAATATTCTTTTTTATTTCCAAAAACTGAATAGGAAACTTTAGCATTTGTGATATGCTTACAAGCTCTCTATCTACAATTAGCTTTTCTTCTTTATGCAATAAGCTGTATTCAATGCTATCTAGCTCAACTACTATGGAATGCTGCTTCTTATTTATTGTAACCATCTGATTGTTAATGCAATCTATTCCCCATAGACTATTAAGTTTCTTTTTACTTTTCTTTATACTTAATTTGTCCTTCTTGTTTCTATCTTGTAAGCTGCTTTTATTTTTAGTATATATTAGGCTAAAAATTAAAAATCCAATTCCTGAAAGTATAAAGATAAACGATATTATCATTATTCTCCTACCTTTCCATTATATAGATTTTCTTTCTAAATATATATTTTAGAACGTCTACAAAATATTTGTCTGTATATGTATTGCCTATTTTTACAAAAGCAAATACCATAAGTATTGAAACTATAGTTAAAAATATTATAGTTCTTACAGTTAATGGTATGTGTATAAATAGTATTCCGATGGATATTACACTTGCAATTAAATATAGCATCTGCCTCAGCGATAAATAACCACCAAATACCTTTTCTTCGTGTGAGAAGTCGAATGGCACTTTATATAAACTCATTCTACATCCCTCCACCTGTAACTAATGCTCCGCCACCATTTGTTGCTATGCTTAATATAATTCCACTTACAATAAGTGATAAACCAAGTAACATTGTTCCAGCACATACCCAAGCTAATGCTCCTATACTTTCACTTCTTTTGTTTGCATTATTTGAGTTTACTATCATTTTAAGTGCAATCACTACAATACTAACAAATACCAATATTCCTCCGAATCGGCATTGCAAGTTTAATTACTGCATTCTTGATATTTTCTGTAGCTTGACTCACCTCTGCTGTACTAATACTACTTGATGTTGCTAATACTTTGCTTTGTAGCATTAACAATGTTATCGGTAACATATACATTGCATTTTTTGCTTTGTTGTATAATCTATTTAATTTTTCTTTTTTTGTTTTTTTCATTTCTCATAACCTTCTTTCTATTTGGGTTATGGTATGCACTCTTTCTTTAGTTCTATCAAAACATATTAAACAATATTGGTACTGCTAATATCATAATGATTAAGACTAATGTTATTATGAAATTCCTTATTCCAAATTTTATCATCTTTTCGGATTTTTTCTTGGCTCCGAAGCACCATATTAAAAGGCTTAATATAATCCATACTGATAAAATAATTATTGATGCAGTAAATCCTATTTGCATAGTATTTTGTAGCATTATATCAAGTCCTCCTGTTAAATTTTCTATGTTATATGTTGGTATCATATATTTCCACCTACTTTTTAGTAAAAAAATAAAAGCCATTTCTAGCTTTTTCCTAAACTCTTGATTAAACTTATATAATAATAATCTAAAAAATTATTTATTTCATCTTCTGTGTTTTCATACTCTAATTGCTTTTCTATGCACCTATCATAAATAAATAGTAATTCTTCTCTTGTAACTTTGGGAATTAAATTTTTTCTATTGCTTGTAAATAGTCTTTTTAGAGCATATATAATTATCTTTAACTTCTCAATATTTTCTTCTGTAAACATTGAAAGCATTTCTTCTGTATAATTTAATCCTATCTTCTCAAGTATCTCTCTAAATTTTATTTCTTCATCTTCTGTAAATTTCTCTGGATTCTTATTCGTTTTTCCCACGATATAATAAAAGAATCCATCTATCTTATTATTATTTATATTATTATAATTAGCATTTCTGCTTATAGGGTATTGTTCGTTTTGCTCATAGGGGTATTGTCTATTTTGCTTATAGGTAGAATTTATAAAATTCCTATGTGTGTCATTTATATAAATTCTTCTCTCTAGTATTTGATTCCTAGCATCCTTTACAATATCTACTCTAATGAATCCTAAACTTTCTAAATGACTTATCCATCTCGATATTGTTCCAGGTATAACCTGATACAATTCTGCAAAGTATTTATTCGTTGCAAAACAATATCCCTCTTTACCAGCTAATGCTGTTATTTCTCCATATAATAGCCTTTCAGCATATTTCAATTCTTCACAGTATCGTATTTCACTTGGAATTATTGCATAATATGCCGGTCTGTTTTGTTCTTTCACATATTTCCTCACTCTCCTTTTAAAGCAAAAAAGAACACTGAATTTTTATATTTAGCATTCTTTCTTTATTATTATTTTTTCATTATATTCTATGTTCCTTTTCTGTCAAATCCAATTCTTTCTATTCAAGTATTTTTCTTTGAGTATCATTTAGATTTTCTGTATAGTTTTCTGTATAGCTTTCTGTATAGTTTTTATCATTAATTATCGGCAATTTATCGGCGATTTATCGGCAACCACTTCTAAATTACGATTATATTCTTCATTTATTAAAGCAACTATAAAATTAGTTCTATTGAACTATATTTATATACTATTCTTAAGATTTTCTATATAATATTCTGCTACTTTTTCCGATCTATGCTTTGGTATCACTTTCGATATTATTGAGCTCACTTAATACAATTCCTTCTTTTTGAACATTCATATAAAATGGCATAGCCTCAAGCCAATAATTAAACTTATCTATATTTTTTAATTTTGGAGATAAAGCAATATCAAAATTATTATCCCATTCAATATCATAAGCTAGATGAGAAATTTCTTTCCTATATTTTACTATTTCATCATCTGTTAAATTAGTTAGAATCATAATATTAATATCAGAATCTTTATTAAAGTCTCCGCCTTGCATAAGAACCATAAAGCACAATCCTTTTTATTCTATCTTCTAGAATTTTATTTGTACCATTTATAAATTCATCAATTATCTTACTTATATTTTTTGGAATCTTTTTCATAAAGTGTTGGTCCTTTCTAAATTATAATATTCTACTTGATATTTTTTCCACCTGTGGCAGTTGTCGCAAAATTTGCGACAACTGAATCAATTTAATTTAGTTATAACTTGTTTCAATAAGCCAACTATTTTTGTTCTTTACATTCGTATATATTGTATTATATACGATTAAAAAGAACAAGTATTTTTAATAAATTTCTACATAGTTATGTATTTATTAAATTTTTAGGCGATTGCTTTAAATATATTTTTGACGCCCATAGAAGTAGGTGTTAATTTAAAAAACGGTTATAACGGTGATATCTCTTCAAGAGATGCTGGTAAAATCGGTGGTAACATGGTAAGAAAATTAATACAAAAAGCTGAAAACCAAATGATAGGTAAATAAGTTTTTTACTAGTCTAAATTAATTTTGGCATGGATATAAATTTTGCTTTTATATACATAAAGGCAGGGTTTGTATCCCTGCCTTTTTTTAATTAATTTATATAATAAAAGTCACTTTGCCAAGTATAACATTTTTTCTCAAAAACAGATAATTCAAGAAAAGTCTCTACACAAGTTACTGTTAACTCACTTTTACCAAACTACTAACTTAATCTTCCTACTTTATAAATTACTAGATTCGTTAGTAATTTGCTATTTGACAAAAGATATACATAAATATTGAAAAATGTAAACTTATGTGATATAATGTTGGCAAGATTTTTTAATCTTTGTTAATAAAACCGTTCTATTATAAGGAGGGTAGAACAATCAAGTAACTAAATAGCAACCCATAAACCATGCATACAAAGCAATAAGGAGGTTTTTCAGAATGGTTATAATTTTATGCATTACCGCAGTAGTACTGGCATTATTTGCAGCTTTTTACAATTATCGTGCTGTTAAATTAAGGTCCGATGGTACAGCAGAAATGCGGACGATCGCAATGAGAATTCAATCAGGTGCAATCGTATTCTTAAAAAGAGAATACTCTACGCTTGTAAAGGTTGCATTTATAGTGTGGCTTCTAATTACCGCATTTATTCACCCTTATGTAGGCATTGCATTCCTGATCGGACTTCTTGTAAGTACCTGCCCGTGTTGGTTTGGAATGTTATCCGCAACAACTGGAAACGTGAGAGTAACAGAAGAAGCAAGAGTAACGAAGAAGCTTTCTAATACAGTATGTGTTGCAATTCAGGCTGCATCTGTAATGGGTTTATCTGTTGGGGCATTTTCCATTTTAGGTTGTATATTAATTTATCTCATATTTTACAACCATTTAAGTGGAGCAATGCTTACAAACTGGTTCGGCTTTCAGTTTCAGATGTTTCGTTTGGTTGGAACGGCTCTTGCTGTGGGTTGTTCATTCGTTGCAATGTTTGCAAGAATCGGTGGCGGCATCTATACTAAAGCTGCTGATATGGGCGCAGATCTTGTCGGTAAAGTGATTGAAAACTTACCTGAAGATGACGCAAGAAATCCTGCTGCAATAGCAGATAACGTTGGCGACTGTGTGGGCGATGTCGGCGGTTTAGGTTCAGACATATGCGAAAGCTATGTCAGTGCAATTATGGCCGCTGTACTACTTGGTGTATTTTTCTCACTTGATGCAATTGTAAGTACTGTTCCTGTGACCTTAAGCGAGATAAACACTCTGTGCTTATACCCTATTGGGGTTTCGGCTTTAGGTCTCATTTCATGCATACTTGCAATGTCTTATGTTATGACATCTAAAATGAGTGATGAAAATCCCCAGAAAGATTTGAACAAGCTCACAACCATTTCCGCCACATTAATTGCGGTTTCAACATTAATATTTACCGCATATACGTTTAAAGAATTCGATTTTGCCAAGTTCGGCTTTAGCTATGGCATTCTGTCTCCTTGGATCTGCTTGCTTTCAGGAATTATAAGCGGAATCGCTATCGGCAAAATCACCGAATACTATACAAGTGCAGAATATCGTCCTACACAGAGATTGGCTTTTGCCTGTAAACAGGGAGCAGCTGTTAATGTTGTTGGCGGTGTGGCTTTAGGCATGAAATCATGCTTTGCTCCGTCATTAGTTCTTTTCCTGGCTCTTGAAATATCAAATTCAAGTGCAGGACATTATGGTGTTGCAATGGCAGCAGTTGGTATGTTATCATTTGTTGCAACGACTGTAACCATTGACACTTATGGGCCTATCTCAGATAATGCCGGTGGAATTGCTGAAATGGCGCATTTGGATCCGTCAGTTAGGATAATTACTGATAAGGCTGATGCAGCAGGAAATACAACAGCGGCAATAGGCAAAGGCTTTGCAATCGGATCAGCTGCATTTGCAACATTAGGTATGATTATGAACTATGTTGGCACTTACAACCCTGACATGGTGTTAAATATCTTGAATATTCATGTGTTAGGTGGCTTAATCGTAGGCGGCGCTTTAACGTTCTATTTCTCAGGCTTATTATTTGATCAGGTGTCAAAAGCTGCAGGTAGTATGGTCGAAGAAGTAAAGAGACAGTTCGAAACAATACCGGGACTCCGTGAAGGCTTAAAAAGTGCAGTTCCCCTTTATGATCAGTGCATAAAAATTTCAACTGATGCTTCTTTAAAGGGAATGACTGTACCTGCAATGCTTGGAATTATTGCAGTAGTTGTAGGCGGATTTGTCTTTGGTCAGGACTTCGTTGGAGCTCTTCTCATGGGAGCAACTGTAACTGCAATTCAGCTTGCACTTTATTGCGGTAATGCAGGTGGTACTTGGGATAATGCCAAAAAGTTTATCGAAAGTGGCGGTGTCCCCGGTGAAGGAAAAGGAAGCCCTGCACATCAGGCTGCAGTTGTTGGTGATACAGTAGGTGATCCTCATAAGGACACAGTTGGTCCTTCTTTGGATATTATGATAAAAATCATGGCAAATATCTCAGTTATCACATCCGGCTTATATGGTGCTCACAACCTTATCCACTTTCTTGCGGAGATTTTCTAAAGAGATAACTTGATTGTAAACATAAGCTTTATCCTAAAGCTTACAAAAGGCGGGGAACTTCCCCGCCTTTTTCTTATCTATAAAACTTATTGCTATCTGCAGCAGCAACAATTTTTACAATAATTTTTTCTATTTCTACATTTACAGCATAATGCTAAAATGATACTTAATACTAATAAAATTAATAATACAACTGCAAGTACTATTACTGCTGGTAATGCTGCAAGTATTACTACACTTAAAGCTGCTCCGATTATTACTCCTATTATTCCGATAAATAATGCTGCAAGTATTGCTACAACTACTGCTAAACATGTTTTTTTACATTTTTTACAACCACAATTTGATCCTTCATATGCCTCTTCACAATCGTATTTTATTTTCATTTCTTCTATCATATTTATCAACTCCTTTTATTTCTGGATTAATATATTATATTAATCTTATTAAAAAAAGTTGACATCTTTCGACAAAAATTTATATATGATAATTTCATATTAATTAAAATTGATTTATTTTACCAAATATATATTTTCTCCTGTGTAAGCAATTCTTATATTTTCCTTTTCCAAAGTTTCAATAACTAGTAAATTCATTTTAGTTTTAAATTCAAGGAAATTATCATAATCTACAATGGATGTATACAAATATATTTTCATTTTTATCCCATTACTATCTATGTCGTTAAAATATACTCTCACCGAATTATTATTTACTTTCTCTTCTGCCTCTAATACTTCTTTTAATTTAACAGTTACTCTTTCTAAATCTTCGCTTTTTGTTTCTAATGGCAAATTTAAATCAATTTCATGTCTTCTTTTAGTCATCTTTGTGTAATTTACAACTTCCGTATTTGCTATAGTTGAATTATGTATTGTAACTATAGTATCTTCCACTGTTCTAATTCTAGTACATCTAAATTTTATCTCTGTAACTGTTCCTTCATATGAACCTATTTTTACAAAGTCTCCAACTACAAATGGTTTATCTGATGCTATTGCTATTCCACTTAGTAAACTTCCTACCAAGTCCTGAGCTGCTAATGCTATTACAACACTCGTAAGTCCAAGTCCTGTTACTAGACTACTTATATCATAATGAAGTTCTGAAATAATTAAAAAGCCTGCAACTATATATACTAGATACTTGCCAAACTCACTTAAAACTTTTATTATATTATCATCTTCATTTACTTTGTTGCTCGCTTTTATTTTCTTTATAAAATTTGAATCTGGTGATATTAAATTTGCAACTGTTTTAGCAATTTTCCAAATTATTAATATCCTAACAATTGTTTTACATACCCCAAACCAATCTTCTGGTAGCTTTAATACAAGTATGGCAAAATATATACCTATTAGAATGAATATACCTTTTATTGATTTATATAGTGGGTGCTTTTTTATCTTTATATGATTTTCTTTTAATTTAAATATTTTAATTGTTAAAGATGCAAAAAATGAACTTATCATAATAGATAATATGATTATAATAATTGCAATTATGATATCTAATATTCTTTTTTCTTTTACTTCTGTAATAATATCTAATAAATTGTTTATTTGTTCCATATAAAATTTCCTTTTTAATATAGTAATTTGTTTTAAATTATTATATCAGTTATTTATAACTATATCAATGGTTTTATTGCTTTTAATATCTTTTGTTATATATAAAAATCCCCCAGTATAACTGGGGGATTTTCATATGAGCCTATAAGGCCTTGATACTAGCTGACGCTGAAGCGTCCCCAGTTTGACAGCTCACGCCACTTTCGCTTGCGTTTTTGTTACTTACTACCCTTTAAAAGGGTCTTTATATTCTTTTATTGTCATTTGATCAGTCAGCATATCTTCTTTAAGTTGATTTTCTACATAATTATATACTGCCGACTTGTTATTTCCTACTGTACTTACATAGAAACCTCTGCACTAGAATGTCCTATTCCCATATTTATATCTTAAATTTGCATGTCTCTCAAATATTATTAATGTGCTTTTTCCTTTCAAATATCCCATAAATGATGATACACTCAATTTTGGTGGTATACTTACATACATGTGTATATGGTCTGGACATGCTTCTGCATTTATTACTTCTACATCTTTTCTTTTGCATAATTCTCTAAGTATCATTCCTATTTCTCTTCTCAATGTTCCATATATTTCTTTTCTTCTAAATTTTGGTGCAAACACTATATGGTACTTGCATTCCCATGTTGTGTGTGCTAAACTATCTGTGTATGAACTTTTCATACAACCCACTCCTCTCATATTTAATATTTGAGCTGTCAAACTTCAAATATTATATCATGTTCGAGTGGGCTTTTTTGTTACTCTGTGCAAAGCTATAAGCTTTTTGGTTCCCCCAGCATAGCTGGGGGTTTTCTCCTAAAGTTAATAAAAAAGTATACACTTTTCAGTGCATACTTTTTTTGCAGATACCTTTCTCCTTTATATATTTATCTAATCTTTTTCTCTTCTACTTTCCTATCGCAATTTGCTTCTTTCTTCTTTTCTTCTGGGTTTGCAAAGCTTAGATACCAGCTAAAGCCATTTCTATTTTCCTCTATTTCTTTCTGCCTCTTTTGTAATTCTTCAAATGTCTGTGGAGGTGCTACAATTAATGGATTTCCGTGTAACCCAATTTGCAGGTGTTGACATTCCTGTTCTATCTGCCGTTTGAAGTGCTTCTACTGTTCTTAATATTTCTGGTATGCATCTACCTACATTCATTGGATATATAAGTATTGTACGAACTATTCCTTTATCGTCTATAATAAACACGTTTCTTACTGTTACATTTGGATTTACTTCATTTGATATCATTCCATATCTTCTTGCAATAGTTCCATTTAAGTCTGCAATAATTGGAAATGGAACGACTATTCCTGTTTTTTGATATATGCTATCTAGCCACGCTAAGTGTGATGGATTGCTATCTACACTTAGCCCAATCAAACAAGTATTTAATTTTTCAAAATATGTATTTGCTTTTGCAAAAGCGATTATTTCTGTTGTACACACTGGTGTAAAGTCTCCTGGATGCGAGAATAAAGTAACCCACTTTCCTTTATAATCTTTTAGATTAATCTTTCCCATAGTCGATATAGCTTCTATTTCTGGTGCAGGCTCACCGAATCTTAACATTTCCATTCATCATAATTTCATAATTCATAAAAACAAAGCCTCCTTCATATTTCTACTATTTTATGAAGAAAGCTTTAAATTTGTGCTTATTTTAGTTATTTTTATCTTTATATATTCTAAAAACATCTTTTAAACTCATTTTACTGCCATAATTTAATATTGCACTTGAATATATCTTTATAGATATCTTTGCAACAATACATATTGTAATTAAAAGTACCGCTATTGATATAACTATATCCCATACACTTGCTAAGCCCATCATTACTCTAAGTGGCATACAAAATGGTGACGAAAGTGGGAAAATGGCTGCAAATGCGTTTAAATTACTTGTTGGGTTCATCATTGTAAAATATGCAAGGTAAAATCCTATTACTGCAAGCATTGCAACAGGTCCATTTGCTGATTGTACATCTTCTGGTTTACTTACAGTTGAACCAGTTAAAGCATAGAATAATGCATATGTGAAATATCCAAGCAAGAAATATACCAAAGTTACAATTAGTAATAACGGAGTCATATTTTCAAAGTTTATAATTTCACTCAGCATTCCTTCTTCTAAGAATATACTATTTGATAATAACGCAACAACTATCATTGCTAAAATCTGCATTAATCCTACAATTCCAATTCCGAATTGTCTTTCCTAAAACTATTGTAGAAGGCTTAGTTGAAGTTACAAGCGTTTCTATTATTTTTGATGTCTTTTCAGTTGTTATAGAAGCTGATACTTGATATGCACAAAAATATATTGCATAGAATAGCACAATGGATAATACCATGGCAACTACTGGATTTCCTTCTACTTCTTGTTCTTCTGTTTGAGTAAGTTTAAAATCAAAATTTGGTGTTAGTCCTTGTAGCTCTTCCTGACTTAAATTTAACTTTGAAATTTGTACACTTGAATATAAGCTTGTAAGGCTACTAATTAATTTTTCTGGGACACTATCAACGTAAAGCAAGTTCTCTACAATGTATTCTATATTTATCTTACCATTCTCATTTTTTATAATAAGTGCTTCTTCTATTTCTTCTGCTTCTATTTTTTGCTTTATATCTTCGAAACTAATATCTTCATTCGAAATCTGAAAATCATATCCAAGTTCCATATTCTTTAAGTTTTCTAGCGTTCCTTCAAATATATTTTGACTATCAGAAATTAGTATTTTTGCTCCAGAAGTATCTATTCCTTCGTCATCACCATTTATTAAATTTAAAATATTTGGTACATTAAATGCTAGGATTATTATTAACCATATAATAATATTTGAAACTATAAAAGATTTACGTTTTAACATATCTTTTGCAGTAAATAAACCAACTGTAATTAATTCTCTCATATCTATTCACCCACCTTCTCTATAAAGATATCATTTAAAGAAGGCTTTTTAATTTCAAATTTTAGCACTTTTTCTTTATTTTCAGCAAGCAGATTAAATAATTTATGTCCATCTTCTTCATCGTTTATCTTTATTTCATATTCATTATTTTTACTATTTTCTATTTCTAATCCAAGTTCTTTTATATATTTTTCAGAACTTTGTTTTGTGCTTAGGCTTATCCTATTTGCAGGGTAACCTTCTTTTATTTCTTTTAGATTCCCCTTTAATACTGTTTTACCTTTATTTAGTATTAAAACATCTGTACAAAATTCTTCTATCGAGCTCATTTGATGGCTTGACATTATTATGTATTTACCATTTTTAACAAGCTCTAAGATTACATTTTTTAATATTTCAGTATTTACTGGATCTAGTCCACTAAATGGTTCGTCTAAAACTATAAGTTCTGGATCATGTAAAATAGCTGTTATGAATTGTACTTTTTGCTGATTACCTTTTGAAAGTTTTTCTGCTGGAAGCTGTAAATATTCGCTTACTTTTAATTTTTCAGCCCATTTTCTAACTTCTTTATCTGCGTCTTCTTTACTTACTCCCTTTAATTTTGCAAAATATGTAAGTTGGTCATATATCTTTGTTTTTGGATATATTCCCCTTTCTTCTGGTAAATATCCAAAATTTACATTTTTTCTATCTACCGCTTTACCATTCCAAGAGATTTCTCCATCATCTTTTTTTATTATTCCAAGCAACATTCTAATTGTTGTAGTTTTACCTGCGCCATTTGTTCCGAAGTAAACCAAAAACGCCGTGGTTTGCTCATTTCAAATGATACATTGTTAACTACTGTTTTTTCGCCATAGTTTTTCTTTACATTTTCAAGTTTAAGTCCCATTACTTTACATGCTCCTTTCTTATTTCATTTACTAAAATATTATAACACATATAATATTGATTTTTCAAGGCATAGGCTAATATTATGAAAACTTTATATTAGTCCTAAATAACTATTAAAAAGAGCATGGCTTTATTCGCCATACTCTTCTTTAGTATCTTTGGAATAGAGTTTTCTAATCGTTTCTTCATTAATTATAGTCTGTGAAATCGCATAACCTAGTTCGTGAATATTATTAATCAACTCCTTTGATTTTTCTAGTTCTTCACTACTTAAGCTATCTAAATCTATTTTACTAGATTTAAGTTTCATAAGTTTTTCATAAATCTCCTCTAATGCTTGAAACACTTTTTTTTCCTCCATTTGCCTAAGTCTTCGATTATAATCTAAAACTTAGTTGGGATTTTTATCCCAGTTAGCTACATGTTTTTAGTTACAGTTATGCATTATAACACTACAAAAATAATAATGCAACTATTTATAGAAAAAATAAATCTTCTATTAATATTTTAGCTCCAATACCAATTAAAATTATACCTCCAAATAATTTAGCTATATTTTCAAATTTATTTCCAAATTTGCCACCGTATAAACGATCCTATTATAGATATAATAAATGTAATTAACCCAATTAAAAGTGCTGAAATCCATATATTTACTCCTAAAAATGCAAAAGTTATTCCGGCAAGCTAATGCATCTATACTTGTTGCAATGCCTAGCATAACCATTGTTTTAAATCCTATATCATCATCTACTTTTTCTTCTTTTCCAAATACTTCTTTTATCATATTTGCACCTATAAATAATAATAAGAAAAATGCTATCCAATGGTCTATTTGTATTACAAATTCTGCAAATCCTATGCCTAAAAAGAAACCTATAATTGGCATAACTGCTTGAAATGTTCCAAAATATAATCCTATAATTATAGATTTTTTTAAATTTAATTTTTTCATAGATAGTCCTTTACATATAGCTACTGCAAAAGCATCCATTGCAAGACCAATACCAATTAGTAAAACTTCTATTATTCCCATGTATAACTTACCTTTCTTTATATAATATATACTATAATATTACTAAATTACGCCATATATGAAATCAATTATAAAAGACTTGCTTTGTTTTAACAATGATTAATTATATTTTATTAATTTATACCTTTTACTTCAAATCCTTCTTCTTCAATAACTGTTTTAATTTTGCTATCCTCTATATCTTTATTTAATTCTATAACAGCTTGTTTTTTATCTAAATCTACAAATGTATCTGCTACGCCTTCTAGTGAATTTAAAGCTTTCTCTACTGTCATTTTGCAATGATTACAATGCATTCCTTCTATAGTAATTGTTTTAGTGTTTTTATTCATTACTTTTTCCACCTCCTTTTCATATTTAGGTTTAAATCTTTTAAGCCTTAAAGCATTTGTCACAACACATACAGAGCTTAAGCTCATGGCTAGTGCACCGAAGCATTGGATTTAGTTTAAGTCCAAAATTTAAGTAAAATATTCCACATGCTATCGGTATCGAAGCTATATTATAAAAAAATGCCCAAAACAAATTCATTTTTATATTTCTTATAACAGATTTACTTAAGTCAATTGCTAATACCACATCTAAAAGGCTATCTTTCATTAGGACAATATCAGCTGATTCTATTGCAATATCTGTTCCTGAGCCTATGGCAATTCCGTACATCTGATTTGACTAATGCTGGACTATCATTAATTCCATCTCCAACAAAAGCCACTTTTTTACCTTGTTTTTGTAATTTACTAACTTCTTTTTCTTTATCCACAGGCAATACTTCTGAAATAATATTATCTATTCCGCACAGTCTCGCCTATTTGTTTTGCAACTTTCTCATTATCTCCTGTTATCATAATAGTTTTAATCTTTCTATCATTTAAGTTCCTTACAGCATAAAAACTTGTGTCTTTTATAGAATCTGCTACTCCAATAGCCCCAATTACCTCTTTTTTGTTTGCAAAGTATAAAACAGTTTTTCCTTCATTCAATAAATTCTCACTTTGTTTTTGAATACTAGTTATATCAATATTGTTTTCCTTCATAAAAGAGGTATTTCCACCAAAGTATTCTTCCCCTTCTATTTTCCCTTTTACTCCTCTACCTGAAACTGATAAAAATTCTTCTACATCTAAAATTTCTATTTGTTCTTTATTTACTTTTTCCATTATTGATTCTGCAATAGGATGTTCTGATTTTTTCTCTAAACTTCCTGCAATCCTTAATAACTCTTCTTTTTCAGTTTTAGCTATAATATTTGTTACTTTTGGCTTCCCGCTCTGTAATCGTTCCTGTTTTATCTAAAACCACTGTATCAACAAGATGCAATAATTCTAAACTTTCTGCTGATTTTATCAATATTCCGATTTTCTGCACCTTTTCCTGTCCCACACATCACTGCGACTGGAGTTGCAAGTCCTAGTGCACACGGGCATGATATTACCAATACTGAAATTCCCATGCTTAAAGCAAATTCAAAACTTTGTCCGGAGTAAAATCCAAACAAATACTGTAATTATAGCTATTGTAATTACTGTAGGTACAAATACTCCGGCTTACTTTATCTGCTATTTTAGCTATTGGAGCTTTTGAGTTTCCTGCTTCTTCTACTAGTTTTATAATCTGTGAAAGAGTTGTATTTTCTCCAACCTTCAAAGCTTTTATCTTTAAATATCCATTTTTATTAATTGTACCCGAAATAACATTATCACCGTTTAGTTTTATCTACTGGTATACTTTCTCCTGTAATACTAGATTGATCTATGCTAGAATTTCCATCAAGAACTATACCATCTACTGGTATGCTTCCACCTGGTTTTATATATATAATATCTCCAAGTACTATTTCTTCTAATGAAATCTCTATTTCTTTTCCTTCTCTTATGACAGTAGCGGTTTTTGGTGCCAAATTAATTAATTTACTAATTGCATCATTTGTTCTGCCTTTTGATTTTGTTTCTAAATATTTTCCGAACTGTTATTAATGTTAAAATTGTTCCTGCTGATTCAAAATAAAGATCCGCCGAATATTTTTCAGCAATATCTATTCTTCCGATGTCCTAATCCATATCCTATCATATAAAGTGCAAATATTCCGTAAATAACTGCCGCAGATGATCCTATTGCTATAAGCGAATCCATATTTGGAGCTTTTTTTATTAAAGCTTTAAATCCGAATAATATAATAATTTCTATTTACATACACAATTGGCAGTAATAATAAAACTTGTGTAAGCCCAAATGATATTCCGGTTTTCTGCTCCAGAGAAAAATGTGTGCATAAATTTAGGTATAGGAAGTCCAAACCATTCATAAAACATATGGTGCATAGCTAAATACATAAGAGGAATTAAAAAACATATTGAGATTATTAATCTTTTTTTCATAAATTTAGCTATATCTTCTACTTTATTTGTTTTTTCTTCTTTCCTTCCTTCACTTTTTATTTCTTCATGTATATTGGCTTCATATCCTGCATCTACAACAGCATTAATTATTTTATTTGTATCTAACACCTCTTGGTTATATTCAAGAGTCATATTATTTGATAACAAATTTACATTTACATTTTGTACACCTTCAAGCTTTTTAACTGCTCTTTCCACATGTGACTGACAGCTACTGCATGTCATACCTTGTATATCAAATTTTACCTTTTTCATTTATCTTATCCCCTCATTTCTATCATAATTTATCCATTAATTCCATTGTTTCTTCTAATATATCCAATTTTTATATTTTGTATAAATAATATACCCTTCTAATCTTATTTGTCAATATAAAAAACCAAGGAGAGAATATATATCATTCTCTCCAAAAATATTGTACTTTCATATTGTATTTTCAGGTTTTGAAGCATTTGCTAATATAGATCTCCGATATTCTCCTATCGTTATAAAATTTAGTCCTTTTTCAATCTCAAAAATAAATTCATAGCTTTCAATCTTTATTACTACTTTATATCTTTCTATTTCATTTTCTACTCTGAATATCTCAATTTCTACTATATTATTTGTCTCACCTTTTGTCTTTCTTCTGTTCCATTTCTTCGCCTTTCTAGATTTTTTTGATTTGCATACCTTATTACGTTTTATTTCTTTTTTTATCCGTGCATTTACTCCTTCCCCTAGATAAAGTACAATATTATCTACTCCACTGTTTTTTCCATTTTTCATTTCAAATTTTACTTCTCTTAGATCCATAATTTTCTCCTTTTATTCACCTTTGAAATAAACTTTAAATAACAGCATATACCATTTTAGGCTGATGTTATTATTTTATCATTTTTTACATAACATTTCAACATTATTATGATGAATCCAGAATAAATCTAGCACTTTTCTAAAAACTAAATATCTATAAACTGATTTCAAACCCAAAAATCCATAGAACATGCTTATTTATAAAATATGCTTTCCCTATCTATTTATTATTAACTTTTATTCCTCCTGATATAGTTTCTATCTTTAATTCTATTTCCGATAAACGATTGTTATTTTCAACTTTAATATCTCCTGAACTGACTTTTGCGTCTATATAAATATCATTTGTTTCTTTAATCTTAACTCCTCCTGATATAGTATGTATACTAGAGTTCTCATTTAAATTACACCTTTCTATTTTTACCGAACCAGATTTACACTCTAAATCACAAAAGCTATCAATACTATTTATACTTATTCCGCCAGATTTTGTTTTTGCTGTTATTCTATTTGTCTTTTCTACCTTGATATTTCCAGAAGATACTGATACTTTTGCTTCTCCTATATTTCCTACAGTTATATTTCCTGAACTTGCATCTAATACCCCAATTAGTATATCTCCTGTTTTTATATTTCCTGAGCTTGTTTTTGCAGTCAACTCATTTCCATTACCTACATTAATATTTCCTGATTTTGCTGTTATATTTCCGATTATTCATATTTCCACATAATATATTTCCTGATTTTGATTCTACCTTAATATTTGATTTTTCTAAATTTACTATCTCTACATTACCACTAGATACCATTACTCCGAACATCACCTGCATAATCTTTTGGTAGTTCAACAATAATTTCATCTTTAGCCCAGAAAAAGAAAGCTAGTATGTATATTTTATTATTTTCTTTGCTTATTTCTAGTTTATTATCATTTAAATTAGCATATGCATTCTCTCCTTCTAAACCATATATGGTAACTTTCGCTTTATCTGAGCTGCCTTCTTTAAATTTAACATTTGAAGAAGTACTGTTTACTGCAATACTTTCTATCTCACTTATGCTATATTCATTTTGAAATAGCATTTTTGTTTTATTTCCAAATGCAAAAAGTGATATTGTATAATTTTTGTCTTTATTAACAATAGCAAGCACCATAATTCCAATTAACATTACTATTATTACTACAAGAAATATAATTAAAGTTATTCCTACTCCTTTATTTTTCATTCTATTTTCTCCTCTCTTTTTTAATGCTATATTTATTATACAGTTTATTATAGTTGCATGCTATCAATTTTACATTGAACTTTGTCAATTAAAGTTAACAAACTATCTTTCCTCCACCTAAAACAATATCTCCTACATAAAATACAGCTGACTGACCTGGTGTTATTGCTCTCTGCTTCTCATTAAATTTTACTTTTATCATATCTTTACTCTGACTTATATTAGCTTTAGCAGATTTCATAGAATATCTAGTTTTAACTTCTACTTCCATTTCCCCTTCTATCTTATCTACAAGCAATAAATTAATATCTTTTACAATTACATCTTCTTTGTATAGCTCTTTTTCTTCTCCGTACTATTACTTGATTTTTTTCTTTATCAAACCCTAAAACAAATAAAGGCTCTTTATATGATACACCAAGTCCCTTCCTTTGTCCTATTGTGTAATTATATAGTCCTAAGTGCTTACCTAAAACTTCTCCTTTAGAATTTACAATATCTCCTGCTTTTGGTTTTATAGCCGATTTTTCCTCTAAGAATTTTTTATAATTCCCATCAGGGATAAAGCATATATCTTCACTATCTGGTTTGTCTGCAACTTTTAATTCATTTTCACTTGCAATTTTTCTTATTTCGTTTTTACTTACAAAATCTGCAAGTGGGAAAAGTACATACTCAATAATTTCTTTTGGTATGCTCCATAAAACATAACTTTGATCTTTTGCTCCTGCATTAGATTTTTTTAAAACCCATCTTTTATATTCTTTGCTATATTCAGTTTTAGCATAATGGCCAGTCGCTATATATTTACATCCAAGCTCTTTTGCCTTATCATACATAATTCCAAACTTCATATGTTTATTGCATTCTATACATGGATTTGGTGTAAGACTATTCGCATAACAATTTATAAAATCATTTATTACATAATTTCTAAATTCTTCTTTATAATCATATGTAAAATGTTGTATTCCAAGTGATTTGCATACATTTTTTGCATCAATATATGTATCTATATTCGAGCTACTACTTTCTGCAAAAAGTTCAAGGGTTGTCCCGAATAACTTCATAGCCTTGCTGTTTTAATAAAAGAGCTGATACACTACTATCTACGCCTCCACTCATACCAAGTAATACTTTTCTATTTTCCATTTTAATATCTTTCCTTTTATATTATTTTAAGTTTGAAAGATAATTAATATCTTTCAAACTTCTTGATTACTTATTACAGCATCCACAAGAACCACTAGCTGAAGAAACATTTTTATCTAGCATTGCATCCATTGTGTGCCATGCAAGGCCTGCACATTTTACTCTAGCTGGCATATTAGATATATTCTTAAAAGCAATAGCATCTTCTAGTTTTCTTAATTTTTGCATATCCATTTCTTCTCTTTTTAGCATAGCAATAAATGTTTTTACAATATCCTTTGCCTCTTTTATAGTTTTCCCTCTTAGGGTATCTATCATAACTGAGGTCGAAGCTTGCGAAATTGCACATCCATGCCCAGTAAATGCCATGTCCGAAATCACATCTCCATTTAATTTAAGCTGAAGAGTTATCTCGTCTCCACAGCTAGGGTTATGACCTTTTTCTTTATAATCTGCAACTGTCAAATTCTTTTTATTATATGAATTCATACCATGTTCCATTATTAAATCGTTATACACATCATTTAATTCATTCATATTTAAAATATCATCTCCTTCTTCTAGCTCCTATCCTAAACAAATATTAAGAGCCTTTATTTTTGATATAGTTTTTAAACATCTCATATGCTTCATTTAAGGCTAAAACTAATCTATCTACATCACTTTTATCATTATATAAATAAAAACTTGCTCTACATGTCGAATCAATTCCTAAAAATCTCATTAAAGGTTGTGCGCAGTGGTTTCCAGACCTTACACATACTCCTTTGGAGTCTAAAACACTTGATACATCATGAGGATGTACTCCTTTTATATTAAATGAGATAACTCCTGAATGATTTTCTTTGTATTTAGTCATATATAGTGTTAAAAATTTTAATTTTGATAGTTCTTCTATTGCATATGAAATTACATCTTCTTCAATTTCTTGTATTCTTTTATATCCTATACTTTCAATATAATCTATAGCAGCTCCAAGCCCGATAACGCCTTCTACATTTTGTGTACCTGCTTCAAATTTATTTGGAAGAGGTGCAAAAGTAGTATCTTGCTCATGAACATACTCTATCATATCCCCTCCCATTAGAAAAGGGTTCATATCATTTAATAGTTCCTTTTTTCCATATAGTACTCCTATTCCAAGTGGTGCAAGCATTTTGTGCCCTGAAAAAACTAAAAAATCAGCATCTAATTCTTGCACATCTATTTTTCTATGAGGTATACTTTGTGAAGCGTCGACGGCGACAACAGCTCCTTTTTTATGAGCAATCTTTATAATTTCTTTTATATTATTTACAGTTCCTAAAACATTTGAAATATGTGTTATCCCAACAATTTTTGTTTTATCTGTAATTCTTTTTTCAATTTCTTCTTTTGGAAGTTCAAAATTAGCATCTATATACATATATTTAAGTTTACTTCCTGTAAGCTTACTTACCTTTTGCCAAGGAACTAAATTTGAATGATGTTCCATTATAGAAAGAACTATTTCGTCATTTTGTTTTAGATTATCAAGTCCATAAGAATACGCAAGCAAATTTAGTGCCTCTGTTGCATTTTTAGAAAAGATAATTTCTTCACTATGTTTTGCATTTATAAACTTTGCAATCTTTTTTCTAGTATCTTCATAAATCTCTGTTGCTTCTACACTAAGTGTATATGCTCCTCTGTGCGGGTTTGCATTATACTTTTTATAAAATTCACATACTGCATTTATAACCTTTTCAGGTTTTTGTGAAGTTGCTCCACTATCTAAATATGCTATATCACTATTTGCTAAAAGTGGAAAATCTTTTTTTAATTCATTCATTTTTAATTCCCTTTCTCTATGCTAATTAAGTCTTAAATCAATTTCATACAAAACTCTATTTCTTATGCTTTCATCTTGAATAGCCTTAATTATATTATTAAATCTTGCTTTTATCAGAAGTTTCATAGCTTCTTTTTTATCAAAGCCACGGCTCATAATATAGAAAAGTTCTTTATTTCCTATTCTTCCAGTAGCAGAGCTATGATTTCCTTCTACATCTTCTTCTGAACACAAAAGCATTGGAAGTGCTATCTGCCTTGCTTTATCAGATAAAAGCATACAAAATTCATTTTCATTTCCCTTTGCTTTTTTTGCTCCTTTTTTAAAATCAATCGTTCCTTTAAAATGTTTTTTCGAAGCTTCATTTAGTGCTCCTTGCACTTCTATATCTATTTTTGACTTCTCTCCTCTTAGCTCACCAATATAATTTAAGTCAAAAACTTGAGTATCTTTTCCAAGATAGATTGTATTTATCTTATTTACACTATTTTTACCGTAAAAGGTTAGAATAGTAATTTGTTATACTATTTTTACCACCAAAATCTATAATAGAGTAATTAACTTCTGCATTTTCTCTAAGTTCATTTTCAAAACTTAAGAAATTTTCAGATTTAGTATTTAATAAATTTAAAATAACAATATTAATTTTGCTATTTTCATTTGCAATAACTCTTAAGATACCATTGTTATAATATTTAGATTCTGTATCTTCTCCTTCATATTTAACTACAATATTTGATATAGCATTTTCTTTTGATATTATTTCTACATCTTGAACTAAACTTAAATTATCTTTATCAAATTTATTTTCTATTTCAAGCTTTGCATTTTCTTCTATTTCAAGTTTTACTCTGCTATTTGCATTTTTTCTAACCTGCTCTTCAAGTTCTTTAAAAACACCATATTTTAAAGAATAATCTGAAATAGCGTGACTTAATTCTACATTTTCATTTATTCCATTTATATTTGTACCATTAAACTTCTTTAAGTCTACTATATATTTTATGTCCTTAAGTGTTATATTGTTAATATTAAAATTCCTTGCAGTTCTTACAGGAGTTTCATTTAAGATTAATTCAGTCATATTTATTTGCCCTTTCTTTAAATAGCAAAACGCTAAATATAATTTTTAAAAAACGAGTTCGACCTTACTGGCTTTTTCACTGCAACCAACGGTAATTCGTATATACAAATTTACAAGCATTTAAATTAAACGCCTTGGAAAACGGAATTTTTAAAAAAATTCATATTTAGAAAAGTTTTGCTTATATATTTTCAATTATCTGCATTACTATTTTTCAAACTATCCTATACTACCGTTCTAGTTCGAGATTAATCAAATTATTCATTTCTACCGCGTACTCTACTGGAAGTTCCTTGGAAATTGGGTATGCAAAACCTCTTACAATCATTGCTTTTGCATCTTCTTCTGATAAGCCCCTACTCATTAAATAAAATATTGCTTTATCACTAATTTTACCAATCTTTGCTTCATGAGAAAATTCCACATCGTCTGTTCTAATATCATTTACAGGAATGGTATCTGAAACTGAAATATCGTCTAACATAAGTGATTCACATGATACAGAAGATTTAGAACCTTTTGCATTTTCATTTATCCTAATAAATGATCTATACGTACATTTCCCACCATTTTTTGATATAGACTTTGCATTCACAACACTTGAAGTATTTTTTGCATTATGCATAGCCTTAAAGCCATTATCTAAATCTTGTCCTTCACCTGCAAAAGAAATTCCTGTAAACTCAGTTTTTGCACCTTCTCCATTTAAAATACTCATAGGATATAGCATTGAGATTTTCGATCCAAACGAGCCTGATACCCAGTCTACCTGTGCATTTTTCCCAATTATTGCTTTTTTTGTATTTAAGTTTAACATATTTTTTGACCAGTTTTCTATTGTAGAATATCTTAAATATGCGTTATCTTTTACAAATAACTCTACACAACCTGCATGTAAATTCACCTTGTTATATTTTGGCGCAGAACATCCTTCTATAAAGTGTAAGCTTGCTCCTTCGTCTACAATAATTAATGTATGTTCGAATTGTCCTGATTCAGGAGAATTTAACCTAAAGTATGACTGAAGTGGTATGTCTACTTTAACATTTTTAGGTACATATACAAAAGAACCCCCTGACCAAACTGCACCATGAAGGGCTACAAATTTATGGTCATTTACTGGTACACATTTCATAAAATGCTCTTTAACAAGCTCTGGATATTCTCTTACAGCTGTTTCCATATCTGTATATATAACACCTTGCTTAATTAGTTCTTCTTTCATACTGTGATATACAACTTCTGAATCGTACTGTGCACCTACTCCAGCAAGAGACTTTTTCTCTGCTTCTGGAATCCCAAGTTTGTCAAAAGTATCTTTTATATCTTCAGGTACATCTTCCCATGAATTATTAAGTTTAGACTTTGGTTTTACATATGTTGCTATGTTTCTCATATCTAATTCTGAAAGGTCTGGTCCCCATGTTGGAAGTTCTAGACTATTATATACTTCTAATGCTTTTAATCTAAACTCTTTCATCCATTCTGGGTCATTTTTTTGTTTAGATATTTCTTCTATAATATCAGTGGTTAGACCTTTTTTTATTTTAAAATCATAGTTATCTTTATTCTTTATGTCGTAAATATTTCTATTAATTTCGTCTAAGTTTGTTTTATTCATATATTATCCTTTCATAATATTGCAATTCATATTTATTTGTGTTATAATCTTAATGTTGTTAACATAAACTTTAGGGGGTGCAAAAATGACTAGCTTCATTTATACTGTTGTTCTTATTATTGTTCTTTGTCTGATTTTCTTTTTATTAATTGCATCAGTTACATTACTTGTTATTGCACAAAGCATTTACAGAAAGACAATTGCCATTAAAAAGTTAGCAACAGCAGTTTCACGGATAGCCGATACTATCGACGCTATCCAAAATAAATACAGCGATAAGTCCTAATGTACCAGCGTCAACCGACTTGTTCGGTTGGCGTTTTTCTATTTATACTCCCCATAACCTTTTTCTTCAATTTCTTTTGCTAAGTCGCCTGTTCCTGTTTTAACAATTTTTCCATTTACTAAAACATGTACATAATCTACTTTTAAACTGTGCAATATCTTTGTATTATGAGTTATTATAAGTACAGCATTATTTTCATTTTTAAACATTTCTATTCCTTTAGAAACAGTTTTTATTGCATCTACATCAAGTCCTGAATCTGTTTCATCCAAAATTGCAAGCTTTGGATTTAATACAAGCATTTGTAATATTTCATTTTTCTTTTTCTCTCCACCTGAAAAACCAACATTTAAGCTTCTTTCCACGTAGTCTTCATTAATATTTAGTTCTTCCATATATTTTTTAAGTTCTTCTTTAAATTCAAATACTTTTACTGGTTTTCCTGTTATCTTGTTTTTTGCTGTTTTTAAGAAATTTGTAACAGAAATTCCGTGGAATTTCTTCTGGAAGTTGGAAAGACATAAAAATTCCTTTTCTTGCAATCTCGTCTGTTCTCATGTTTGTTATATCTTCATTTTCAAAAAGAATTTGTCCTTTTTCTTTTTTATATTCAGGGTTATTTAATATAGCATTTGCAGTTGTTGTCTTTCCTGAGCCATTTGGGCCCATTATTACATGTATCTCCCCTTTTTTTATTTCTAAATCAATTCCTTTTAAAATATCTTTATCTTCAGCATTTACATGTAAATCTTTTATTTCTAGTAGTTTTTCACTCATAATTAACACCTTTCTATTTTTAAATCTTAACTCCTGTACGTCTTGTACAACTCCTACACTTCTCTTTATTTATATCATAATCACAATCTAAGTCATTTAAATCTAATACTTTATGAACATATTTAGCAAGCTTATTTGTTGTTTCATCCGTTACCACAAGTTTTATCTTTTCTGCTTCTTTTGCTGCATTTTCTTCATCTAAAGCTAGTACATCCTTTAAAAACAAATAAACTATATCATATGCTTCAATTATTTTTTTTGCTAAATTTTCTCCGTTTTTCTGTTAGTTCTATTGATCCATAAGATTCATAATTTATAAGTTCATGGCTTTTTAAATTGTTTATAGCTTTATTTACACTAGGTTTCGTACAATTCATTTTATTTGCAATATCTGTAACTCTTATATTTCCATTTTGCTTTTTTAGTATATACATTGTTTTTAGATATTCTTCTAATGACTTTGAAATCATATTATTTATTCCCCTTTTATATAAATGTTATCCAAAACTAACATTTTTTATTATATTACCTTTTAAATTGTTTGTCAAGGCTAACAATTGTTTTTTCTTGCATATTCACATAAATTATGGTATAATTTTTAAGTCAAAAAAATAAGCACCAATGTGCGTCACATTTAAGGAGGAATTCATCTATGTTTAAATCAAAGTATTTCATATTTTCAGACAAGAATGGAAAACCATATTATTTTCGGACTAAACACTTCTCTTTTTTATATTCTATTAGTTCATGCCTTTTGATTTTATGGGTTATAAGTTTTTGGGTAACATTAGCTTTAATTGTTATGGATTTTATGTCCAGAGTTGTATTTATAATTGTATTATTATGTTTCTTTGTAATATGGATATATGATTCATTTATATTTGCAGTAGTACTCAACTATTCAGTTACAGTAAGATTATCTTATCTTATTTATGAACAAACTAAAAAAAATAGTATGATCTTTTATTTGCCTCTTACAAAAGTCAAGTATAAAGGCTACAAAACAATTCTACAAGAAGGCAAAAAAAGAATAGAAATACCTTATTTATCCAAAGAAATTGATGATGGCCTTGTCAAATTCCTCAGTGAGGTCGGTGTTACAGACCTTTCGCAAACAAAAGAACCCTCTTGAAAAAGTGGGTTTTTTTTTGTGTAACACACCCCTATTATACCAATACTGTTAACTTAAGAAAAATTATACAAAAATGTATGAGAGGTAAAGAAATTTATTTGCATATTTACATAAATCATGGTATAATTATTAAGTCACAAAATAAGCGACTAGTCGCATGTACTTTAAGGAGGAAAAATCATGTGTGAAGATTTAGATGCTATTATGAAGTATTGGGAACAGTTGGAACAAAAGGAAAAAGACGAAGCTCTGATATACCGGAAGGAAGCAGACCATAAGGTAGTTATGCAAGGTATGCTTACAGGTGCACTTTTTATAGGAGCTATTGCAGGAATTATATGGACTTTGTATCTTTGGCTCTCAAGAAATGAATTGAACTATCTTATACCCTGTGCAGTTTTTCTTATACTGCTTATTTTCATTTTTATATATTTGGAGTATTTTTTATATCTACTCCTAAATCAAGATTACACAATCAGGGTTAAAGATAACGAACTCGTCTATAAGTACAGATTTATTACTAAAACTTTTGGCATCCCTTTTCCGATTTATAATCGTGATATACCATTTGCCTTTTTCTACTATGAAGAAGTACTTATAGTATGCAATACTGCAGATAGTATATCAGATACAGAACCTGATTTTAACGTTATCTTTAAAAATCTGTCACTTCGCTATGATACTGTCAATAGAGAAGGTAAATCTCTTCTTGATTTCCTCATGGAAGCAAACAGTCAATTCTTAGACAAACAGGAGGCCCCTTAAGGGGGTCTCCACTTCTTTTATTTTCAATTAAAATATTTTATTACAAATATACTTCCGCTTCCTTTCTTCAGAGTCTACTGAAACATATCCATTATTTTCTTCTATAATAGATTTAGCAAGAGCAAGTCCTATTCCGAACACTATCTTCTGATGAATTTCTGCCTTTATAAAATCTTTCAAATATATGTGGCAAATCTTCCTTATCAATTCCTACCCCATAATCTCTAATCTCTATCTTTGTATACATCTTATTTTTTGAAAAAGTTACATCTACTTTACTTCCATCATACGAATGCTCTACGCAATTTTTTAAAATATTCGTTATAGCCTCAGTTTGCCATTTAAAATCACAATTTATCTTACACTCTTCACCATTTATATTTATATCTACACCTTTTAAATCACATAATCCCGCTATATTATTTACCGCTTCTTTTATTATCTCTTCTACACTTTCTGGTCTTTTTACAAATTCTATAGTATTAGCATCAAATTTTGAAAGCTTTAAAAGCGAACTTACCAAGAAACTAAGATTTACTACTTCTCTTTTTATATCCTTTATAAATTCTTTTCTTGTTCCTTCATCCATTTGGCTATTTTCTAACATATTATCTAGCATTATTGTAATAGATGTAAGTGGTGTTTTTAATTGGTGTGATATGTCAGAAATAGAATCTTTTAAACTCATCTTATCTTGCTTTGAATTTTCAGCAACCTCTTTTAGCATTACTGTTGTCTTATATATTTCATTTTTAAGTATTGATAACTCATCTTCTGTATTATCTTCTATATCTAATTTATAGTTTCTTCTATTTATCTCTTCTAAATATCTTGTTATATCTTTTAAAGTTTTATCTTTTGAATGATTATATTTTAAGAAAATTAGACTTAAAAATATAAATAGCATAAATAAAACTAATAAATCTAAAACTAAAAAGCCCTTGAAATGCATATCATTTTCAAGTATAATTGAATCTTTAGCTAAATCTATACCATAGCTTTTAAGTATATCTTCTTTCCCCTTTTCATTACTATTTAATATACCTACTATCTCATTTATATTAGTATTTGGGTATTCTTTTTCTATATTTGTAATTATCAAATCTATTTTTCTATTAAATACTTCTGTGTATTTTTTATATTGACTATAGCTTAAAACTATATATATTGAATTTAGAACAATAAATACAATTACAGCTAAAATCATTGCTCTTTTCAATTTTATTTTATTCTCCATCTATTCTATACCCAATTCCTTTTATAGTAATTATTATATCACTTTCTATCTTCTCTCTTATTCTTTTCATATACACAGTAACAGTGTTGTTATTAACATCATTTCCTGTCCAGTCCCATATTTTATCTATTATATCGTCTCTTGTTACCACTTTATTTAGATTAGAAAATAACAAATGCAAAATCTTAAGTTCTATATTACTTAAATCTATCTTTTTAGCTTCTCTATATACTTCCATTTTATCCATATCAAATTCGATATCTTTAATTCTAATTTTTTGATTTTTCCCTCTTGAAAGAATTTTGTTCATTCTTGCAATAAGTTCCTTTGTAGAAAATGGTTTTGTTATATAATCTTCTGCTCCTAACTCTAAACCTTTTACAATATCGTCTTCCTCATCTCTTGCTGTTAAAAATATTGTTGGTATATTTTTATGTTTTATTTCCATTTCATACAAACTAAAGCCATTTCCATCTGGAAGTGATATATCAAGTATTATTAAATCTATTTGTTTATTATTTAAAATATCTATTGTCTTTTTTATATTTTCTGTATGAATTATTTTATATCCTTTTTGTTCTAAAGAATATACTAGACCCTTTGCAATGTTTACATTATCTTCTACAAGTAATATCTGCATTATTTCACCTCTTTTTAAGTGTTATACTATCATAAATTTAATTAAATATCAACATATGCATTGACTTTAACTTCATAGCCATTGTATAATTTGGTTATATTAATTTAAAGGAGGTTTTGTTTATGCAGAAAACATCACACAAAGTACCAGATACAGAAGTTAGAAATCAACCTGACTTTGGTAGATTTCCTAGTGAAACAGAAGAAGAAAGAGTTAATAGACTTATGGAAAAATATTTTTTTCCACACTATTCAAGTCAAGAAGAGTTTGAAAAAGATCTCTATGAAAAGATTGAAATAGCTCATAAGCAAATTGAAGAAGGAAAAGGTATTCCAGCAGAAATTGCTTTTAAAGAATTGGAGGCGAAATACGGTTTACATGAATAATTATTCAATAATTTTATCTCCACAGTTTCTGGAAGAATTAGACAGAATCTATTATTATTTTAACTACTCTCTCTATTCTCCAGAAGCTGCAGACAACTTACGTATTAAAGTCGAACATTTTATTTCAAGATTAGATTTATTCCCGGAACGTTATTCTCTTGTTCCAATAAAATCAAATTTAAAATATCGTAATCTACGAAAAATACCAGTTGGTAAATATATTATTTTATATGAAGTCGATAATGATACTCAAACAGTTTATATCCTACATATCTTTTACGGACGTCAAAATTATCTTTATAATCTCTAAATATTATCTTTTCTAATTGTTTCTATTGTATTTTGTCTATTAATCTTTCCGATACTATATTTCATAATTACAAATACTAGTATAAATACACTTATGATAGATATGATAATCGGCATTATTGGTAAATATAAATCAGCTGCATTTTTTAATTCAAATGCTTTATATAGTGCAAATGTTCCGAAGTAATCCAAGAATTATTCCATAACATAATGATTTTGTTCCATAAAATATCGTTTCTAGATTAACCATTCTATTAAATTCCTTTTTAGTCATACCTATTGATTTTAAAACTGCAAATTCTTTTTGTCTTAGTTCCATATTTGATGTTATTGTATTAAATATATTAGTAATACCAATTAATGTTATAACTCCTAAGAATCCATAAAGGAATATTTTTATAACAATCTCCATTGCTCTTTCTTGTTTTATTTCTTCCTCAATATTTCTAACGCGAATATCTGGATTTATTTTTTCTATATTTTTCTCTAATACATCTGGATTTTTAGAATTAATTGTTATAAGATTTAATTCAAATTCTATATCTTTAAAAAATCCCATATCTACTACTAAATATCCACCATAATAATAATAATTTTCCATTCCATATGGCTTAGTATCTGTAATAGCTCCTACTTTAACGTTCATATCTATTTTATCACTTGTATCATCCTCTAAATATTTACCCGAAATGACGTCCCCTACTTCATATGAATACATTCTTCCTGTTAGCATCTCATCATTTCTATAATAATCACATGTATCAATTAAAATTCCTGTATTTTTTGTCTTTTCGTAAGATACTTCTATTTTCTTTGTATATTTTCTAAATGTCTCATCGTCTAACCCTATAATCTGTATTCCTATATGATCTGCCTTTTTATATTCTCCATTTTCATCTTCTTCTAACTGAATAAACTCTTGTAACTTTACTTTATCTAAGTCATATATCCTCAAAGAATACTGTCCTTTTGTTTCATAAAGTAAGAAATATTCTTCTATATCATCCAAAACAAGTATTTGTTCTAAGTTATCTTTTGCAAAGTTTATTTTTATATTATAATCAGGACTGTTATAGTATCCAGAAGTAAAATCAAACATATTATTTACAAATGTACTCATTGTAATAAATATAAATATACTTATTGTTATTGATATAACTGTTGTTTTATATTTTTTCTTGCTTCTTTTTAAATTTTTATATGCTAAAACTCCTCCAGTTTTAAATAATTTTCGAATTATTTTGGGTGTTTTTAGCTTATTTGCTTTAATTTTTATATTAGCTGAATTTCTAATGAGTAACATAGGACTAACTTTACTTGCTTTTTTAGCTGAAACAAATGCAGAAAGATAAATTGTAACAAATCCGAAGTATTGCTGATATAATTATTGGTATAGCATTTACTCCAAATAATATTCCTTCTATTCCTTTAAATAAATATTCTCCAAGCACCATTCCTATTATTTTTAATAGTACAAATATTGCAAATAGCCCTGATACAACTCCAAGTGGTACTCCGAATAACTCCGAAGAAGCATTGCTTCATAAATAACACTTTTTTTAATTTGCTTTTTAGTTGCTCCTATTGAAGATAGCATTCCATACATCTTTGTTTTTTCTGTTATTGATATTGCAAATGAATTTCTTATACAGAATATACTTGTAAACATTATTACAAAAATTAATACTCCACATACTCCATAAAGCATGGTTACTGTATCATCTGAAAAAGCAAATGCTTCCCACCTTAAAAGTTCATTATTTACATCATAAGAATATTTTAATTCTTTATTACTTTTTATATCTCCATAACTATTTGCTCCGAAGAAGCTCTACTAAAGATGTTTTGTAATCAACTGGATTCTTTAAAACTGCATAAATATCTTTATCTTTTCCTTCTAAATCTGTCGTAATTACAGTATATCCTGGCTCTGAATAATATTCAAATCCGTAACTAGGTCTCTCAATTATTCCGAACTACTATAAATTCACTTAATTTCGCATTTACTATTTCTTCTTCACTAGTATAAGGGTTAAGTCCTTTTAAAACATATCCGATCTACTGTTTTTCTTTCTCCTATATCTAATTTTATTTTATCTCCAAGTTTTAAATTTAACTTTGCTTTGCTGTTAATTGCTTGGCTTATTATAATTTCGTTTTTACTTACAGGAAACCTTCCGTTCTACCATTTTAAAATTCAATTTTTCAAATACATTTTTATCCATTGAAAATACTTTTGCATATGGTTTGTCTTCATTTTTGCTTCCTTCAAGTTTTGCATATCCGGCACATATTAAGCTCAAAAGTTTCTTTTATATCACGATTAGCCTTTACTGTATCTATCTGGTCTTTCTGTAGATTTTCTAATTTTATATGATAATATCCAGCTTCATTAATTGCATTTTGTACAAGTGTTTTTTGAACACTTGTTATTAAAGTAGCTGTTCCACAAATAAGTGCAACTGAGAGTATTATTCCAATTATTGTACTTATTGTTCTCTTTTTATTCATTTTCAAATTTTTAAGTGCTAAGCGTTTCAAAACATTCATGATTCTTTTTTCCTTTCCCAAATTTTATTGCTGATTATTGTTTGTTCTTTATTTTTCCGTCTTCCAAAGTAATAATCCTATCCGCCTGCTTTGCAATTTCAACATTATGAGTAATCATAATGATAGTTTGCTTATAATCTCTATTAGATTTTTTAAGTAATTCAACTATTTCTTCACTAGATTTACTATCAAGATTTCCTGTTGGTTCATCTGCAAGTATTATACTTGGGTTCGTTATCATTGCTCTACCAATAGAAGTTCTTTGCTGTTGTCCTCCGAGATAATTCACTTGGCAGATGATATCTTCTTGTACTTAAACCTAACACAGATATTAATTCGTCTAACACTTTCTTATTTATTTCTCTATTATCTAAGTTCAGTGGTAATAGTATATTTTCCTCTACATTTAATATTGGAATTAGGTTATAGAACTGATAAATAAGTCCAACTTGTCTTCTTCTAAATATTGCAAGTTCGTCATCATTAAATTTATATATATCTTTTCCATCTATATATACCTTTCCGACTGCTAGGTCTATCTACTCCGCCAATTAAATGTAAAAGTGTAGACTTTCCACTTCCTGAAGCACCAACTATTGCAACAAATTCTCCTTTTTCTACTGAAAAAGAAACGTTATCAAGTGCAATAACTTTTGACCCTCCTTCTCCATATACTTTGCTTAAATTTTCTACTCTTAAGATTTCCATATTTAACCTCCTAAGTTTTTTCTTTAATTTAATTATAACAAACCTAAAGTGACAACTAAGTGACATTAAGAAAAATTTAATATATATACAAAAAAAGAAGCCCTCACCCTAAGGTAAAGACTTCTCTTTTGTTATTTTCCCTCCGATTTTTCTGATTTACAATTTTCCATTATTCTAAGATATTTTCTACTAATTTCAAAAGCTCTTCTCTTGTTTCTTCTTTTAATCTTGATTTTACAGTAACTACTGGCTCACATATTGTTATATCTTTCATTTCTTCTAATATCTCTTTCATACATTTTGCAGCACTTGGTGCCCATGTACCATTTTCTATTATACCTACTTTACGGTTTTGATAATTTTTTCCCTTTAAACTACATAAGAAATTATTCATTGGTGGGAACACTTCTGCATTATAACTAGAAGCAGCAATTATTAATTTATCATATCTAAATGCGTCTTCTATCGCTTCTGCCATATCACATCTTGCAAGGTCAAAAAGACTAACCTTTGCGCCTTTTTCTTCTAAAATCTTAGCCATTTCTTTTGCAACTTCTTCTGTATTTCCATGAATTGATGCATAGGCAATAGTTACTCCTTCATCTTCTGCTTTATAGCTACTCCAAATATTATACTTTTCTATATAGTATCCTAACTTTTCTTTTAATATTGGTCCATGTAATGGACATATTGTCTTTATATCTAAATCTCCAGCCTTTTTAAGTAACATTTGTACAGGTGCTCCGTATTTTCCGAACTATATTAAAATAATATCTTCTAGCTTCACAGTCCCAATCTTCTTCAGTGTCTAAGCTTCCAAATTTTCCAAATCCATCTGCTGAAAATAGTATTTTTTCATAAGTTTCGTAAGTTACCATTACTTCTGGCCAATGTACCATTGGTGCCATAAAAAATTTTAAGGTATGCTTTCCAAGACTTATCTCGTCTCCTTCTTTCACTACAACTTTTCTTTTCTCTAAATTTGGAATATCAAAAAATTGTGGTAAAAAAGCAAAAGTTTTTTCATTACCAATTAGTTTCATATTAGGATACTTTCTTGCAATTTTCTCTATATTGTATGCATGATCTGGCTCCACATGAGAAACGACTAAATAATATGGCTCGTCTCCTTTTAATGCTTTTTCTAAATTTTCTATCCATTCATCAGTTTTTCTTTTGTCTATTGTATCCATTATAGTTATTTTTTCGTCTCTTATTAAATATGAATTATATGAAATACCATTTGGTACAATATATTGACTTTCAAATAAATCTATATCTTTATCATCTGCTCCTATATATATAACATCACTTGAAATAAATGTGTCTTTCATAACTAACCTCCATTCTTGTTTTTATTATATTTGTTTATATAAAAAAAATCAAGTAAATTCTGCAAAACACCTGCTCCGCTTAAAACCCCTCTACCTATTGGTAGAGGGATCTATTCTCTTTTTATGCTCTTCTAAATGTTTCTACTGTACTGCAGCATTTATCTATAAGACAAATAATTTTTGCCTCGGCTGTTTTTGGAAATTTTCTAAAAGTTAATGGCCACATATGTGACTCTATAATTATCTTTTCTTCTTCATTTATGTCATAAAACTTTTCAGCATTTTTGCTTGCAATTTGTGGGTGTCTAAGTCCATGAAGTCTTGGTCTTCCGTCTGTTTCATGCCAATCATATAAAAAGAAATCATGAAACATAGCTCCTACTGTTAATATCTCATAGTTTATATGATATTTAAGCTTTCTTTCTAAGAATTTTGCGAATAAAAAGCTATAATACGCAACATTTCTTGAATGTATATATACATTTGTATTACCATGTTGTATATATTTGCTAAGCATCATTTGTATTTTTATATGATGTTTTATCTTTATAAGAGCAGTTAAAAATTCTCTTTTTTCTCTTATTTTTGAAACCCTATTTTCTTTAACTCTAACAATCATTTTATTTAAACCTCATATATTTATTATATACTTTAGATTTTTAAATGACAATATATATTTTATTAAAGTTTACTTAATTTTGGTTGTAATATTTAACATAAAATGATATGATTGGATAACTGATATGGGTGAAAGTACCCTATTAGTTGAAAAAAGGCTTAGAGGTTGTAATCTATAAAGAGGCAGGAGGAAATAATATGGCAATATATAAATTTAACCCTCAAAATCGGTCAGAAGGAGTTTCTAGAACCATATATTTGGATGCTTTATTTGCAAAAGCTATAAAAACTGCAAATTCTTCCAGAAACACCTCTACAATAAAAGGTAACTTCTATCAAAATGAAATAGACCGAGTCTGTAGTTTATTTGGATTATCCCCTAAAGTGGTAAAAAAAACTATGAAAAAAAATCAGTATTATTGTTTATTTAAAATTTAGTGTACAGTAATGGTAACCATCTGCAACTCTCTAGCCTTGCCTATGCCATAAATTTCTAAGCTTTGGCAAAAAAACACAAAGTATGTAGTCAATAGTCTTTTCTATTCTCTACATACTTTGTTCTTTTTCATTTATCTATAATTATTGTTACTGGTCCATCATTTAAAAGTTCTACTTCCATATGTGCACCAAATTCTCCGTTTTGCACATTAATTCCATCTTCTTTGCATTTTTCTATGAAATATTCATAAAGCATATTTGCTTCTTCTGGCTTTGCAGCTCTAGTAAAAGAAGGTCTATTCCCGAGAGCTTGTATCTGCATAAAGTGTAAATTGTGATACAACTAGAATTTCTCCATCTATATCTTTTACTGATAAATTCATTTTATCATTTTCATCTTGAAATATCCTTAAATTCAACATTTTGTTTACTAAATAATCTGCCTTTTCCTTAGTATCTTCATGTGTTACACCAAGTAATACTAAAAGCCCATTTTTTATTTCTCCAACTATTTTATTTTCTACTTTAACTTTTGCTTTACTTACTCTTTGTATTACTGCTTTCATTTTCTAAATTCTCCTGCACTTTCTTTTTTAATCTAACTTTATCTCTTATAAATACATTTATACTTTTCTTTAACTTGTCTGTACGTTTAATCTGTTCTTTCATATATTCATTTAAATGTTCTTCTATAGCTTTTACGTTATTACCAATTGCAAATACAAATGAATACTTTTCTTTATTCTTAACTGTTTGCTCTAATATACTTGCTTTTAATTCTTCGTATTTTACAACTAGTCCTTTTTCTATTGCAAATTTACGTATTTTAACAACTATTTGTGTACTATATGCAGTATCAATGACTATAATTCCAAAGAAAAATCCTATAACAAAGCTAAAAGCTAAATTGTTTTCAAGCCAGTCTAAAGAATTTAGTATATGTGGGTTTATTAAATAATAATATATTGCACCTAATATTCCCCAAAGTAATGTATATAGTGGACATATAAGCCCATCTACATTTCCTAGGTTATTTGAATAATCCCAAAGCTTAACTCCCATTCCTTTTATAAAGATTATTCCTGCAATATATTCTATTGCTGTAACTGATACCATCATAATTAAAATTACTAAAATGCTATTTAGGTTTATTTGTGATAATAAATAAAATGCACATAATCCAAAACCATATAAAGGTAAGTACGGACCAACTAAAAATCCTGGGTTAATCCATGTACCCTTTGATATAATTTTTCTATAAAATAATTCTAGCACCCAACCAATTATACTTCCTATGAAAAATAGAAATGCTAGTGTTAAAAATACATTCACTTTTAAACTTATTCCCCTTTATTCAAAATATATATAATTTTAGCATAATTTGTTAGAAAAGACAATAAATAAAAAATTAATTTTTGCTTTACTATACCTTGCATTTATGATATAAATATATAATAGATAGATATATTTAAGTAAAGAAAGGCAATATTTATGGACTTAGTAGATAGAAAAAAATTAGTTACAATACTTGTTCCTGCATATAATGAACATGAGGTTATTCCGCTTTTATATGATAGACTTGCGACTTTAATGGATGAACAAAGTAAATATGATTTTGAAGTTTTATTTGTAAATGATGGTAGTAAAGACGATACTCTAGATTTAATCAAATTCTTAAGAAAAAAAGATTCTAGAATTAACTATGTAAATTTATCTAGAAATTATGGTAAAGAAATAGCAATGTGTGCTGGATTTGATTATTTAAAAGGAGATTGTTTAGTTATAATAGATGCAGACCTTCAAGACCCACCTGAACTTATCCCTGAAATGCTTAAGTACTGGGAAGAAGGTTATGATGATGTTTATGCAAGGCGTAAATCTAGAAAAGGCGAAAGTCCTTTAAAGAAACTTACTTCTTGGGGATTCTATAGAACTCTTCAAAGTATGACTAATATCGAGATTCAAAAAGATACTGGAGACTTTAGACTTTTAGACAGACGCTGTGTTGAAGCAATTAAGTCTTTAAGAGAATCTCAAAGATACACTAAAGGACTTTATAGTTGGATTGGTTATAATAAAAAAGAAATTTTATATGATAGAGACCCTAGGGCAGCACGGAAAAACAAAATGGAATTATAGAAGACTTTTAAACCTATCAATAGACGGTATAACTTCATTTACCACTTCTCCTCTTCGCTGGGCTGCTATTGTTCGGATTATTAGTATCTTTTGTAGGATTTATTTATATGCTAACCATCATCTTTAAAACTTTAATTTATGGAGCTGATGTATCTGGATATGCTTCTATGATGGTTGTTATATTATTCCTTGGTGGAATTCAGCTTATATTTTTAGGACTTATTGGAGAATATCTAGGACGAGCTTTTTATGAGGTTAAAAGAAGACCTTTATATTTTATAGATTCATATAATGAGAAAAAAGAAACTAATAGAAAGGATAAAATTTAAACATATGTCTTCTTTTGTTTTGAAATTAATAGCAGTATTTACTATGGCATGTGACCACTTCTCTTATTTAATATTTGGAAAGTTTTCTTTTCTAAACCTTATAGGTAGAATAGCTTTTCCAATCTTTGCATATCAAATAACTGAAGGATATATTCATACAAGTAACCTTAAGAAGTACTTTTTAAGGTTACTTTTGTTTGCACTTATCTCCCAAATTCCATTCATGCTATTTTTATCAACATTTACAAATCCTTGGCATTTAAATATATTCTTTACTCTTACATTTGGACTTTTAGCAATAACTGTTTATGATAAATTAAATAAATTGGAATGTAAAAATATAGCGAAACATAGGTTATATCAACTCTTAGGTTTTGTGGCATTTATTTTGCTTGCAGCTATAGCTGAATTTGCTAAATGCGATTATGGATATTTCGGAGTTTTAATAATCTTTTGTTTTTACTTCTTCAGAAACCATAAGATTTTAATGAATTTATCTTTTATAGCATGTGTTATACAGTTCTATAGCTTTTATTTATTATTTGATAAATCCTTTACATATTTAGCTATTGCTATTTTTACAATAATACCACTTATATTTATAAATTTATATAATCATAAAAAAGGAAAAGATACAAAATACTTTTTATATCTTTTCTATCCATTACATCTTTTAATTATTTATATTTTATCGCTAATGTAGGACACACGAGAATTAGTATATTACTAGGCGTGTGAAGAAGATATTCCCTGAGGTGTACTTGTGTACATCGATGGGAAATCGACTGAGCAACAACAACGTAAGATGCTGATTCTCGTGCGTCCTTAGTAAAAGTTATAATGAGTAATTAATTCCGCTTTGCAACAATTTCTTTCATATTATCAATAAGTTCGTCTATCTCTTTTGGAGTTACTATCATGTTATAATCTCCTGGATTTAGTGCTTCTTTTATATCTTCATAATTGTCTTTTTCCTGTAGTTCATTTAAATAATCATTAGACCTTGCTTCTTCTTGTAGTTTTTTTATAAACAAATCTAGTGCTTCATTTACCATTACTGCACTTTCTACAACTGTAGGTACACCTATTGCTATTACTGGAATTCCTAAAGTATCTATACTTAATTCTTTTCTTGTATTTCCAACTCCTGCACCTGGCACAATTCCTGTATCTGAAAGCTGTATTGTACTACTTATCCTTTCCATACTTCTTGAAGCTAGTGCATCTATTACAATTAACAATTTAGGCTTTGTTTTATCTACTATTCCTTCTAATATCTCTAAAGTTTCAATTCCAGTTGTACCAAGTACACCTGGTGATATTGCACTTATGGGTCTTGTTCCTTCTTCTACATACTCAGGCAAATATTTTATTACATGCCTTGTAACTTCTATGTTTGCTACAACTTTTGGTCCGAAGCGAATCTGGTGTTACATATTCATTTCCAAGTCCTACTACTAAGGCATCTGCAAGAGAATCTACATGCATGTTTACAAGCTGTTTTAATTCATTTGCAAGAACATTTGCTGCTTCTTCTATTTCCTCATAAGTTGCTATTTTAAGCTTTTTTATATCTATTGTTATATAAGTTCCGCATAGGTTTTCCGAATCGCTTGTTCTCCATTTTTATTTGTTACTTTAACTTTAGATATTTTAATTTTTTCACTTGAATCTACTTCTTCTACTTCAATTCCATCAATACCTTCTCCATTTAATTTTTCTACTATTTCTCTTCTTTCTAATGCTAAGTCGGTTCTAAAATTATACATAAAAATTACCTCCTACATATATTCTTTCCGCTTTGTTAAGTTTTTAAACAATTTACCTTTGATTATTTTATATGACAAAAGAGTCTAGCAATTTGCTAAACTCTTCATATCCATTCCTTTAACTACAATAATTACAAAGTATTGTCTCTACTCCTATATTTACATCAATTAAACCGTACTTTATAGTCGCTATCTAATTTTATCATATCGTCTAAGATACTTCTTAGTTCTCCTTCTGTAAAATACCTAGCTTGCATTTTGTATTTATTTATTAAAAATGTTTGATTTGGTTTTAGATTAAGGCTTAAGCTTAAGTCTTTATTATATTTTTCCGCTAATTTTACAATATATATCTTCTTAAAATGATTATACATAGTAATTAATATTTTTTGTATTGGCTCTTTTTGATACAATAACTCATCTAATATCTTAAGTGCTTCTCCTATATTCTTCTTTCCGAAGATTATCTGTTAAGTCAAATATATTACTATCTAGTGTTTTTATTGCAAGTTCCTTCACACTTTTCCTAGTTATAGTTCCGCCTTCTCCTGCATATTCTATAAGCTTTCTTATCTCATTTATCAGTTCTTGCATGCTTGTCCCAGAAGTCTCTATTAAATCTCTTATTGTGCCATTTTCTACATTGACTTTATATGCATTAGCAATTGCTTCTAATCTTTTTTCAATTTGAAGTGGTTTTTGATATTCAAATTCACAAATCACTCCACCTATTTCTTCTACTGTTTTTGTTACTTTTAGTTTTTCTATATTATCCTCTACAAACACTAGTATTAAATTCTCTTTTATATCTCCTAAGTTTTCCTTTAAATAACTTTCTAGACTATCTCTTAGTTCCTTTAGTCCAGCAACTTTTTTCTTTGTTTCTTTCTTAAATAGTCCAGAATTTTTAACAACTATCATTTTTTTAGGATATCCAAATGAAGGTGTTCCGTATTTCCTGCATAAGTGATTTTACTACGTTTTCTTCGTCTAGTTCTATATAGTTTATTCCGAGTAATTATTTCTCCGAATAACTTTTTTATCTTTTTTAAAGCGGTTTCAAGCAAATATGTTTCTTCTCCATATAAAACATATATAAAATTTAATTTTTCTTCCTTTAATTCTTTTTCTAAGCTTACTTCCGTCATTTTCTCTCCTACTTAACTTTTGACTTGTACTTTACCTTTCCATGCAATCTTTTCTGTTCCAAATCTTTCAGTCTTTTCTTCATTAATGTATAAAATGTCCCATGTACTAAAAAATTCTTGTATATCATTTATATCAAAAAACCTTTTATATTCACTCTCTTCTGTTTCATATAAATGTTTTTCAATTTCTCTGCCTTGTTTTGCTTCAAAGTTTATATCATTTATTGAATTAACTCTAAATATTAATATGCCATTTTGTTTTAAGACCCTTTTTATTTCTTCTAAAATCTTATAGGTGGTACCCTTTGTAAAATAATGTAATGATAAGTCTGCAATTACTATATCAGTAAAATTATCTTCAAAAGGTAACCCTTTTGTCATATCAAAACATTCTGTTCTTTCTAGTTCAGGAAAATTCTTTTGTATATATGCGATTAATTTTTCAGAATAATCACAAGGAATAACTTTTTTTCCTTTTTGTATTAAGTATAATGTATTATTTCCTTTGCCACACCCTAAATCTATAATTGGTGTTTTGCAATTTTCTATTTCTTTATTAAATGTCTTTAGCCATTCATCATATTTTATATCTTTTCTTTCAAAATATTTATATCTATTCTCCCATTTTTCTTTTCGCCTTTTTATTACATCTTCTTCTAGTTCATTCATATTTTAACTCCTATTTATCGTTCGAACTATAGCTTTTCTGCAAATCTCGCCGAATGTGCATGGCAAATAGCCATTGCCATACTATCTGTTGTATCGTCTAGCTTTGGAAGTTCATCTACATTTAATATTGTCTTTACCATTTTTTGTACTTGTATCTTATCTGCCCTTCCATATCCTACTACTGCTTGCTTTACTTGAAGTGGAGTATATTCATATGTAGGTATTCCCCTCTGACATCCGTACAATTAGTATTACCCCTCTTGCCTCTGCAACTTTTATTGCTGTTTTTGCATTGTTGTTGAAAAATAGCTCTTCAACAGATATACTATCAGGAGAGTATTTATCTATTATTAGGTTTAAATCCTTAAATATCTCATTAAGTCTAAGTGGAAATGACATTTTTGCATCTGTTTTTATTGCTCCACTTGCAATTAGCTTAAATTTATTTCCGATATAGTCAATTACACTGTATCCAGTTATTCCATACCCTGGATCTATTCCGAGTATTCGCATCTCTATCTATCACGTCCTTTTATTTTCTAAGAATAATTCTAAAAACTTCAGCTACACTCCAACCTTGAGCAGGTGTTCCTTTAGAAGAATATGGAGCTTTTGTATCATATATTTCTCCTATACTTCCGAATTACACCATCTCTATATAACGCTTCTTTAAATGTCTTTTCTGTATTTTCACAGAATTCATCTAGTTTCTCTTTTAATTTTTGTTTTTTTACTTTTCCGCTTTACTGAATTCAACATATTTTTAAGTGAATTATAGTAAAGTCCTAAAAGCCAAGGCCAAACCGGACCTTGATGGTAACTTGCATCTCTTTTAAATGGATCACCTTCATAAATTTGTATGTAATTTGGTTCACCTTTTGCAAGTGTCCTTAATCCATAATCTGTAAGTAATTTTTTCTCTACAACTCCCATAATATTTTCAGCTATTTCACTATCTGGGTCTATTACAGGAAAACTTAATGCCAAACTAAAAGTCTGATTTGGTCTTATTCTTCCGGTCTCCTATTACATCATATAGGCATTTTCTTCTTTTATTATAGAATTTATTATTAAATGATATTTTTGTATCTTCTGCCATTTCTTTATAAATATTTGCTTCTTCTTTACTTTCATAACTTCCTGCAAATTCTTGCATTATTTTAAGTGCATTATACCAAAGTGCATTTATTTCTACTGCTTTTCCGATTTCTTGGTGTAAATGCTAAATTTCCATATTTTGCATCCATCCAAGTATTTTGTGTTTCTGGAGTTCCGAGAAACAATTAAAAAGTCATCATCTAAATATATGTTATTATTGTCTAAATCTATACCTTCTTTATATGATTTAATTATATTTTTTAATCTCGAATATATCCCTTTTATAAATGTTACATCATTTGTATATTTTAAATATTTATATACAGCTTCAAATAAAAGAAGTGAACTGTCTGCACTATTATATAGTGGTCTTGAGTCAAATCCTGAATATCCATTTGGAACTAGTCCAAATTTTATATCTCTAACTAAAGTCAAAAGTACTTCTTTTGCTATTTCATATCTTTTGGGTATAAGAAGTAATCCTTCAAATGAAATAAGCGAATCTCTTGCCCAGTCTAAAAACCACGGATATCCCGCAATTAATGTATGAAGCCTAAAGTTTGGTCTAAATACTATAAAATTATCTGATGCAATTATATATTCTTGTATTAAGTCTTTATAGTTTTGCTGATATTTTTCTTCTTCTTTTATATCATATAACTTAGATGCAAGTACTAATTTCCTAATTCTTATTATTTCATTATTTATAACTTGTTTAATGTCTATTTCTTCTATGTTATCTTCTAATGAGCATTCAAATCCTACTTCTTTTTCTTCTTTTTCTTCAATTTCTACTTCATATCTACCAGGAACTGCTAAATTTTCTTCTGGGTAAAATCCTCTTTTTTCTTCCTCCAAATAATACATATTTTTAAAAGCATCATTCTTATGCTCAATATATGTACCTTCACTTAAATTCATATAAACTGGATTTTCTGAATTGTGATCAATTATTATAGTAACTTTTTTGTCTTTTATTGTTTGTTTTAAATTAAATTCATGATTGGTATTCATTTGATGAAAATCTCTATAGTTTAATATAGGAGCAAGTGTTAATTTTGCTTTTTGTCCTTTATTTTTTATCTTATATAATACGCAAACTGTATTTTTTCCATATTCCATACAAATAAGTTTTTTTATCTCTACATCTTTTATCTTGTATGTAAATATTGGAATATAATCTTTTTCAAAGCTTTCTAAATACTTATATCCATCTGATATATAATTATTTGATATATTTGTATATAAATTATAGTTTTCTCCTTCTATTTCTATACTTTCGTCTATTTTTGATAGTATTAGTTTTCTTCTTCCTGGTGCTACAAAAGGTGCAACTAAAAGTCCATGGTATTTTCTAGTATTACATCCTATTACAGTTGAAGATGCAAATCCACCTATTCCATTTGTTATAAGCCATTCTTTCTTTAGTACATTTTCTATCTTTAGCTCATCTTTTTCAAACTTTTTCATCTGTTCCTCCGAATTTTACCTTATTTATCTCCTTCTATCCATCTTCTTTTTTCTTCTCTCTTTGTATCACTATTTTTTATCGATTTTATTCTTTCATCATATTTTGTACTAAATTTAGATTTTGGTCTGTCCATTCTCTTAGCTCTTCTAGCTACTTTATTTTCTTCTTTCATTCTTTTATTCTTTTCTTTTGTTTTTTCTCTTCTTACTTCATTATTTGCTTTAAGCTTTGTGTTCATTCTTACATATTTAGGATTATTTTGCATGTCTTTAAACTTCAGATCTTCACAAATAATCTCTATTATAGAATCAGCAACTGCAATTGGCTCATGTCTAATAGTTCCGGTCAACTATACATGCAAATTCTTTTTTTATAGGTTTTACCCCTTGTTCTTTACATTTCTCAGTATCTTGTTCTACTGGGAACGCTCCATCTTTATTATATCTTCTAACAAATTCAGGCACTATATCTCCTAAGTCATATACACAATAGTCTATTACTTTATTATTTGCATGTTCTATTATTGCCTTTACATGGTCTGATAGGCTATAATCATCAGTTTCACCAGGCTTCGTCATAATGTTTCCAATATATATCTTTATAGCCTTACTTTCTTTTATGGCTTTTGATATTCCTTTGATTAAAAGATTTGGTATTACCTCTGTATAAAGATTTCCGTGGTCCTATTACAATTGCATCTGCATCTTGTATTGCTTCTATAACTCCGAGGAGCTGGTCTTACATTTGATGGTACAATAAATACCCTATTTATTTTTGATATTTTTGATATCACTGTTTCTGCAATTTTATCTGTTTCATCTATTACTGTTCCGATCTTCTAATTCTGCAGAAATATTCATTTTATCAAGAGTTACAGGTAAAATTCTTCCTGTCATATTAAATACTTTTGAAATATTTTCTATAAATTTTGAGCCTTCCCCATTAACTCTTTCCATTGCTGATATAAACATATCTGTAAAATCCGCACCATTATTAAACTTTAATCTTAAAAGTTTCTCCATATCTTCTTCATTTTCTGAAAGACTAATTATACTATTTCTTATATCTTCTAATGGCATAAATCCATTTTGTTCACTTTGTCCTTCTCCATAGTTTGTCATTGAAGCTATTGCTGTCAAATTGCTTGTATAATCTTTTAATCCTTTTAATACTGTATTTAATCCTGAACCTCCACCAATTACGACTATTTTTGGTCCTTCTTTATATACAGTTTTATTAAATATTAAAGAGTTTACATTTACATCTTTTTTCTTATCTGCCAACCTATCGTCCGTATCCTCTACAAGTAGTTCTAATACCCTTTTTTGGCTATATATTATTCCAATTATTATAGTTATAAATCCTATTAATGATATTAAAATTGTTGTTATAAACTTGAATGCAGATAATTTCTGCATATTCATAATTGTTGCTATTCCATAACAAAGAAGTATAATACCGACTATTATAACAAACATCCATCTTTTCATTTTAGTTCCTGATTTAAACCATTTTAAGATTCCCAATTCAATTTCCTCCTGTTTATTTTTACAAACTAAATTATTGTATTATTATATCATTTTGTGTTATTTTAGTAAATATTATTTTTTATTTTGTTTTAATTTCTTGCACTATATCTTCTGCTGTTAATTTAAAATATTTAAGTAATTCTTCTGCTTTTCCTGATTTTCCAAATGTATCTTTAACACCCATTCTTGTAACTTTGGTAGGATATTCTGTCGATAATACTTCACATACTGCTGTTCCTAATCCTCCAATAACACTATGATCTTCTATAGTTATAACTCTTTTTGTTTCTTTTGCACATTTAATAATTAAATCCTTATCTATTGGTTTGATTGTATGCATATCAATAACTCTAATATTTATTCCTTCTTGTTTTAAAATTTCCATAGCCTTTACCCCTTCAGAAACTACTACTCCTGTTCCAATAACTGTTGCTTCTTCTCCGTCCCCTATTTGAATTCCTTTTCCTATTTCAAACTTTTGATTTTCATCATAAATTATAGGTGTAGCAAGCCTGCATAATCTTAAATATACAGGTCCATCTAGTTTATATATCTCTTCCACTGCCCACCTAGTTTGTACATCATCTGATGTACAAACTACCTTCATATTAGGTAATCCTCTCATAAGTCCTAAATCTTCTAACATCTGATGTGTTGCTCCATCTTCCCCAACTGTCACTCCTGCATGTGTTGCACATATTTTAACATTCACTTTAGGATAGCAAATACTATTTCTTATTTGGTCATATGCACGTCCAGCTGCAAATACTGCAAATGTACTTGCAAATGCTACTTGTCCGAGAAGCAGCAAGTCCTGCTGCTGTGCTCATCATATCTTGTTCTGCTATTCCCATATCAAAAAACCTGTTTGGAAATTTCTTGGCAAATATATTTGTTTTTGTGGCTTCTGATAAATCTGCGTCTAATACCACAATATTCTCATTTTCTTCTCCGAAGTTTTGCTAAAGCTTCACCATAGCTTGCACGTGTTGCTATCTTTTTATCTATATTCATAACTTTCTTCGCCTCCAATTTTTTTATTTCTTACTTTTTAAGTTCTTTAATTGCTAACTTATATTGCTCTTCATTTGGTGCTTTTCCATGCCATCCGAACTTGATTTTCCATAAAGGATACACCTTTACCTTTTACAGTTTTTGCAATTATTGCTGTTGGTTTACCTTTAATTGTCTTTGCGGCGTTAAATGCTCTTATAATTTGATTTATATCATGTCCATTTATATTTATTGTATGAAAACCAAAACTTTTAAATTTTTCATCTATTGGATATGGGTTCATTACATCTTTTACAGTTCCATCTATTTGTAAATTGTTATTATCAACTATAACACATAGATTATCTAATTTATAATGGCTAGCTGTCATAGCCGCTTCCCAAACTTGTCCCTCTTCTATTTCACCATCTCCAAGTAAGCAATAAACTCTAATTCCTTTACGGCTTAATTTTGAGCTCAATGCCATTCCATTTGCAATTGAAAGTCCTTGTCCAAGTGAACCTGTTGTCATATCAACTCCTGGAATTTTATTTATATCTGGATGTCCTTGAAGATTACTATCTATATGTCTTAAATTAGATAATTCTTCTTTATTAAAATACCCACGATTTGCAAGCGCGCTATACAGTGCAGGAGCTGCATGACCCTTAGATAATATAAATCTATCTCTTGAATCACTCCTTGGCTTTGTCTCGTCAATATTCATTTGATTAAAATAGAGTACTGTTAGTATATCTGCACATGAAAGTGATCCCCCTGGATGTCCTGATTTTGCTCCATATACAGCTTCAATTATCCCGAATCCTTACATCTCTTGCTTTTTCTTTTAATTCTTCTAAATCAGTTATCTTCAAAATATTTCCCTCCTAAAAATTCATGTTTTATTTAGTTCCAAATATTCTGTCTCCAGCATCTCCAAGTCCTGGAACAATATAGCTTGCTTCATTTAGTCCTTCATCAATTGCCCCACAATAAATTTGTACATCTGGGTGTGCTTTTTGTATTTTTTCTAGCCCTTCTGGGGCTGCAATTATACTTAAAAATTTTATGTCTTTTGCCCCATCTTCTTTAAGTAGTGTTATTGCGTCGACTCCAGAGCCTCCTGTCGCAAGCATTGGATCTATAATTATTACCTGTTTTTTATTTATTCCTTGTGGCATTTTATAATAATATCTTACTGGCTTAACAGTTTCTTCATCTCTATAAAGCCCAATATGACCAATTTTTGCATTTGGTATCATTTTTATAATTCCATCTATCATTCCTGTTCCAGCCCTCAATATTGGTACAAATACATAATTATTTTCATCTATCATTTGTGCCTTTGTCTTTTTTATTGGTGTTTCAACTTCTACTTCATGTAACCTTGCATCTTTCATTACTTCATAACATAAAAATACTGTTATTTCTGAGATTAATTCTCTAAATTCCTTTGTTCCTGTTTTTTTATCTCTTAAAATTGCTAATTTGTGTTCTAGTAATGGGTGTTTTAGTTCAATTGGTTTCATATATTTTCCTCCTTTAGTTCATTTTATATAGTTCTAAATATCCATAAAGCAATAACAACTATTCCGAATTATAACTCTATATATTGCAAACACTTTGAAACTTCCATTTTTTAAATATTCTAGTAAAAATTTTATTACAAATATTCCGTACAATAAAACTTACAAATATTCCGTACAAAAAATGGTATACTTATAACAAAATCCTTTAGTTTATAAAGTGTTGCTCCTGCAACAATTGGTGTTGATAGTAAAAAGGAATACTTTGCAACAGATTCTCTTTTTATACCAAGCATTCTACCTGTTGTCATAGTAATACCTGAACGTGATACTCCTGGTATAAATGCTAATGCCTGTGATAATCCTATTAAAAATGTTTGTTTAAATGTCATATCTTCATATTCTACTTCAGATTTTGATTTTTTGTCAACAATATAAAGAATTATACCCATTACTATAAGAGCTGTTCCTATAATTAAGGCATTTTTAAGTGCATCTTCTAAGAAATGGTCTAAAGCAAACCCTATGGCTCCACCTGGTATTGTAGCAATTACTAAATACCAAAACATTTTTCCTTCGAAAGATTTCTCCTTTTTAATCACTTGATTAAATCCACCAATAATTAACTTTATCCAGTCTTTGAAGAAGAATATTACAATTGCAAGTAGTGTTCCTGCATGAAGTGCAACATCAAATGCCTCAAATGCAATGTTAAATTCTTCTACATTAGTCCACCCAAATACCCATGGTACTAAAAAAAGGTGAGCTGAACTTGAAATTGGAAGTAGTTCTGTTAAACCTTGAACAGATCCTAAAATAATTGCTTGAACAATTGACATGATTTTTTCCTCCTTAAAATTCTCTTTCTTTTGTATAATCTAATTCTTCTTTTTCCTTTGCTTTCGGTCTCAATTTATGCATGTTTAATTTTCCAACTAGCTTATATGTTTTATCTAAATGTTTCATTGCCTTTTTCTCTTTTAATGTGTGACTTGTTTTTCTCTTTTCTATATCTTCTTCATCTATAATTGGTATCTTGAATTTGCTTTTTACTGGTATAAATATTGGTTCTTGATTTGCAATCTTTATATAATTGTTATCTAATTCTATTGCTAAATTTACAAACTTAACAGCATTATCATGATCTCCTCTTAACATATATATTTTTCCTAATTGATAATAGCTATCTGGTTCTTGTTCTTTATCCTCTAATGCTTTATAAAAATATTTCTCTGCTTCGTCTAAATCCATTTCTATTAAATTTATTTGCCCTAAAGCATAATATGCATGATAACTTAAAGTATTTATTGTAGCTGCCTTTTCATAGCAAAGTTTTGCACTTTCAAAGTCATTTAGCATTGTGTATACTATTCCCATACTATAGTATAAATCATAATTGTTTGGAGAATGTTTTAATCCAATTGTATATATGTTTAATGCTTCTTTATATAATTCCTGCTCACATAATATATCTCCAAGTAATAAACTTGCATCTATGTAATCAGGCTTTACTTTAAGTAAATTATTTAACATAACTTTTGCATCTTCTTTTTTGTCTAATTCATTTAATAAAAATGATATCTTATAGTAAGAGTTATAATCTTGTTTGTTTAGGTCAATTGCTTTTACATATTCATCAATTGCTTTTCTCATTCCACCTTCTTTTTCATATATTTCAGCAAGTTTTTTATGTGATGTATAATTTGATGGATATTTATTTGCAATTATTAACCATATTTCTTTATATTTTTTGGTGTTTCCGAGTTATCTCATAAAATTTTGCAGATGCCATAAGGAAAAGTTCTGAAAGATTTTTTCCTTTTTGTTCTAATATTATAACTGTAATTGGAATTATGATTGATATTAAATACATTAGAAATTTAATGAATATATTAAAGTTTGAAGTAGATATTAATTCTATTATTCCTAAAATCAAACCTAAAACTTGAAGTAATATTATAGAGGCATGTATTTTATCGACTTTTTTTATTAATTTAAAAATCATTGCTATTAATAAATATGTTGCTACAATAGTAAATATTATTTTCTCTACTATCATTACTTCGTTTGCCTCCTTTTGCTTTTTTCTTTCTATATTTTATATTATTTTTAAATAAAAGTCTACATTTATTTTTAAATAATATAAAAAAACAGGATACACATTTGGAGAATATATGTATCCTTTATTTTTCACTTTATTCAGTTTATGTTCTCTCTGTCCTTTTCCCCGCTGATCAAAGCCACAAATAATGCTATATAGCCAAAAAACATCGCCATCTTGATTATCCATGGTACAATATCGCATATACCGTATCTTCAACCAGAGCTATCTAATGCTTTTTACTTATTTAATACGTAAATTTAGCTTATAGCATTTAAAACATAGAGTTATTATATAAGTTATAATACTGGTCATTTGGATTTACTGAATTAGAAATTGTAACAAATTTAATAGAATAAATGTCTGCATAAATTGTAGTATTACTTTCTAAAGATCTTAGTAGAATATAACTTGCACCTACATCCTGTAGAATTCCAATTCTATCTACTAAATTATTAGTACCTATTAGAAATTCTACTCTTACTAATTTGCCAATTTGCTGTCTTAAAAATGCTGGTGTATATATGTTATTAGTTAAAATTTCTGGTGAATTTGCATTAGTAACTACTTGGTTTCCCAATTGTCTTTTGTTTGATATGTTATTCTCTTCCATATGAAAATTCTCCTTTTATTTAATTTAAGTATTTGCATAAGATGCAGTTGGTCTATAAAAGCAATGTTCACCTAGTCTAGTATGAAAGGTTCCTGACCCATTAGATGGAAATGTAGAACTGCAACTAGGTCTAAAAGGATTAAGATACCACAGACATTCTCCTATTTCATTTAGTCTATTTCCAGCTATTACCCAATCTGCTATATTATAATGAATCTCTGTTGGATTCATATTATAAATATTTTGTGCATTATATTTGCCTAAAAGTGTCTCTACTGCACAGTCAAATTGGCCTTTCTGGAATATAATGTTTCTAATACTGCCGACCCTCTGAAACCCTTGAATACTCACCTTCTGAAGCATTTACTCTATTCATTATAACAGAAGCAACTGCTTTCATTCCATTTTCTCCCTCTCCTCCTGCTTCACATTCTATAATCCTTGCAATTAACTCTCTGTCAGAATACGCCATAAATAATCCTCCCATTATAGTTTATGTGTTATAAGCCATAATGTTACTTTATACCAATGTGCCAATGGGGACGTAGAAGAATGGTGTGCCAATAGGGACGTAGAAGAATGGCACTTTTTTATTATAAAAAAGAAGTAGTTTTACTACTTCTTTTTGGTGCCATTGGCGTAGTTATCTACAACTTTTTCGGCTCTGGTGACTATTGATACAAATATCAATCAATTTATGTTGTTTCTTAAATCAATAATATTTTTCTTTATTCTTTTTAAATCTTGAGACATTTTATTATTATACTCTATAAAATATTTAATCATATCATTTACTTCTTCATTTGACAATGATTCTATTTTTAAATTTCCTGTCATTAGATTCTTAGCAGTTTCTTTTTGAATAGCATATATTACCATTTTATCTCTTAATGAAATATTATCAATAAAATTGCTGTTTTTAATATTTAGTATATTATATTCTTCTTTTTCCTTTTTAGTAAAAAGATTTTTAAATAAGTTACTTATTTTATACCATAAAGTATTAGTAGCTATAAGTTGGTTATTCTTCATATGCTTTCTCTCCTGTATTTTTAAAGTTCCTGTCCATCTACAGCTTTTTTAGGTGTAACATCCCTATAAGCCTGTTCAAATTTCTTTGCTTCATCCAATCTAGCCTGAGTATCATTAGCTGTTTGAACTAATCGACTCAATAATAATTGTTCAATATTTTCAAAAGGTATCCTTTTATCACTTTCCATATATTCTATAATTTGTTTTCTTTGTTGTTCTGTTATAGTAATTTTACCTTCTTTTTCCCATAGTATATCATTAAATTCATTTATCATATCATCTCTACTATCAATAAAAAGTTTATGTTCATGTTTATAATTTTCATCTTCTATTGTTAATCCATGCTTAAATTCTTTTGACATAAAAGTATCAATAACTGAACACATCATATTACAACCTGATTCATTTCTAACTATATTAAGCAATTCTTGCAATTTGGGATATAAGTTACCATCTTGTTGGGCTAATTCCATATACATAATCAAATAATTTAGATCAATTTGATCTCCAAAACTAAATCCACTAAAATATGTTATATCAATGGGTGATGATATTTGATTATCCTTGTATATGTCTACTAATCTGTTTCTCTCAGTTCTGTTATCATCTATAAATAATACTGAATCATATCCAAAAGTTTCTACAGGTTTTTGATAACAACCTGTAGGATTCCAATCATCCTCATTATCTCTTGTATAAAGCTTGTCAAATATTTCTTTAAACTCAGGTCTTAATGTTAAGAATCTTTCTACCCAAGAATTATGTGCAGTTGTACATAGGGCAATATCAATACCTTGACTTCTAGCTTTTTTTAATTTTTCTATTAATTCATCTAATCCTGGTCTTAATGTCATCATAGAACCATTTTCACCATAAACAATATTACTTTTAAATGTGCCATGTTCTAATGTTTCATCCATATCTAATATAATTGCTCTTTTTATATTTTCCATGCAACATAACTCTCCTTTTAATATATATAATTAATTATATATTATTCTAGAATTCTTGTCAAAAATTTTGAAAACAACTTCATTTTGTTTTTACCAATACCTAAGTAAAAAGAACAAATTAATTCTTGTTCAATAGAACACTTCTTTGAACTTTCTTCGTAGCACAGGACTTTGACCTCGTCATAAGTCCTAGCCTCCTATATGTTATGACATACTATCATAACATGGTGGCTCTGCGAGGCAATTCATACCTGCTGAAAAGAGATGATATTTTTTGCAAAAGAAAAAATCAACCATTTCTGATTGATTTCTGTATCTATCTGTTCATTAGTTCGAACAGATACGTCGTTGGTGCCTTAGCGAAGGACGTATGCGAAAAATGCCTTGCACAAAAGCACCTTATTATCCGTTTCAAAATCAGTTATAGCAATAGTTTCAAAGAAATATATACCCACATTGGTGTTTTTTGTCTATTACTATGTTTTTAATTTAACATAACTTTTTATATTTGGCAATACCTTTTGAAAATAAATTTAAGGTATATCATTATTTCCAAACTCTATCACAATTTTTAATTTCTTTATCTTTGAATGCTTTAAAAATATCTACATTGTTCATATTGGCTATACTAAGTAAATATATAAAGCAATCTGCTAATTCTTCTTCAACACTATCATTATATTCTTTTGCTATATCTAAATGTCCATTTGTGTTTTTTCTTATTGCTTTAGCAAGTTCTCCTAATTCTTCTAAAAACAACATCATTTCTCTTTCAATTGTAACTCCATCAAATCTTCTAGCTTTTTTCATATCCTTTATATATTTTTGAATTTCTGCAACAGAACTTTTTTCATTTAATAATTCCAATTTTTCTTTTAATTCCATATCTTACTCCTATAATTTTTTATACATCTTTGCTAATTTATTGGCTATCTCATAGCTTTTCTTATAAAACTCTAATGGTGTTAAATTTAAATATTCATATCTATACACCGATTCCAAAGTAATATGTCCATTAAAATTTGCCTGTTTTAAATTACGCACTGTCTCTTCCCAATCTATTGTTCCGTCAAACGGCAACAAATGTAAATCATCTGTCTTGTCATTATCATGTAAGTGTACTGCAAATATTCTATCTTTAAATTTACCAAAATCAAACTCGTCATTAAAGTGTACATGGCAATGTCCTGAATCATAACAAATTCCCACATTTTCATCTTTTATATTATCTATAAAATATTCCAAGTAACCTTTTATTTTTGTGTTTTCAAAAGCCACTTTTACATTCTGTTCTTTAGCATGATTTATTATCTTATGCAGTCTATTTAGTCCTATTTCATTATACATAGGTGCATCTTTCCCACTTGTCAAATGCATTACAACCATTGAAATATTGTTTTTTTTGCAATCACTAATATCTTTCATATATTTCTCTACTAAACTATCTCCTGTTGTTCCTTCTTCCCAAATAGAATTAATACCTTTATATGATAAATGTGCAAATACTATATTTAATCCTATTTTATTTATATATTCTATTTGCTCAGCCCAATTGTGCTCATTATATTCATTACTTTCCCAATGAATAAAGATATTCCTAAATCCTGATTCTTTAATTGAATCTAGTATTTCAATATCACTTATTTCTTTATTATCATTACTTACAATTACAGCTACCTCTTGCATATCTACACTTCCATTCTTAATCTATCTTCAATATATTTTATAGCATGTTGTCTAATATTTTCCATTTTTTGTTTTGTATCAATATTTTTATAATCCACTCTATTTACTAATCTGTTTATATAATCATTTTCATATAAGTACTTAAGTCCTGAAGTAAAGTTATAATCAAAAATAAATGCTATATAAGATACCCACATATCCATGTGTGTTTTTCTATCTGCTCTTAATATCACTTTACTATTCATAAAATCATTATAAATATTTTCACTAATTGTTTGTTTTTCTAACACTTCTTCTGTTACTTCAGTATCAAAAATAGCCTCAAACTTTTCCATTTCTTTTACTCTAAAATTATCAGTCTTGTCTGCATCTCTTACTAATTTTGCATGTAATAACTCTTTTTCATTTAATCCTTCTTCTATTTTATACTTATTATGATTAAATATTGCTTTATATATTATATCATCATATTTGTCATCTTCTATAAATTTTCTAATTAAGTTCTCTTCAAATAATATTTTTACTCCATAATCTGCATGATCATTATTTTCCATATTATCTATAAAATTATCATATAGCTTTATTTGTTTAAATCTACCAATATCATGTAACAATGCTATCAGTTTTGCTAAATATCTTCTTCACTAAGATTTAAATCTCTTGCTATATATTCACTAGCTTTTACACCACCATATGTATGTACTATCTTTAGTTTGTTTTTTTCATTTTCAATGTCAAAATTTTTCAAATATTCTTTAAACTGCTTTTCAGCATTATTGATATCTAACATCATTTATCTCCTTTTTAACCTCTACTATTTATTTTTTCTTTAGTGCTTTTTTGTTTTCTTTTTCTAATTGTTTTAAACTTTTCTTTGGTGTTGGTAAGTCCTCTGGCATAGTTCCTCCAAGTTCTTTTATCGTTTTTCTTATTTTCGACCCAACTTCATAATGAGCTTTATTAGCTTCTTTTTCACTTTGAATATTATCTTTTTTTAACTTTTGCTCTGTTTGAGATATTCTAAATAAATTTGCTATAAGTTCATCGCTTCCCATATTATCTAAAATATCTTCTCTATACCTCAACCCTTTTCTTTTAGCAATATCATCAGCTGTTTCTCCATTGTATAAACCTTTATATCCATAATTATGAAATTTATCAAAATTTTTAACACCTGCATTCTTAGCTGTTTGATTAAGTGAATAGTTTCCTTTTTTGGTTAAATTTCTTTGATAAAATCGTTTTTCATCTTCTGTTAATTCGCTATATTCTTTTTCACTAATTTCTTGTTTTCTAGTTTGAATTGCAAAATATGTTTGTGCAAGAGCAACCATTTTTAATCGAGGATTTGCATTTTGAGCTATAAGGTAGCAAGCATATCGTGTTAATTTATAATCTTTTTGTTCTCTTTTCGCACCAGAACCTATTTCTACCATTTTGTTGTCAACAACGAAATGGTCAATGTCAGTTATTTCAGAGTTTTGACAAGCTATCTTTGCTTTTTCAATTACTGCATCAAAATATCTCCAATCTTTATAACTTAAGACTTTCATTAATTCTCTTGCATACCAATATTCAACTCCATTTTCATCAATATGTTTTATATCTTCAAAGGTTTTGTTACTGTAATTTTCTTTTTTATCTAGTTCATTCATTTGAAATCATCTCCATTTCTTACTATTTGACATTTTATTACAATTTCAAGTAAATTGCAACATATTTGCGAAATTTTGTTTTTGGACTAACAAGATTTTTTCAATTGATTTTTTAGCCCCCTATAAGCATTTTTCTTAGACAATTCTGTAAAGTTAGTTAAGCCTAATAATGAATTTTTTAGTCCTATTTCTACTTTCTTTATGTCTTCAATTTGTAATATTTTTTTCTTGATTTTCAATCTTGTTTTATTCGGAACAACTAGCTGATGTTGTGGAGATATAACAAAACCAGTAATTTTTTTATACTCATTATTATCATATCTAATTATCTTTCCCTTACTAATTTTCTGTCCATACTTCTTTATAATTGCTTTTAATTGTTTTTCTTCTTCAAAGCTAATTTTCCTATTAGTTGAAAGAGTAATATCATCTACATATATTGAACATAGTAAATTATGTTCTTTACAATAGTTTATAATTTCATCAAACATATCTAAATTAGCTAAATATGAGAGAATTTGACTCGTTGGTGTTCCCGAAGGCAAATGATTTTTTATTTTTATATGTTTTGATTTCATATAATCATATACACCTTCTTCTATATATACACCTTTATCTTTATAATTTATTGTTGTTATGTCTGTACATATCTTTGCTACATCTGGTGTCATTTTCAATTTTTTTAAGAAAAAATTATATATTTTATTTCTATGAGTATTTGGAAAAAATTTACTCATATCTAATTTTAACATATACTCTGAATTTAAGTGTTGTATAGCATTATCATACGCTGACTTACCTTTTACTCCTGAAAAAACATAAGTTGGAAATTCAATTGCATATAGTTTTCTTAACAATTTTCTTTGAAGTTGTTTTAATTCATAATTAGGATTTTCCAATAATCTATTCTTGTCATTTATATATACTTTATATTTATTCAAAATAAGAGCTACATTTTTTTCTGTAACTCTCAATCTATAATACAAATCTCTTTTTCTTCTTATTTTATATAATTCACAATTTTCAAAATTTATCATAGTTAGTCTCCTTTTCCTTTTATAAGTAAACTATAGAATCTAATTTATTTATAAAAAGAAAAGTTTAATTAGTTTTTAGTGAAAAACTTTACTATAAGTTCTTTTACTTTTTTGTAGCCTTTAATATGAAGATTGAACTTAAGTATAATTCCAGTACCGAATAATAAATACAATATATTCATTATTCTTTCTTCACTAAAACCACAAGCTTTCCCCACTATCATTACAAAAATCACTGATACAACTGGTTCTGGAATTTTCATAATCGTTTACACCTCCTATTTTGTAGATTAGACTTATCCATAATATTTGTGCACTTAATATTATAAATAAGGCCCCTTCCGTTCTAATCTTAGAAAGTGTACAGCTTGTTTGTGGTTCCTAATTAAACTTTAACTCAGATGTCCCTTCTGAACAATTTTTTAATAAATTCAATTCCCATATACTGACATACTTACCGAGCTACTCAGCTTACTGTATATACACTTAGTCTCTAGGTCACTGTGTGTTTGTCAGTATTACTATATAATTATTGGACATCATATGTATGTAGGTCAGTATTATATAACTAAAATTCCTACATGCAAATTGTGCAGAATATGAAAACATATTCTTCGCTATCTCTAGCCAAACAAGGGGACTTATTAGTCGAGCCTCGTGAGGAATGTCCTAATTATATAATTTTTTTACAAAATAATCAAGTTTTTAACATTAAAAAATATAATTTACTATATCTTCAAATGTGTCATATCCGCTTTCACTATTGATATGTCCTGCATTTGGTATTAAAACTTGCTCTGTTGCAATAGTATCTACAAATTCCTTTTCTACTTCATATTTTACATATGGATCATTATTTGAGTAGAAACATATTATTTCATTTGCATATTGTTTCACATCTTCTAAGTTGTCAAAATACATTGTTTTATTTACTGTATCATATTCGTCGTTTATTCCTAAATAGTTGTTAAATCCACATACAAATATTAGTTTTCTTACTTTCACTTTATTCTCTACTAAAAATTTGCTAACAAATACTGGTGCAATACTATGTGCTATTATTGTTGTATTTTCATTGATTAATTCTAAATCTAAATAATATTTAAGTAATTTACTCCAATTTTCATAATTTTGATAACCTACTCCAATAGGAAATTGTGGCACATATACTTGTTTTTCATCATCTTCTATAAAATCATGTAGCCAAACTAAACCAATTTCCAAATGGACTTCCAAAACTTCCATGTATTATAAAATAATTTTCCATTTACTTTTCCTCCAATTAATATTTTGCTATTTTCTATCTCTTAAATACTTCTTTACTGTTTCAGTTACTTCACTGTGCACTTTTCCATTGCTGACAACTGCTCCATTTATGCTTTCATCATATCTTTGTTCATTTCCAAATAAATCTGTAACTGTTCCACCTGCTTCTTCTACAATAACTTTAACTGCTGCAATATCACAATTTTTATGTTTTGTTCCAGGAAAAATAGCAAGACTAAAATCTCCAGAAGCTACACACATACAAGCTCTTATAATACTTCCTAATCCAATAATATATGTTTTATTTCCTAATTCTTGCAATACTTTAGATATATTATAGTCTGCTTCTGGCCATAAATCATAATGACATACTGTTTTCATATCATCTAATTTGTAATCATTTACAGTTATCTTTTCTCCATTTTTATATGCACCTTGACCTTTTATAGCAGTATACAAACTATCAGTAAATGGGTCATATACTACTCCAACTTTTGATTCTCCTTTTATAACTAATGCTAATGAAAATACTGCTACTGGAATATGTCTAGCATACATTGCTGTTCCATCAACTGGATCACATACCCATACATAATCGCTTTTACCAAACTGTTCTTCTTCGCCATCTACTGAGTGAGAAGGATAATTTTCTTTAACTTGTTTTATTAAGTATGAATTTATTTCTGTGTCTGCCAGTGTTACAATAGTTTTATCTCCTTTATAACTTGCACCATTATTCTGTTTAAAATATTTCATCATTACTTTGCCAGCATATTTTGCTATATCTTTTGCGAAGTCTAAATATTCATCTAATGTTTCCATACTAATTTTCCTCCAATTTCATTGCATTACCTATAACTTTTTTATTCTATTTCAATGCTCTCATCATTTTCTAATATTTCATATTCAACCTCATATTTTTCAAACATTTCTTTTATAAAGTCAAAATCTGGTGGGAATGCTGGATTATCCATATGAATTGGAATTGTTAGCACTGCTCCTACTTCTTTTGCATATAAGGATGCTTCAAATGCTGACATTGTTAATCCATGTCCTGTTACAGGAATGCATAGAATATCTGTTTTATAGCCATTTTTAAAACAAATAGTATCACTTGTTGTATATAATCTGTTTTTTTCATCATCTATAATATATCCTACATTTTCGTGTACCTCTTTTGCACCTTTTAATAATGGTTGGTACCCATGTATTGCATGTACTACTTCTATTTTTATATTCTCTAATTCTATAATATCATTTTCTTTAATAATACTTATTTTTAAACTTTTATTTGCTTCTGTAACTTCTTTTGTAGAATATATTATTATATTTTTATTTAGTTTTTCTAATATCTCAGTATTACAATGATCTTGATGTTTATGTGTTATTAAAATAATATCCACATTATTCCAAATATCAAAATATTCTTCTTTGTATTTCAAGTTTCCTGGATCTACTAAAATTTTCTTTCCTTTTGTTTCAATTAACAAACATGATTGCGGAAATTTTGTAATTTTCATAATTTATCAAACCTCTCTTTAACTTTTACTCTTTTTATATATTTATATCACAATTTACAATATTTTCATAGCTTTTTATTGATATTTCCTTATAAATAGTTAAAGGCTGTTACATTTATATAACAACCTTTATTTTCTATCTTGCGTTTCTGTCTCTTTTTTGGGTTTTAGTAATATCTTCTTGTCCACTTTTCATTTGCATTTCAATTTTTATAACTTCTTTAACTTTTGGTGTATCTTCTAAAATATAATTTGCTATTTTTAGATTTTTTCTATACTTATTTAAAACTGTAGTGCATTCATTTCGCTTTTCTTTATATTCTTCTATTAAGTTATCATCTTTACAATTTCTTAGCTTATTTCTGTATTTTTGTCTTAAATTAGTAACACCCTCAATATTTTTTTCAGTTTGTGAAATATAGCTTTTTACATCTTCTGTTGTTTTTAGTTTTGCTGTTACTATAAGTCTAATTTCATTAGAATATCGTTCCATTTTTCTTACTTCTTGTTTCATTTCTGGAGATAGTGGCTGATAGTTTTCTCGTTTTGGTAGTAATCCTAATAAATGAAATAGTAATAAAAATAGTACATCAATTCCTTTCATTTTACTAATATCTTTGAATTTACCTTTATATTTATAAACTTTGTATTTTTGTTTTTTCTTTTTAGGGTGTATAAATTCCATATATCTATTTTGATAATAATATGGATTGTGTTCAACTTTGTTTGCAATGTTCTTTGGCAAATACTGTTCTCCTAAATGATACATTCTTACTACTTGTTTATCATTTATTGAACGAATTGTTGGATATTTTCTGTTATAGTCATCATTGATTATATAACCCTTTTTTAGCATTATCTTTTTAAACTGCCTGTAATTTATACACATTTTCATTGTTTCATTAATAGCTTGTCTTATTACATTATACTTTGTTGGCTCTCCTTGTTTTTCTGCAAAGTATATACTTCTTGGTGTTTTTCCTGCTGGCTTTTCAATAACTGTTAATCCATATTTTTTGCATAGTTCATCCGATAACTCTCTAAAATGATAGTATGCTCCTTTATTACAATTAAACTTCTTTCCTGTAAACATATTAACTGAATTTACTACAAAATGATTATGATATGTGCCTGTATTAAAATGTGTTGCAACTACTACTTGATATTCGCTCCACATTTTTTCTGCAAGTTCTACTCCAATTTTGTGTGCTAATTCTGGCGATACTTCTCCTTTCTTAAAACTTTGGTATGCGTGATATGCTACATTTCCTGTGGTTTTATCAAATCTATTTTGTACTATTGTCATTTCTTCATAAGCTTTTTCTGTCTTACAGTTTACTCCTGTTACATACATAGTCTTTTCATTTTTATCAATAGTTTTCTCATCATTTTCTGCATATCTCAAGACTTGTTTTAAATCTGAAAATGTTGTCTTGTCTGGATTTTTTGCATAACTTATTACTCGAGATATACTATCTTTAATCGCCCATATTTTTGTTGTTGCCATTGTCATCACCGTCTTTTTTGTAATTATAAATATCTAGAAAATCACTTTGCATTTTTGCTATTTTTTCTTTTATTTCTTCATCACTCATATATGAAAATTCATTTTTTAATTCAACAATTCCATTGTAAATTTTACGAAGTTCTTCATCTGGTATTGAATAAATTTCTTTTTGTAATCCAGATTTTCTCAAATAAGATGACAAATTTAAGTTACTCTTTTTAGCATTTCTTTGTAGTTTTTTCTTTTCATTTTCACTTACTCTAACATTAATTCCTATTGTTCTATTTCTCATAATTTTTCACTTCCTTTTTGATAAATTTTCGTTCTATTTTTTATAAAATTTTTCTTAAAATCTTTTAATTTTTTATACAATTTTCAATCTATTTTTTTACTTTCTATTTCATAAGGTAGGGGTTATAGGGGAAGATTTTTTCCCCTTTCAGCATAAGCTGTCGGTTTTGTGGCAATACAAAACCTATGCTCGCTACACTTATAGACATTAAATTTGGCTATACATTTGGCTATTTGCTCCTACCTGTGATTTGTTATACATATATTAGTTCTTTTAGTATAATTTCTTCTGCCGTACTTTTAAAATTATTCATCATACTAACCCAATATAGTTGGTCTGTATTTTTCATTTCTTCTGTTAGATTATTTTGTTGTTTTAATTGTTCAATTATAATATCAATTCTTTCTTGTGCTGTTTCTTGAATCTCTTTTAAATGTTTATTCAAAGTTCCATTCACAAACATTACTGTATATTCTGCTTTCTTATTTTCTTTTAAAAATTTTAATCTTATTCTTCCATATTTGTTTAATATAATTTTTTCTTTTTCTAAAACTAAATTAGGCATATAATAATCTCCAACTTTTGTATATTCAATTCCATATTTATTTTTAATTTTGTTTTCTTTTAATTCGTTGTTTTCCATTTTCAATTCCTCCATTATTATAATTTTTTAACTAACTTTTTCTCGTTCTTTTACTCTAATCGCTCCAACAATTCTATTTACTTTTTTCTGTGGATACTTTTTATCATCTGTTATTAGTTCCACTAATTTAAAAAGTTTTTCTCCATTATTGTTTGTTTCATCAATTGTAAGATATTTTTTCTGGTAGCCTTTCTTTGGCTCATCTAATCTTGCTACTTCATAATAAGATACTTCGTAATAGTCATTTAATCTTTCAATATATTCTTGTAGTTCTTGCTTGTCCATCATAATTGTTGTTCTAACTTCTTTATCTTTTTCATCTGCAATAGTCATATCAAACATTCCATTTTGCATCAGTCTATATATTTGTTCTATAAATGTTTTTCTTAGTTTTAAATTAACTAATTTGTAATTACCTTTACTATCTTTTTCAATTGTAATACTTTCTAAAAACTTTGAGATAAATTCTTGTTTTTCTTCTTTGTCTTTGCTTTTCCATTCTGCCATTAGCATATCGTAGAATTTATTAGAACGGATTAGTTTTTCTTTTTCTACATCTCTATCTGCCATTAAATGTTGTGGGCTAAAACTCTGTTTATTTAGGTCTATTGTTTCAATTCGTTTTTGTTCTAATAGCTCTAATTTTTCATCAATAGCCTTATATTCTTTTGAAAATTCTTCTACATCAACAATTTCTTTCAAATATGCCTCTTTTATTCTACTCTTTTGATTTCTTAAGGTATTTATTTCTTTATCAAATTTATCTGTATTCTTTTCTTTTTTATCTGCTAAAACAGGATAAAAGTATTTTTTTACTGTCATATCATATTCTATTAAGTCCATTATCATTGGCATAACTTGTTCTTCTATTAAATCTTCACGAAGATAAATTTTACAGTCTGAACAATGATAATACATATATTTTTTCTTTTTACCACCTGTTCCTTTACTGCCCATTATCTTGCCACATTTAGGGCATTTCATTTTTTGCATAAAGATATATACTCTATCTCTACAATATGCTCTTTGATTTTTCTCTTTCTGCAACTGTATATCTTCAAACATTGCTCTTGTTATTATTGGCTCTACAACATTAGGATATATTACAGGCTCTTTTCCTTGTTCTTTTGCTACTCTTTTAAATCTTTCATAATCTCCTACATAGATTTTGTTATTGAGTATTTTTTCTATGGTAGAATCGTCCCATTTTTTTGGCTCTAAAACTTTTTCGTCGTTTAGAATATTTGCTATTGTTTGATAACTTTTACCTTGTAAATATAGATTAAATATTCTAATAACAACATCTTTTGTAGTTTCATCAATTACCATTTTCTTTGTTGTATCTCTTTTGTAACCTAGTGGGCAAGTTCCGTGGAATATGCCCTGACTTTATTGCACCTGTTAATCCAAATTTTGTTCTTTCACTAACTATTTCAATTTCTAATTGTGATAATACTGTTAGCATTCTTACAAAGAAACGTCCATTAGCACTGCTCGTATTTACATCATCCCTATCGCATACCAAATAACAATGATGTTCTTCTAACTCTGAAATTAGAACTTCTAAATCTCTTACAGACCTTGTAACTCTATCTAGTTTATAGGCTACAATATAGTTAATTTTACCTGCTCTCATATCTTCTAGCATTTGCTGAAATGCTGGTCTACCTGACATATTTTTTGCACTAATTCCTGCATCTTTGTAAACTTTATAAATTTTATAATCTTTATATTTACAAAGCTGTTTTAACTTTTCCTCCTGTTCTCCTAAACTAAATCCCTCTCTAACTTGATCTTCTGTACTAACACGAATATAAATTCCTGCTACTTTCCTTT
>CAOJZU010000001.1 GCA_948466265.1 uncultured Clostridium sp. | reverse complement strand
CCTGTATATCTCTTTATCTCTCTTATTAAATGTGATTGGTCATAAAAGCCACATAAATTAGCAATATCTACTAAATTTATATTTTTTTCTAATATTAATGTTAAGCATAAATGCAATCTAAGTATATTTAATAAAACCTTTGGTGATACTCCAAAATTCACTTTAAACACTCTATATAAGTGCCTTTCATTATATCCTAATTTTTTTGCAATATCTATTACCTTTTCATCTTTAGGATTATTATATATTCCTTCTACCATTGTTATAAATGACATGTCTACTTTATCTTTTGTCTTTTGAAACAAATAACCTTTTAGATATTCTATTCTTTCATTAGTGCTTTTTAAATTCAATATTTTATTCAAATTAAATTCTTTTTCTATATTGCAAAAAGGTATTTCATTATCCATTATTTTATCCGCTTCTATATTAAACAGCAAATAAAATATACTTGGTTTTAATCTAACTCCCATATAGTCTATGTTTTTATTTAACTGAAAAGTTTCTGTTTCTTTACTAAATCCTGCAAAGCAAATCACCTTATTAGCAAAATCTATCACAATATCAATACAAGCATCTGGCAAAATGTTGTTAGTTATGGTTTTATTCAATATATTCTTTGATTTCATTGTCCAAATGCACATACAATAATTTTCAAGTTCTTTTATATTATATTCTACATATTCTATATTTTCCTTAAATTCTTTATCTAATAAATATGGTATCTGTTTTGGATAATACATATATTACTTCCTTTCAAAATTGTAATCTCTTATTATCTCCTATCTTTCCATTCGTGATAAGTATATCCTTTAGATTTACTTAGACCTAATTTTTCAGCAATAATTTCCTGCAATAACCATGCTTTAATCAGTTTTTTTCTATCAATTATATTTTTACAACTATGCTATTTTTATTAACAATTTATATTATCCTAACTCATCACCAACTTGCAATTTAGTGTTATAATTTATATTTTTTGTTTAATTAAACCATGTTTGTTACAGTAAACATACAATGTTATATTATTTAATGCTGGAATTCTAACTTCGTTTTCTCCTTCTGCATACAATTTAATTATTTCAAATTTATTATATCTTGAATATGCAATAAAAGAAATATAGTGTTCTTTTGTCATTTCATGGTTTATTCTAATTAACAGCTCATCTTCTATATTTTCTATATCTATTTTGTGTGCATCGTTTACTTCTTCTGCCTCTAATTCAGGTAAAGTAATACCACAACAAGTTATTACTGCTTTTCCCATTGAGTGTATTATATTCCCACAAAGAGGGCAAACATATAATTTTGATTTTTCTATATTACTTGCTTTATTGTTATTTATCACATAATCGCCTGAAATCAATTCTATTACTGATATGTTGAGAGCTTTTGCAAGTGGTTCTATAAGAGTAATATCTGGCAGACCTTTTGATGTTTCCCATTTTGAAATAGCTTTATCGCTAACTCCTATCATATTTGCTAATTCTAATTGAGTTAAGTTTTTCTTTTCTCTAAGTTCCTTTATAATTTTACCTGTTACATAATTGTTCATTATTATTCCTCCTAGTAAAAATTATAAGTTGTTTTATAAAAGTTATCAACCTACTTACCGTAGAAAACATATCTATACTAAAAATTGCAATTTATCTTTCTACTTACTTAACATTTTTATTGCTTTATCTTCATTTTCTACAAAAAATATATCTTTACCATTATTACTTTCATATATGAAATCTTTTAATGGTTTACTTGTATATTTTGAATAATCCCCATATATAGCGAATTTTGTCTGATAGTTTATAAATTTTTGTAAAATTTCTCCTGCTAATCCCTTACTTAATATAAAGAATTCTTCTACTACTGCATCTTTATTTAATCCTATTTTGTTACAGTTTGTTTCATATTTGATAGTCATAATAAAATCTATTGCTGATTGAACATCTTTTATTATAATTTCATTACTTTTTACTATTGCTATATCATTTATAATTTTTGTTTCCATTTTTGCTCCTTTCAAAATTGTAACTTGTAGTTATATTCCAAATTCTTTTGCATATTCTACTATACCAATTATTTCTTTATCTGTATTATTTAATTTTATTGCCATAAAGTTTTCATTTGGTACTTCAAATGGTGCTTTTATTCCATAATTTATTGCTGGAGAATATCCACTTTTAGAATAATAAGTTTCACTGCCTAAAACTATAGAATAATGATATCCTAATTCTTTTGCTATTTGATGTCCTTTTTCTATTAACTTTTTACCTATTCCTTGTTTCTGATATTTCGGTAATATTCCAAGTGGTGCTAATGCTAATTCTTCATATTCTCCTATCTTAATTTTTGTAAATAATATATAGCCAACTATTTTTCTATCTTGAATTGCCACTAATGATAATTGTGGTATAAAATTATTGCTATTTCTTAACTTTACTACTAAATCTTGTTCATTTCCATCACTATGCTCTGCTGTTTCAAATGCTCTTTTTACTACATTATATACTTCTTCATAGTCTTTTTTAGTTTCTTGCCTTACTTCTAACATTTCTATTTCTCCTCAAAATTGTAATTTGTCGAGATTATTATAACATAAAATTAAATAAATTATATCATAAAAAAAGAAAAGATAAAATAGTCTTATTTATTAAATAATCAATCCATATATTATTCTCATTTAACATAGCTTTTGTTTTTTTATCTAAGTAAAATTCTATGGTAAATTAGAATAACTAGCAAATGAAAGTTGCCTTTAATTATGTTAAACTCAAATATATATTCCCCCTCTTTGTAGATTCCCCTAATTTAAACTTGCAATTTTTTCTTATTGGACTTATTAATAAAACAATAGAAGCCAAAATTTGGCTCCCATTGTTTTGTTAATCTATTATTTAATTCTTTTAAATAATCCCAAATCTCTTTTTTTCTAATTTCATTTTTTGCCAAAATATCTATTTCATATATAGTTTCCTCTCCTACTTTTATATAAATCTTTCCAACTTTATCTTGTATTTTTACAGGTGCTTCATACTGCGTTTTTAATTCTGAGTATACTGTTATTTCTTTTATTTTATTTTTAGGGACAGCATACAGCCCTACTTCATTTTCTGCTAAATTTAAACTTAAATTATTGCTTATTCCTTTTACAATATTAAATTGTGCACTTTCTACTAGAGTATCAAATTCATTATTTAGCATAAACTTTAAATCTATCATTTGATAGCTACTGAATACATATTCAATTAGCTTTATACTATCTTTGGTCCTATCTTTTTTTGTGTCTGCCCCAAGTACAACTGAAATAATATCCATATTATCTCTTTTGCATGATACAACCAAGCACCTATTAGCTCCATTTGTAAATCCTGTTTTTACGCCATATACTCCGATTTAATGAACCCAACAATTCATTTGTATTATTTATATTTTTAGGATTTCCATTGATATTTACTGTATATGTTTTTGTTCTAACAATATCTTCAAATTTCTTATTCTTTAGTGCATAATCTGTAATTTTTGCAAGTTCATACGCTGTTGTGTAATGATCTTCTTCATCTAACCCATGTGGAGTTACAAAATGTGTATTTAATACTTCTAACTCTTTAGCTTTATTATTCATCAAATCTGCAAAGCCTTCTATACTTCCGCCCAATATGCTCTGCAAGTGCAACTGCTGAGTCGTTTCCGAGAACACATAAGAAGTCCATATAATAAGTCTTTTACTGATATTTCATCATCTTTTTTTAATCCTAATCTTGATCCTCCTGTTCCTGCAGCTTTTTGCGAAACCCTTACTTTTTTATCAATATTTTTTTCATTTTCTAGTACTATTATTGCTGTCATTATTTTGGTAGTTGATGCCATTTTGCATTTCTCATTTTCTTTTTTTCCATATAATATATTTCCGAGTAGCTCTATCATATATAACAGCATGTCTTGAATTTATATTAGGTACCTTATTTATCTCTACTCCGAACATCTTGTAAAAATTCATTAAGCTGGCTAAAGTCAAATTCTTCATCAATATTTTCTGCATATACAGCAGTTTGCAAAGTAATTATTACAATCAATATAATAATTACTACTATCTTTTTTAATTTTTTGTTATACAATAAAAAACACCTCTATACAAATTTATATGTGCATAGAGGTGCTTTAATTCATATTATTTTAAGTGCATGCATGCTTTCCACCGTGATGCTTTCTTTAGTTTTCTAAATGTATTATTTATACCCTTTTGTTCTTCCCTAGATTCTTTTGTAAGGTTAACCGTTTGCAATCTTAAAGTATTCTCTTTCTTCTTAGATACTGCCGCATTTATTTCCATTTTCCATAAAACTAATAATTCTTTTTTTGCATTTTTTATTTTCTCTTGTTCTTCTGATACTATTCTTTTGGAATTTAAAAGTTTGCTTTCCAAACTCTTTATCTGCTGTTCATAAGCCTTTACTTCAGCATTATTCCCACCGAATTCCATCATTTAAATTTTCTATTACAGAAGCAAATTGTTTTTCTCTTTCATATGAAATTTTTAGTTTTTCAAGCTGTTCTTCTAATTGGTCTAAAGGATTTTCCTTTATTAGATTTGTAGCTTTAGCTATTGTTTCTCTCAAATTTCCCATTCTTAAGTATCTTGCACTTTGAATATTAAAGTTTGAAATTCCTGTCTTATTTTCTTTTGTATTAATTATAGATCTTATATCTTTAGTGCTTCTATATACTTTCTTTTTTCTTCTTATGAGTGCATTTTTGACAGTGTTATATTCAGCTTTAGTCAGAATATATTTACAGTCTTCGATAATTTTAGTTGCATCTTCTACTGCATTTTCTATTTCCCTAGGAACAGTTAGTTTTTCATAGTCTATCTCCATTGTGTTTAATATTCTTATCCTTTTTTCTCTTATTGTGTTAAACTTTTGCATTTTTGACTGAATATCCTTGTCTAAATTCTTTAGTATTTCATGTGGAATCGGAATGCTGTTAAAGCTTTTTGCTTGTTCTATCATATCCAATTCTTTTTTTATCAATTGTTTTCTTTCTTCTTCTGTACATTCTAATTTATATTGTTCTTTTGTTAACTGAAGTTTTGCTTCCCCTAAATCACTTTGAATATAACCTATTTCTGTTACATCCCTAAGTAATGGGAATTCTTGAATCTTTCCTTCTACATCTACTTGTATATCATTATATCTTTTTTCTAATTGCTTTTTTGCCTTATTTACAATCTTTTCTGCTTTTCTTATATCTACTCTATATAACATATATTCTGCAATTTTTAATTCTTCTATATCACTTGGTATATCTTTAATTTCGTCAAGCAATTCTAAAATTTGATCTCTAATTATAAATAATTCTTTATATTCTTTATCTGCTTCTTTTTCTATTTTTGCTATTTGACCTTTTCTTACCTTTTTCATTTGCATATTGCAGTCTAATTTGTAATCATGTACTCTTTTTTGTATCTCTTTACTTTTTTCTTTTTCTAGGGAATTAAGGTATGCTTCCAACTGGATTACAGTTATTTTATCTAATGTTTCATTAAACATACTTTTTCTTCCCTCCTTTTTCTTTCGATAATTATTACTTATTATATCACATTTTTCAAAATTTTATATTACAATTGTATTACAATTTTGTTACAAAATGTAATAAATAGGCACCTACTAAAGTGCCTATTTATATGTTAATTTTTTCTATACTTTTATTCTAAATTAAATGATAATTCAAAATCTGTTCCTGTCTTTAGTAATACTATAAATGTCTTTGTTTTTCCTATATCTTCTGTACCATCATTCAAAATTTTTACTTCATATGTATAGTATGTATCTGCTTCATTTCCAAATTTTTCATATGAAAATTTATTATTTTCATAAAAATTTGCTTTTGCATAATTTTCAAAGTCTGAAAGTGTCTTAAAGTTTCTTTCTTTAAAGCTATCTGCTAAGACGCTATATGCAAATTTATAATTTTTATCATTTAATGCTTTCATAAATCTATCTATGTTTAACACAACTTTTTCCTGTGCATTTGCTTTTTGGTATTTTTCTGAGAATTCAGGTATATTTATTGTGTATGTGTCTAAAATAAGTGTATATTCCATTGTAGATGTTTCATTTATTATATAGTATCTCCCTTTTTCATCAAGACATACTATCCTTCTGTATCCTTCCTGTTGTTCTACTTTATAGCTTTTCATTATAATGTCTTCATTACTTTCTTTACTTACTTCTTGTTTAAACTCTTCCAAACTTCCATATCTTTTTTCTCTATACTCCTTGTCTAGATAGTTATAAGCTAAATCTGGATAATTTTTACAAAGTATTTTATAATTTGACATGTATCTATTTATAAGGTTTGGAATATTTATTGTGACTGATACATATTCATTATAATCATTTAGCATAATTTCTTTTGTATCTTTTGATATTTGAACTTCATCTATTGATTTCACATTATTTACAGGTTCAACATCAACTGCATAAGTATTTACATCTAGCCTTACAATATAATATGCATTTTGCAAGTAATCTCCTGTTTCATAATCTTCTATAATGCCATGTACTACATTTATGAATATATTACCTTCTATTAATTGCTTCATATGAAGTGGATAAAATGCTAAGTGATTTTCTCCTTTATACATATGCTCTATAATATTATTAGAATTTAGGTTATTTCTTTTCTTATAATTTTCATTTAAAATATCAAGAAACATTTCGCATTTTTCTTCTAAAGTTTTATCTTCTCTAGTTTCAAAATTTATACTACCATAGTCTAAATATGATTGTACATAATTTGAAACTGAATAAAACATTTCAGGGTCATCTTGTGGATTTAATCCTTCTGGTACTTTTTCTGATATTTCGCTTGGAAGTTCTTCTCCATATTCTTCTACCTTTTTCTTATTTGCACTTAATAGTATTCCAAGTAGAATTATAATTATTACAATCACAGCTATCATTATGATCAGTATTATATTTGTTCTTCTCATTTAGAACCTCCTTTTATTTTAAGTAAACCTAAATACATGTCTAAATCTTTTTGATGCACCTGATGCAGTTGTTACTGTTTTTCCTGAAGAAGGTGCATGTAAATATGTGTCATTTCCGAGATATATTGCTGCATGTCCGACAACTAGCGTTTGTACGTTCTTCTTTAAATATTATAAGTATATCTCCGGGGTTCTGCTTCACTCCAGCTTATTTCATTTGATTTTAATTTTGGTTTGTAAGCATCAGTTGAACGTGGACATGAAATTCCAAATGAAGAATATACATATTTAACAAGTCCTGAACAGTCAAAAGCATTCGGTCCTTCTGCACCCCATAAATATGGTTTTCCTATTTGTTGCATAGCAAGATTTACTATTTCTTCTCTTCCACCTTCACCTATAGATGGCATTACTACATTAAGTCCTGCTGCATTATAAATATCCATCATATGTCCTGATACACCATTTGCCCACGCAGGTGGTGGTGGACTTGTACAATATTTCTCTCCTATTTCATATACTGTATCTCTTCCTTGTCTAAAATATATATTTCCAGTTGCAATCATTCTTGCAAATACTTCAATATTTGCATTAGGGGTAGGATATTGTACATGTCCGATATCCTACTAAACTTGTCCAGTTATTTTCTCTAACCCAACTAGTATTTGCTGTTCCCATAGAGCATTCTTGCATCATAAGTGCATATGTAAATACTGAATTTATTTTATATCTTGTTTCACATCCTCTTACTGTAGTCAAAACGTCTTTAGCATTTGACAATTGCTGTCCTGAAAGCCAAGATTCTAATGCTGAATTTAGCTGTGTTTCTGTAAGTATTGGAGCAGAAGTTAGTTCGTCTACTTTTACTACAAATCCTCCACCATACATTCCTCCATAGCCACCTGATCCACCAGCGCCATAACCTCCAAATCCTATGAATGTATCTGTATTAAATAATCCTAATAGAGCCTCTAAGTCAATATCATATACTTCTTCGCCAAAGTATATATTCCAATAATACATCATTAGCACTTCATGCATTTGTGTATCTGCATGATTGCCAAGTATGTATATTAATTCGTCAATATTTTGCCATTGCTCTTCTGCAATATCATCAGCAGGATATCCTATTGCAAGTGGATCGTCTGGCATACTATATCCTACTAATTTTCCATTAGGGTCATATTTTACACCTTTCGAATATATTCCTGCACCATTTTTCCATGTTCCTAAAAATTTTTCATAATTTATTCTTTTCTCTTGAATTATATTTATTGTCCATCCCCAGTTCCATACATCTGTCCATTCCTCTATATGGTGAAGAAGTCTTTCGGACTCTTCTACCACTGTAACTGAAGACGATACTCCGTCATCATGACTTATATCACCACTTCTTGAAATTTCATGATAACTTAAATTCGCAAAGTCTGATTCTGAATAAGTCTGTTCTGTTGTGACATGTTCTCCGCAGTTCTTCAGTATTATTTGGTATAGCCTCTTGTTCAAAGTCTAAGCACCATGTATATGCCCTTTTTACAAATACCGTTGTTGTATTTGTGTATGTTGTTCTAATCCAAGTATCTACCTCTTCTCCACCAGCAGGCCATTTATATCCCTTAAACTCACTTCCATTATATGATGGACTTTTTGCATGCCCGTTTTCGTCATATCCTCGTCCTGTGTATTTTTCTACCTTAGTTTTATGTACAAAACGAAATGTCTGTATCTGTGTATTAACATCTTTATTTATTTGGTCTTGTATCATTAATACTAAATCTGTATTTTGCTCTTCCAAAAGCAAATCTATTACTGCCATAGTCCATTCAGGGTTATCTGTTTCTCTAAGTAGATTAAATAAAAAGTTTACTGGCATACTACAAAGATTTGCAACCGATTTATATGACATAGTATTTTCCGTAAGCACATATGAACACATTTCTTCTTGTCTCGCTCCATTAAGTGTTACAATTACTTCCTTATATGTTGCAAAATGTATTACTCCATAAGACTCTTGCATAGAAAAATACTTTAGTGCTTCTTTGTCGTTATTTTTTATCATTTTAGTAAATTCTTCATATGGCTTATATGTAAGTGTTATTGGTGGCTGAGTTGTTCCGATCCTGATTCATAAGTGTTCTTTGAATTTGTACTACACCTTGTGCTACATAGTTTCCGATATATATCTCTTGGATTGCTCTTTGAGTCATTTACTGTGTCTAGTCCTTGATAATCTCCAAGTTTTGGATACATACTTGCAATTTCTGCTCTTATAAATTTTATAAGATAATCTTTATAATCTTCTGCATTAAACCATTCCTGTATATCTTTTTCTTTTATATCCGCAACTTCTGGATCATACACAAAGTCACTTTGATTTACAACATTTCCATCACTAATACCTGAAGTAATACCATTTATTACCTCATTTACATCACCATCTTTATCCTTATATTTTTCATCTCCAAATCCTGTTTTTATGTGGTCTAGATAACGTCCTTCATAGTATGCACGGTTTAATTCTACTAAAAACTGATCTATAATGTCATCACTTATTTGAAAATAGTATCCATCGTCTGGGTTTGGTGCTTGTACTATTTCAGTATTTTGTGTTATTATTGTATCTGTTGCAACATCTGTTATATCTGTTGAGCCTCTTATATCTACTATGTGTGTCAATCCAGCAAGTAGTGCCACAACTCCTATTATAACAAAAAGAATAATACCAGCTTTTGTTGTAAAAACAAGCATAAGAAATTTCCTTAACTTCATTATGAAACTACCTGCTTTTTTAGCTCCATTTTTCATTGTGTCTACTATTCTTCTATTTTCTCTTTGGTCTTGTCTTTCTTCATCGTCCATACTTATGCCCTCTCATTCTTTATATTTTAGTATACTTCTACATTAAATTTTACTTGTTTTCTATTTTCTCCTTCGTAATCTAATATAACATCATCAAAGAAAATTCCGTTTTAATGTTCTACTATTTGGATTATATATTTTATTGAATTTTATATTTATTGTTCTTTTTGCATTTCTTCTAACTTGTAATTCTTCTTCTGCTTTTTCATTTAAAAATGCTTCATATTCTACATTATTTGTATCATATATCAATGTAGTATTTATATTAGCTTTTGAATCTAGTGCAATTACTCCATTTGTATTATTTTCGACTTCTAAACTAAGTATTGTATAGTCCATATAGTAATACATTTTGGCTACATTTATTGTAATTCCATCTTTTGTTTTCCCTTTATTTATTTCCTCTGTACCAACAAAACTATTTATATTTATATGATTATCTTTGGTGACCGTAATATAATCTCCTTTGTTGTCTTTAGAAGACGCATTTCCGACTTGCTAAAATGTCTTCTGTATATTTTATATAATATGTTTTAAGACTCAATGTTTCAAACCAATTTTCTAGTGTATACAACCTATAAATATAAAATATTCTATCTATATAGTTTATTTTGAATTTTTCTATATCAGAATATATTAATTTCTTACAGTCTTCACTTAACATGCTGTATGCTTTTTCTATCTCTTTGTTATTACAATATTCTACAAATTTTTTAATGGTATTTTTACTTTGTTCATTTGTTTTTACTTCTTCTCCAGTTATGACACTTGTGTTTCCGCTAGAAATAGTAGTACTATTATCCACAGTACTACTATTCTCTACCCTATTTTTAGCCATTTCTTGCTGTTCTTTTACATATCCATTCAGCATTTGTATAATAACAATTATAAGGGCTATGATGAATACTCCTGCAATTATAAATGCTCTATTTTGATTATAAATTCTAGCTAATTTCATTCTATAGCCCTCCTCAATTTTATATTATATTTCGAAATACTCTAGGTCTGCTAATATCCTATCTATATCTTCAGACTTAATTCCTTGTGCTTCTAAGTTTCTTCTAAATGAAGTTTGTTCTCTCGACATCGTGTTAAATATTCCTGGATTTGCATCTCTATTCCATTTAGCCATAAGAATAGCTTTTCCCATAGCTTCTTCTGGTGAATATTTTCTTCCATCTGCTCCTTTACCAGTCATATACCTATTTTTAAGTGCTAGTGCTTTTGCAAGTTTTCCTGGATCTGTAATATTTTCATTTAATAATGCTTGTACACTACCATCCTTTATTGCTTCTCTTGCTTTTTCTGTTGAACCTAATGCTTGTGTAAGTTTACTTATAGTTTCTGGATTACTTATAAATTCTTGGTCAAAGTTATATTGATTTATTGATTTCATATCAGTTCCCCAAAATGCTGTCCTTGCTCCGTCTGCATAGCTTCCTAGACCTTTTGCAAATTTATCTCCATAGTAATTTCCAAAGTTATATCCAGCAGCTCCTGCAGCAGCCATAAGTCCAATTGCCTTTGATGGGTCTCCTGTTGCAGCACTTGCGCCTAGTGCAAGAAGTCCTGCTGTACCACCTGCTAATGCTCCAATAGCTCCTCTTCTTACCATTCTTCCTGCTGTCTTTGGTGCTGCTTTAATAGACCTTTTAATAGCATTTTTTGTTCTTTGACTATTATATGCCACAGAACTCATTAATCTATTTCTTAGTCCTTCTTTTGCCAAAGCCCATTTGCTTCCTCCACCTATTATATTTCCATCTTTGTCTCTTCTTACTAAAGCATTATCCTTGTATCCTCTTGGAAGCATAAAATCTAGACTACCTGAGCCTCCTCCTGAGCCTCCTCCTGGACTTCTGCCTGGGACTCCTCCTGGACTTCCGCCTGGGACTCCCCCTGGACTTCCGCCTGAACCTCCACCTGAGCTTCCTGCAACACCATTTGTTTCAACTTGTAAGGCATCATCACCAACTCTAGTTCCACCAGATGGTTTTCTTATTTTAGGTTTATCATCTTTTTCTTTTTCATGTCCTGGTTTTGGTCTATTCATTTTATTAATCATTGCAGAGAATAATGCTCCACCTGCAAAGCTTCCTGCTGCACTTAATGTTCCTGCATTGTCAAATCCGAAGAATTTACGTAGTAATTTTTCCCCTGGTATTAAGAAATATATTGCAACTACTGCATATGGAAGGCTAACTGCTGCAAGTGACATTGCACTTCCTACCATAACTGTATATAACAGTAAATGGAATGGTTGTATTATTAGATTAAATGTATATTCTCTAAACCACATATTCCACGCCTGTGCTTTTCCGGTCTTTTATTTTATCAAGTGGATACGTCATTGCTACCATTGGTGCAACCATTGTTAAAAATGCTATATATATTACCCTTTTTATATATCTTATTGCAAATACTACTGTAAAAACTGTTAATGCTATATATATAATTAGATATCCAACAGACATAGGTATATATTGATCATTATCTTTTACATTCAAGAATAACCTTGCGTAATTTATGAAGTAAAGCACTTTCGAGCTATCATTTGATATTTTAATAACATCTACTCCTACAAGTCCATTTCCTCCTGAGCCTCCAGATGTTGAGATATTAGAAGTTTTATAACTATATGAAATGTAACCACTTGCTCCACTTACTAAAGGTCTTACTTCTTTTCTTGTAATTGTAACTGTGTATATATCAAAAACAATTTCATATTCAGATGTTATTTCTTCTTCTCCTGCAGCTTGATTACGTTTTATAACTGGTTGACTCCAACCTGATTCGCTTACTAGCTTTCCACCATCAGCAGCTGCTAACGACTTAACTGCATTTATAGCTCCCTCATCATCTACTCCTGTTACATTTGATTGATTTATTCCATTATAACTAGAACCTGGAGTTGATGTTCCTATTCCAATATTCCCTTTATTTTGAAATTCTACGGTTCCATATTCTGGAGGTATATCTATACCATCAAATACTCCTGTAGCTTTTCCAAGTGTAGTATTTATTTTTTCTACAACAGTTACACTTGCTGCCATTATATAGTGCATAAAGAAAAGTAAACAAAATGCTATTATCCAGTCTAAAATTCTCTCTTTATATTTTGCTTTTTCTCCTGATGTACTTGCTATTATTATTCTAATACCAATATATATAAGTACTGATAAAAGTCCGAACGACTGCTATTGTCCTTAAAGTAACATACCAACTTGCAACAACTTCTCTTAATTTTTTAAGTCCACTATCATTTTTAAGTTCTATTACATGAGATCTACTATTTATCTCTGAAATAAAGTTTACGTCTAAAAGCTCTATTTCCCCTGCAAATATCAATTCTGGACTTACTTGAAGTATGGGATATTCAAAGTTGCTTTCGCCAATCCAATACTCGTTTCCATCTGGCTTTCCTGAGCCCTTGTCAGCTACTGCCGTTCTCCATTCTCCTGTTACTGCAAGTTGAACAACAGCTGCTGCAACATCTGCAATTCCTGTTGCAAAACTTCTTATCAGTTTCATCATTTCTCCACCAAAGCTTGATGCAGAAACTTTTGGTGCAAAGCAAAAGTTTAGTAAAATAATGAATACTATTGATATTATTAACTTTTGTGTAAAACCTTTTCGCATAAAAATTTTCATTTTCTTGTTACTTCCTCCCAGTTTTTTCTCTTATCCATTTCTTCTTTTAACTAGTTTATTTAAGTTTGTTTCAACAAACTCGAATTCTTTTGCTGTTGGAGTTATTTGTAAGATTGCAGTATCTGCTCCTACTTTTAATAGCCCTTCACCTTTTGTACATGTTATTAAGAAATCTGCTTCTCCTTCTGAAAGTTTGAATACTTCTTTTAGGTACTGTATTTCTGATTTATCTTGCGCTAAAAATAGTTTTGTATCTGAAGATGTTAAAACAGCTTGTGCTTCTGGTTTTTCATAAAAATCTTGAAATCTTTGAGAAATAATCGCAAGTGATACATTTCTTTTTCTTGCACGTCTTGCCATAGTATTTAAAAAGTCTACAGCTTCTGGGTATGGAAGAAGCATCCATGCTTCGTCGACTATAACCCTTTTACGGCTTGCTCTTGTTCTATCTTCACTATTTTTCTTAACATATTTTTCCCATATCCATGACAATAGAATTTGCTGTGCAAGTGGTCTTGCAAATCTTTCTTCTAGCTGTGATATGTCTAGGTTTATAAATGGCGCTCCATCTAATAGTTCAAATGTAGATTGTCCATCAAAGTATGCCATTTGTCCATCATATTCTCTTATGTATTGTTTCATAACTTTTAAAAGATAACTATATTGGAATGCATAATCTTGAACTTTATTTTCTTTTGCCTTCTTTTCCATTCTCTTATACCAACTTCCAATAGTCGGCATCTCTTTTTTATCTTTTGCGATTATATTTCTTTTGTCCATGCTTGTTTCATAAAGACTTGATGGATCGTTTGTAATTCCTCTTGCTGCATATTCTTCCGCAACACTTTCTGCAATTATCTGTTTTGTAAGTTCTGTTACTTCGTCTGACCTTGTACTTCCTCTTGCCATTGTAATTAATGCTTGTGTTACGTCTTCTACTTTGTTTTCTACATTAAGTACTATTCTGTCTTTTCCTGTAATTTCATCTTTTACTGTTTCAAGTTCTAAGTCAAATATGTTTATTACTGTTTTTGAGTTTGGACTAAGTACTACATTTATTCCACCAAGGCTTTCTGCAACTATACTATACTCACCTTCTGCATCAAGTGCTAAGCTTTCTATTCCCATAAGTACTGAAGACCTTGAGATAAGTGTTTTCATTGTAACTGATTTTCCGTGCACCAGATTTAGCAAATATAACCATGTTATAGTTTGTAAGTGATGAATGGAAATTATCAAATAGTATTGGTACTCCAGTTTGTCTATTGAAACCAAGTGGTATTCCTGTTGGATGTCCTACTTCTGACGTTGTAAATGGGAATACAGTTCCCATTGAACGTCTATCAAATGTATGTGATTTTGTTATTTTATTTTGCATTAGTGGAATATTTGATTGGAATACTTCTTCTTGCATTGCCCATGCTGATTTTATTCCAACTAATGTTTTTGACATTTCTGTTGATAGTAATTTAGTAAATTTATCAAGTTCTTCTAAGCTATATGCAAATAAAGTAGATACTACTGTTGCTTCAAATAGTTTATTATATCCTGCTGCAATTTCATCTCTTAGTTGTTCTGCTTCTATTCTTTTTTGTGTTAGGTCACTTTCTCTATTGATGTTTCCTCTGTCTGCTGCAACTATTCTTTCTGTTTCTATTTCATTTATTACCCTGTTTAATTCATTTTGTGACCTTGCTTCTTGTATTGGGTTTATATATATTGATGTGTTTATATCTCCGAAAAGGTACATGTCCCTAAATATATCTGGGAAAGAACACATTCTAGGTAGTGTAGATACAAAGAAGCTTCTAGCATATCTTTTTGTGTTTGAAATTATTTCCATGTGGTCTATGTTTGATGCGTCAATTCCTGATGGTGTTATAAGATCTTTTACTGTTTGTTTATGTAATATTTCTTGTTCAGCATTTTCCCTAAGCTGTCTTTGCTTTTCTTCTTCTTGTTTTTTTAACTTCTTCTTTTTGCTCATTTCTCTTCTTTGCCTCCTTTTCTTCTGTTTTTTCTTTCGCTACTGCTCTATCCTTTCTGTCTTTTGTCAAATCATTTACAGCGTCTACCGCAACATCTCTTCCTATATATGCTTCATTTTCTCGTATTATCATTTTTGCCATTTCGTCTATTATGTCGTCCATCTTCATTTGTCTTTCTTGAAGTTTTCTTTCTCTTAATGTTCTTACTTTTGCAACTGTGTCTTGCGCCTTTGCAACAGCTTTTTGCTCTATTTCTCTATCTAATGCTGCAATTTTCTTCTCTAATACTTCTGGAGCTGTTGAATATAGTTCATCATATCCTGCAGCTAATGCTTTATCTACTCCAAATACTTCTGCTTCATCTCTGTTATATGCCATATATAATAATTCTACTAATGCATCTGAGCCTAATATCCTTCCTTGTACTCCTGATGAATATAAAGCACTAATCATTGATTGACATCTTGTATAAAGTTCTGAAAATGCAATATTTTGTAATTCATCTTTATCGAAGTTATTATTTCCAAGTTCTGATGGATAGTATGATGTTATTATGTAGTATTGTCTATTTAATATGTTCTTGTTTAAGCTCATTTGTTCTGTGTTGTATATAATGTCTTTTCCATATTCATATAAGTTTCTAATTTTTGTTAATTCATAAAATTGTGCTTTTATTTCTTCTTTTTCAAATAACCCTGATTGTCTATTTGATTCATATTCTGCTTCGCTTCTTCTTAATATATTTTCTATTTCATCTACTCTTCTTTTGTAACTTCCTATACTATGTTCTAGATTTACTGTTCTTGTTTGTACATATATTTGAATTGGATACCTAAGTGAGTTTAGAAACTGTTGAAATCCCTCTTCTACTGCTGTTTGTTCCATCGATGACATTAGATCATAGTTTACACCTTGACATTCTATTACCATCAGGTATCTAGATCCGTTTTTTTGCACTATCATGTTGTCTTCTACTTTGTCAAATTCCATAAATTTTAGTATTGATTGTTTATTATATCCTTTTGTTGCAACATTTGATGGTGCAGATTGCACTTCATCAATAGCTTGCATTTTTTCCGCTTTTTTCCTTTTTGCATCTTTTATTCTGACATATATAAATACCACGATTAATACCATTAGTATAAATATCATAAATATTAATAGATATGTCAAAATTTGTGTTATTTGATTATCTGTCATCTTTTGTTCCTCCTTCAGTATATACATATATTTTTTTCTTAGATTTTGTTTTGAATTTTATCCATCTAAGTATTACATCGTCTATATTTTCTCCGCCTGTTTTTCTCGTAAAATCAAATGCCGTTGTATTTGGTATTTTAAATGTTCCTATTGAGAAGCCAATTAATGCAAGTAATATAAGTATTCCCCAGCCTACTATGTTAAGCCCCATTGCTTGAAATAACCATTTAAACACTAGCCCTATTCCAGCACCTATTCCTGTTGTAATTAAAGCTTTCTTAGAAAATACAAATAATATTCTTCCTTCTCCTTTAACATTTCTAGGTATTTGATATGCCATTTGTTATTTTGCTCCTTTCTTTTGTATGCCTATTTTTAAGTCTAATTTGCCCATTATTACTTGTATTATATTATAACAGAATATTGTAAATTTTCATAGTGTTTTGGCGAAAAAAATTGTATTTGTAATGATTTTGTTATGTTTTTGTAATATTTTAGAGGTTAGACATTAGAAATTAGAAAATTTACAAACAAAAAAAGCTAGATATTTCAAATGAAACTCTAGCTTTTTTTACTTTTTAGATTATTTACTAACTATCCATTAGTATTTCCTGAGCCTCCAGCTCCTGCTGCACTTTGTGCCATACCTACTACAGCTGCTGCTATATGAACTGCTGCGAATAATAGTATTGCACCAACTAAATATGGGATCATTGTCTTTTTGTATTCTGCTTTTTCTTCTGCGCTTCCCATCATGTATTTTATACCTAATACCATTAATACTCCTACTGCTACTACTGTACCTATTACTTGTATTATTCCAAGTATATTGTTTGTAATTGGAGTAATCTTACTAGCTGCATCTTCAGTTTCTGGTTTAATTTGTATACCTCCAACTGTTGCTAAAACCGGAGTAACTGTCATAAGTACCATAAATACTGTCATAAGTATAGGTAATGCTTTTAGTAATTTCTTCATGTCTTTTCCCTCCTTTTTATTTTTAAGTTTATATATTTTTATATTTATCTCAATTTTTAACTTGAGAAAACATTAATAACGTTATTAATTCATTGCCCCACATCTTGGACATTTGTATGTATATGAATTAAGTTTATTCATTTCTATTTGACAATTTGGGCATGTAGGCGTTCCGATCAACTGGTGTCGGTCCTGGAATTTTTCCTGCTTCTGTAGTAGTCTTAGCCATATCCACTATTGTTGCTGTTATATTTACTGCACTAAATAGAAGTACTGCACCAATTAAGTATGGAAGCATTGATTTTTTGTATGATGCTCTTTCTTCTATACTTCCCATCATGTATTTTATTCCTAGTACCATAATGATACCTACTGCTACAAAACTTCCTATTACTTGAATTATTCCAAGTATAATATTTCCTGCATCTTCGACTTTTTCTACATCCTTGAACATATCCATTATCATTGGTGCAATTACTGATGCTCCAAAGATTAAGATACATCCTATCATGTATGGCATCATTGTTTTTTTGTATTCTGCCTTTTCTTCTAAGCTTCCTGTCATATATTTAATGCCTATTATCATCATGGCACCTACTGCTGCAAATGCTCCGATTTTTGTTAACATATCTACCAAATTATCCATGAATTTCATTTCTATTTTTGGATCAGCATCTCCTGTGATGTCACTTGGCCTAACTGCAAAGCTTTTGGGTATGCATATGATACTAGCTAATATGATAATTGCAAGTATTACAATTATTTTTTTTAAGTTTTTCTTATTTTTCATATATTACCCTTTCTTTTAGTATAATTCTATATCTTTTTGGTTATTTGAATAGTCTGCTATTTCTACGTTTATATTTAAATCTATTATTGAAACTTCTTCTTTTCCAATTTTGTCTAGTTCTTTTCCAATTTTAAGTGCAATCTTCCAAAAACCAAATCCTCCAAATACTATTATACATCCTACTATATATGGAAGCATCATCTCTTTTACTTTAGCTTGTCCTTCTGCTCCTCCTAGCATGAATTGTATTCCAAGTATACTTGCTATAATAACTGCAATTACTATTCCTGCCACAAGTAATATATTGTATATATAACTTGATGCGCTTCTTAATCCTCCAGAATTAATAGGGCTTCCTTCACTTTCTCCTGTGCTTATAAACAATTGTCCATCTTTTATTACTTCTGACCAAGCTAGGCTTTCAGTATTTATACTAATTATCAATATAAGGATAATAATTACGAAAATTATTCTTTTACATAATTTGTTCATAATCTTACCTCCTATTTAAACATATTTCTATTTCATTTTCAATACTTTTTATGAAAATATATTATTAGAAAGTACTTACATCATTGAAAATTTCATATATCCAATTTGTAACTGATGCACCTGCAAATAAAAGTATTGCACCGATTACATATGGTATCATTGATTTTTTATATTCTGCTTTTTGCTCTACGCTTGCAAATATGTATCTAATACCTATTATTATTAATGTGATTACTGCAATTCCTTGACCAACATATCTTACTACCGAAACTATGAAGTTTCCCATTTTTACTGCCCTACTTTGATCATTATTTCCAGTGGTTGTGTAAAGTCCTGGGAACTCTGTTATTTCACTTAAGCCTAATGCGTTTACTGTATTTATAATTCCTAATATGGTAAAGATTAAGAAAAATATTAATATAATCTTTGCTATTTTTTTATTCATAAATCTTCCTCCTTTACCTATTTACACAATTATCTAAATTTATTATACATTATTTCTTAAGATTTTGCAAATTTTTTCTGATATTTTATAAAAAAAAATATTTTATGCACTAAAAAAAGAGCCTTATGCTCTTTTTCTTACATATCCTGAGTACATTTCTTCAGTTTCATGTAACCCCGCTGTATTTAGTATTTTGTCATGATTTTCAAGTATTTCATTTAAATCTTTATTGAATTCTGTTACTTCATAACAATTAATTATTCTTATGTCTTTTTTTCTTATCTTTTTCTCTGATTTCTTCATCCATTTTTCTATATTTTTTCCTATACATTCAATTCTTTCTTTTCTTCCCTCTACTATTAATGTTATCTTGTCTCCTTCTTTTGTAACTTTTTCCATGTATTTTTTTATTTCATTATATTTTACTATTTCTTTGTTTTCCCATCCTACTTTCATTATTTCATCTTTTTTTCTGTCTGATATTTTTATTCTTGTTAGAATTTCCTTCATATTATATGATATATTCTTTTCAAATATTGTATTCAGGCGTTCGCTTCTTTCTATAGCATCTTCTATATACGGTAATAGCATTGCTGTTAAATGCCAGTCACTTACATAAAAACTACAAATTTTAAGATTTGCTTTTTCCATTTGTTTTCAACCACCTTTTATTTTATTCTTTTGTTCACTTTCCAAATTTTACCATTTTTCTTTACCTAAGTCAATGCCTTTTCTTTATATTTCATGCTACTTTATTCGACATGTGTCTAATCTTTTGCTTTATTCTATTGAATTTATACAATACATTTTTATTTGATTTGCTTTTTTATTTTCCTTTTTAATAATTTTTTGTTTGAAATGTATATTTTTTCTTTTTCTGTTAATACTTTTAGTAAATACTTAATTTTAACGGAGGATTCTTATGAAATTTTTTAGACGTTTTTTAGTATTAGTTTTACTTTTTATAGCTTATACATTTATTTGTGCTATTTCTTATACAAATGCTGTATCTAGTTCTCTTTCTGATAGTGTATTTAGACTTCATATTCTTGCTAATTCTGATAGTGAAGAAGACCAAAATTTAAAACTTTTAGTTCGCGATAATGTTTTAAATTATATGAAAGAAATTTCAAGTGATTGTTCTTCAAAACAAGATGTTATTTCTTTGATGGACGAGCATTTGATTGATTTTGAGAAAATTGCAAAAGATACTATTAAAGATGCTGGTTATAATTATGATGTTAAATTGCAAATTCGGCAATTTTGATTTTCCTACAAAGGTTTATGGTGATATTTCGCTCCCTTCTGGTATGTATGATGCTCTCAGAATTGAGATTGGTGAGGCAAATGGGCACAATTGGTGGTGTGTGATGTTTCCTACTCTATGTTTTGTTGATGTTAGTTCTGGCAAACTTGATGAGGGCTCAAAGGAGATTTTGGAAAGTAATTTAGAAACGGAAGAGTTTGAGCTTATTTCTGAAAATAATTCTGAGTTTAATTTTAAGTTTAGAATTGTAGAATTCTTTGAAGATATTAAGATTTCTCTTGCAAGTAGATAGATGTATGTATGTATTTTAAAAAGCAATCAGTCAAAATAAATGACCGATTGCTTTTTTGGTGCAGCTGACAGGACTTGAACCTGCAACCTTCCGGTTCGTAGCCGGATGCTCTATCCAGTTAAGCTACAGCTACATCATATATTATATTATACTGTTTTTTTCAAAATAATTCAATAGAAATCTTTAAAAAACTATTGCTTTTTTTTTTTAATTGTACTATAATATATTAATGTAGTTCGGGGCGTAGCGCAGTTGGTAGCGCACGTGGTTTGGGACCATGGGGTCGCAGGTTCGAATCCTGTCGCCCCGACCAGTTTAATTTAGACAATAGCATTTAATGCTATTGTCTTTTTTTTATCTTTATTACAAACAACTTAATTTATAATTTATGCGTGTTACTTGTTCACAAATAAAAGGATTATGTTTATAATTAATATATACTTTTATTATGTAAATAAAAACTCGTATTGAGTAAAGAAAGGAGAAATAGTTTTAAGTATAGGAAACCTAAAATCTTTTTTATTATTAAAAAAAATATAGTAAAGGAGCAATTTTATTATGGCAATTTCACACAGAACCCAAAAAGAAATCGAAAAGGATTGTAAAGAACTCAAAGAAGCTGCAAAGACTGCAACAACCATGAAAGAACTTGAAACTTTAACTGGCTTATCTTATGCAATGATTAACACAACATTGTCAAAACATCCTACAATTTTTAAGCGGATTAAAGAACAGTTAGCTGTTAATAAGAAAAAAAAACTTGAAGAAAAATCAAAAGAAGAAGTTACAAATGATCTTGCAGTTAAAGAATCAAAACAAAATGAAACTACGAACTCCAATAATGTTCCCAAATTCGTTATAGATGCATCTATAACAGGTATTGAAAATTTGAGAGATAATCTTTCTAAAATTTGCCTTACTCAGGCGAACATTATTTTAACTAGTATCACTATTAAAGAACTTGAAAAAATGCAAAATTTTAATGATATTAGTGGTAACGATGCCAGATACATATTAGCTTTAGCCGCGGAAAATCATACTACATTTAAAACTGTATTAATTGATGAAACACTCGATACTCCTGATGACTGTATCATTAAATATTGTGCAGATAACAATAAAAATCTTACTTTATTAACTGCTGATAAGACAATGGCCTTAAAAGCAAGAATGTACTCTGTGCAAGTTTATTATTTTAAGAAGGTCAAAATGTGTGTTAGTTCTGAACCTAAATTTGATACTAATTCTAAAATTAGTACACTGTTTCCTGCTAATAGGATAGGTAACAAATTATTAATTTCTAAATTTCTAACACCTACTATGTCTATCCGTGTTTGTTCAAACAGTTTAGAATACAATGATGGTATTATAGAATTAAATGTAGGAGATGATGTATTTATTGCTACTAAAAAACCTGACTATATTACATTTGCACATTATAAGATCATTTCTTTATATTCTGAGAACAATTGTGAGCTCATCTATTCAAAAAGATTCTATGATTATAATGACATAGATGTCCCTGAAATTGCATATAAGTCCTTTATTAAAGATTTTAAACTTAGACATGCATTATAATATTTTAATTACTTAAAAACTTAATTATTTCTAGTAAACACATCTAAGCTTAACTGTACTAATGTATAGTTAGGCTTCTTTCTTTCATAATTATAGATAATATCCATATTGAAATAAAAACATATATTTAGTGTAAAATTCACTACTATTAAACTTTTTAATTTTACTTATTTCTCAAAATATTATTTTTACTTTTAATATTTTAATTTATAAAATTATTTTTTCACTTTCGCATTTTTTGACAATTTTTTCATTTTTCTTTTGTTATAATATTTTTTATTCATACAAAAGAAAAGAGGTGCTACAATTTGGATTCGTTGACAACAGAGATCATTGGAGATATACATGTAACGGTTTGCAAAACTCCTGAAGATGACAAATTGTTCTTTGTTCATACTAGTAATGACGATATATCTCCTGTTCGTGATATTATAGAAGATGCCTTAAATAAGTATTAATTTTAAACAATTAATCTATCGATGTTTTCTTTTTAGATTACATCGTTTTTTAATTAAATAGTAAAAATTCACATTTCTTATTCTCTGTAATAATTGCAAAGGTATTTTACACCACATATATTTTGAATTTTTGCTTTTGTTAATGTATAAAATTCCTATTTAAATTCTATTGTCAAGTCATCTATTGCTGGACCATAAATTTGGTTTCCTTTATAATCAAATCTTGACCCATGACATGGGCAATCCCATGTTTTTTCTAAATTATTCCATGAAAGTTCACATCCTAAGTGTGCACATATTGGTTTTATTTTAAATATCTCTCCTTCTTCATTTTTATAAACTCCTACTTTTTCATTGTTTAGTTCTATTATTTTTCCTTCTCCTTTTTTTATATCCATAAGCTTATCTTCTGGTATTTTTAATTTATTTATTATCAATGAATTCGTTGTCTCTTTTAACATTTCACCAAATTCCCATCTGTTTTTTATTGGATGTAATCTTATTGAAGTAAATACTTCTTCATATTTGTTTGTTCGTCCTAATATCTTATCTGTTATAATTTTTGCTGCTACATTTGATGTTGTCATTCCCCATTTTTTATAGCCTGTTGCCACATATATTCCTTTCATGATTCTCGAATATTCTCCTATATATGGAATTTTATCTAATGTTATACAGTCTTGTGTTCCCCATTTATATAAAACTTTCGAATCACTATATAACTCTTTTGCAACTTTTTCTAAATTGTTATATGCATTTTCTAAATCAATTTTTGCTCCTACTCTATGTCCCATTCCTCCTATAATAACAAGTTCTTTATCTCCGATCTTTCGCCGTTCTAAGCGAGATGATTGGTTCTTCTTTTTTTATATACATTCCACTAAATGATTTTTGTGATGTCTCTACGGCTATAGCATATGAAGCCTCTTGATACATCTTTATAAAATAAAATCCAGGTGCATTTATTATTGGATAATGTGTTGCAATTACAACATTTTTTGCCCTTACACATCCCTTTTCTGTATATACTACATATCCATCTGATTCTTTTTTTACAGTTTCTACTTTGCTATTTTCATATATTTCTCCTCCATTTTCTAGTATTTTTACTACTAAGCCTTTTAAGTATTTTCTTGGATTAAATTGTGCTTGATTTGGAAATTCTACTGCTCCGTTGTATGTTCTCCAAATTAGGCTCTATACTTTCACAAAATAAAGCTTCTCCCCCTATCGCTTTTACTGCTTTTACTTCCTTTTTTATCTTTTCTACTTCTTTTGCATCCTGTGTAAATACATATGCTGACTGTCTCTCAAAATCACAATCTATATTCTCTTCTTTAATTATATTTTCTATATTTTTTATTGCTTCTTCATTTGCCATATAATATTTTTTTGCAAAATCTTTTCCATAGTCGTTAATTAGATAATCGTAAAATAAGCCGGTGCTGTGAAGTTATTTTTGCTGTTGTTCCTGCAGTGGCTTTATCTGCCAAATTTTCTCTTTCTAATATCACAACATTTTTACCTTCTTTGCTTAAATAATAAGCTATACTTATTCCTGTGATACCTCCGTCCAATTATACATATATCTGTTTTAAGTTCTTTATTTAACTCTTTTTTATCTTCTAATATTTCTTTTTGTGTTTTTTTCCATAATGACTCCATTTTATATCGCCTTCCTTTCTACTTCTTACTTTTCCCTAAATTATGGAAAAATATTCTTTAGTAAATTTTATTTTTGTATTGTTTTTTATTTTCTTATATGATATAAGTAGTATGAATATATATAATATTTTTCGATAATTTTATGGAGGAATTTGAAAATGTTTGAAACAAATGAGGAAATAATTCAAAAACTAAAGGTAGCAATTCATGATTATTATATGGGATATATTAAGCATAAACTTAAATACTTGTTTGTAGATGGTAAAGAAAATGAAATTAGTTCTCATATAATGCAATTTTTAGATGCCCAAATTGATACTGGAAATTTTTTAATTGCTAAAGATGATATTGTTAGAATTTTAAATTCCATATTTTTTGATAGTGATTTTGCCTCAGATAGTTTTAATTTTGATAAAGAACGTATTTCCTACGCTTTCCCTTATTCTGCTGATATTACAATAGAAGATGGAAAAGCAGCCTTTCTTGTAGAAAAATTTCAAACTCCTTTTAATGGTATAGAGGAAAAATCTTGTTATTTATATATAGCTCCTGAATTTTACGACAAAAATATAAAAGTTATTGAGGAAAAAATTAAGAAGCTTGAAAAGACTTTTTTAAGACAAGATTTTAAAAACTTTGAAAAAGCATATAATGAACATTTAAGTAAAAAACAATATGAGCTTGAAAGTGCTAGAGTTTATGAAAGTGCTTCTTCTCAAATTGAACTTAAAAAACAGAAATTTAACCAAGTTTCTCAAAAGATGATTAATGAATATGGAAAAAAATATAATGAAATTATGGCAAAGGACATTTCTGATGAACAAAAGCAAATTCTTGCAGATTCTTTACTAAATGAGACCAAGTCCTTTGACGAAAAAAATCGTACAGCTATTGCTAGATTAAATTTAGAATATGAAAAATTACTTGAGGATTTTAAAGGTAAAGTGCAAGACTCTAAAACTATTTACAACCAAATGCAAAATTTACATTTGTTTGATAAAAATAGGTATTTTGAAGATATTATGGCTGATGCTAATCCTGATCTTCGTGACTTATATAAAAAAAGATATTTGCTAAATTCATATCGTGTATTGCATAATGAATTTGTTTATAGCGGAAAGACTAATCCTGTTTTAACAATAATTAATGATGTTTTAGCCAAGTTAAGACATGGAAAAACTCCTCTTATGCTACGGCCCACATTTTGAAAGAGATTTTCCTAACCGGAGATACTTCAGTAACTGATGATATTTCTTATGATAAAGATTTACTTAAGGCTTTAGCTGGTTTTTATAGTTATTTAGTTGTTAGCGAAAAAGATGAATTTGAAACAGCTCTTATAGACTATTTTAAGAAACATTATAGCAAACTTATAAGTGATGAATATAAAGATTTTCTAGTAAAGTTCTCTGAAAAAGGGTCTGAAAATACTGAAGAAGGTGATTTATTTAAGATTGCTAGACAGTTTATGATTGATGAATCTTCTTTTGAAAATGGTTTTGGATCAAATCTTGTTATTCAAGATGGATTAATTTATGAAGAGGACAATGGCTTAAATATTATATATGCAACTAATAAAGCTATTAATGTAATGATTGAAAATCTATACAGTATTTCTTTGTATCACAAGCATTTAGCAAGAGAAAATAGTTTGGCTTCTGTTACTAGTGCTAGTTTGCAAAATGATTTTGTTAATTATGCAAATAAAAATGATATAGAGCTTTTAAGTAAAAATCAAGTATCTAAACCAAAGAAAAGATTTATTAAGAAAAAGCCAGATGTTCGGAAATGTGGTTGATTTTCAAAAACAGTCTTATTAGAAAATTCCAAAAAAATTAACAGGAGTTCTGTTATCAGAGCTCCTGTTTTTATATATTTACTATTTTACTTGGATATAGTCTATTTGCTACATTTAATTCTATGTCATTTTCTTTTATACCATTTCTTATCATTTCGTTTATTACACTTTTATGTGCAAGTTCTGGAAAGTTGCTTTCTTTACTCAGATGTCCTAGCATTACATTTTGTAAACCATGGTTTATTAGCTTTGATATCGTGTCTCCTGCCTCCTGATTTGAAAGATGTCCTTTAGCACTTGCTATTCTTGATTTTATAGTATATGGATATGAACACATTTTAAGTATTTCTGGTTCATAATTTGATTCTAATAATACAAATTTGCTTTTTCTTAAGTTTTTCATTACACCCTCTGTGATTTCTCCCAGGTCTGTTGCTATGCTTATTTTCTTATCTTCACATTCTATGCTAAATCCGCATGGATCTATTGCATCATGTGATGTTGAAAATGGCATTATTTTCAGTTCTCCTATTTCGAATTTTTCTCCTATTTTGAAATAATTTTTTTCTTCTATTTCTATCACTGTTCTATCATTGTCTATTCCGTTCCATGTTCCAAGATTTGCATATATTGGTATGTTATATTTTTTAGCTATTGTGCCAAGGCTTCTTATATGGTCTATATGTTCATGTGTTACTAATATGGCATTTATCTCTTTTATATCCACATCTATACTATCTAAAGCTTCTATAATCTTTTTTGAGCTTACTCCACTATCTATTAGTATTTTAGTTTCGTCTCCTTGTACAAACAGGCTATTTCCACTGCTTCCACTATATAAACTGCAAAATTTCATTTGTTATTCCCCACTATTCTTCTACTCTTTTTATCTTTGCTCCTAATTTTATAAATTTCTCTTCTATATTTTCATATCCTCTATCTATATGCTCTAAATTATATATCTGGGTTGTTCCGTTCCGCTGCAATTCCTGCAATTACTAAAGCTGCTCCTGCTCTTAAATCTGTTGCACTTACTGGTGCTCCAATTAGCTTGTCCACTCCTTCAAAAAATGCTACTTTCCCCTGTGCTGTTATTTTTGCACCCATTCTGTTTAGTTCTTCTGTGTACTGGAATCTTGAATCCCATATGCTTTCATTTATTACGCTTGTACCATTTGCAATCGCCATTGCAACTCCCATTTGTGGCTGTATATCTGTCGGAAACCCTGGATATGGCAATGTTTTTATATTTACTTTGTTAGGTCTTTTATTGCAAATAACTCTTAATGCTGAACCTTCTATATCTTCTACATCAGCACCCATTTCTATGATTTTTGCAGTTACTGACTCTAAGTGTTTTGTTATACAATTTTTTATTGTTATATCTCCTCTTGTTGCAACTGCTGCAAGCATAAATGTGCCAGCCTCTATTTGATCTGGTACAACTGAGTATGTACCATCTTTCTTTAATTCTTTTACTCCTTGTATCCTTATTCTGTCTGTTCCCGCTCCCATTATATTTGCGCCCATTTTATTTAAGAAGTTCGCAAGGTCTACTATATGTGGTTCTTTTGCTGCATTTTCTATTGTTGTTATTCCGCTCTGCAAGTATTGAAGCAAGCATTGCATTTATTGTCGCCCCAACTGATACAATATCTAAATATATTGAGTTTCCTTTAAGTTTTTTTGCTTTTACCTCTATTCTTCCTTGTTCTGTATCTACAGTCGCTCCAAGCAATTCAAATGCTTTTACATGTTGGTCCATTGGTCTTGCTCCAAGCTTACATCCCCCTGGCATTCCTACTACCGCATGTTTACATCTTCCAAGCAATGCACCTGTTATATAGTATGATGCTCTAAATTTGCTTGTTAAATCTAATGGTGCTTCTATACTTTCTATATTACTCGTATCTACTTCTAATGTGTTGTTTCCAAGGTTTTGAATCTTTACTCCGAGTGATTTTAATATTGTACAACATGTTTGTATATCGCTTATATTTGGTACATTTTCTATTTTACATTTTCCATTTATTAGGATTGTTGCTGGAAGAATTGCTACAGCTGCATTTTTTGCTCCTCCTACCACTACTTCTCCTCTTAATCTCGTTTTTCCGTTCTATTACTAGTTTTTCCAATGTAACTCCTCCATGTGCTTTATTTTCTGTATAATCATATCATAACTTATACTTATTTACAACATTTTTATATAAGTATTTTCACCTTTTGAATTTTATATTCATAATATAGTTTTAGATTTTATTTTTTTGGAGGAACTATGGAAACTTTAAAACTTGGTTCAATTGGTCCTAATACTGAACTTTTACAGAGTACTCTTATGAAAATTGGCTTTTTTAGTGGAAATATTGATGGTATTTTTGGAAATTTGACATATAAGGCTGTAATTGATTTTCAAAGGAATTTTAATTTAGTACAAGATGGCATTGTTCGGAGAAGCTACGTGGAACGCACTTTTTCCATATATGTATGGTTATACTTCTTATGTGATAAGACCTTCTGATACTTTGTATAGTATTGCTAATAAATTTTCTTCATCTGTAAATAGAATACTTGTAGCTAATCCTAATATTAATCCTAATAATTTGCAAGTTGGAGCTAGTATTACCATCCCTTTTGGTAGTACTGTGCAGACTAATATTAGTTATACATATGATATTTTAAAAATGAATATTTCTAGTTTTTCTGTAATTTATCCATTTTTGAAAATCCAGTATATTGGCACTTCTATTATGGGAAAGCAAATTCCATGTATTCGTATAGGAACTGGCGAGAAGGAGGTATTTTATTCTAGCTCAATTCATGCAAATGAATGGATTACAAGTCCTCTTGTTATGAAATTTATTGAAGATTTGGCACTTGCATATGTTAATGATGATTATATTTATGGATATCTTGCAAGAAATATTTTGGCTTCTACATCCATTTACATTGTACCAATGTGCAATCCTGACGGAGTAGATTTAGTAACAAATAATATATCCAAAAATTCAAGTTATTATAAAAATGCAGAAAAAATTGCCTCTAGATATCCTAGTATTCCATTTCCGTCTGGTTGGAAAGCAAATATAGAAGGTGTGGATTTAAATCTTCAGTTTCCAGCGCGGTTGGGAAAATGCTAGAAGAATCAAATTTGCTCAAGGATTTAGAACTCCTGCTCCTCGTGATTATGTTGGTTCTCGGTCCACTAGTTGCTCCTGAGTCTCTTGCCCTTTATAATTTTACACTTATGCATAATTTTAGATTAATTCTTGCTTATCATACTCAGGGTAAAGAAATTTATTGGCAATTTCAAAATTATGCACCAAGTGAATCAAAAGAAATTGGTAAAACTTTTGCAGAAGCTTCCGGTTATACTCTTGCAGATGTTCCATATGCTTCTAGTTTTGCTGGTTTTAAAGATTGGTTCTTACAAGAATATAGGAGACCTGGGTATACAATAGAGGCAGGTTTTCGGAGATAATCCGCTTCCTATATCTCAGTTTAATGAAATTTACCGTGATAACTTAGGGATACTTGCGTTAGGAGCCATTTTACCTGAATAAATAGTAATCTTAACTCAATTCATAAATAAGCTATAAATGTAAAAGGAGACATACAGCTATTAATAGCTATGCCTCCTTTTGTTAATTTACTTCAAGAATTCTCTTTTAGTACTTTAAAAAACAATTTCTTAGTTCTTTGCAAGCCCCTGTTCTCTTGCTGTCGCCATAATAGCGTCTGCGATTACCTTCGGAACTCTTTCGTCGCTAGTCTTCGGTAATATATTATCTTCATGAAGTTCTGCGTCCGAAACCATCCCAGCAAGCGCAGATACTGCTGCCATCTGCATTTCGTCTGTAATCTCCGTTGTCCTACACTGCATTGCTCCAAGCCATATCCCCGGGAATACTAAAGAGTTATTCACCTGAATAGGAGAATCGGATCTTCCTGTTGCCATAATAACTGCTCCTGCTCTTACTCCGTCATCATATGTGATTTCAGGGTCAGGATTTGCCATTGCAAATACAATGGGGTCACGTTTCATGCTTGCAACCATGCTCTGTGTGACAATACCTCCTTTGGACACTCCGATAAAGGCGTCTGCCAACTGCATTGCTTCCTCCATTGTCCAGTCGTAGTTTTCGGGGTTAGTAATCTGGCTCAATTCTTCTACCAAGAAGTCTTCATAGCTTTCGCTTCTCCTTAAGATGCCATTGATATTGAAGCCATAAATCTTCCCTACTCCTAAGTTATGGAGCATCTTGATAATCGCACTCCCTGCCGCTCCTGTGCCGGAAACAACTACTGTCATCCTGCTTAATTCTTTGCATACAACTTTTGCCGCGTTGGTAAGTGCTGCTGCAACAGCAATCGCAGTTCCATGCTGATCATCATGGAATACCGGGATGTTAAGTGCCTTTTTTAATTCTCTTTCCACAATAACGCACTTAGGTGCCGCAATGTCTTCCAGATTGATACCGCCGAAAGTGGGTGCGATCAGCTTAACCGTCTCGATAATCTTATCCGGATCCTTCGTGTCCAAGCAAATGGGAACTGAGCTAAGTCCTGCGTACTTTATAATCAGTCCGCATTTCCCTTCCATAACAGGAAGTGCAGCTTCGGGCTTCAAACTTCCAAGCCCTAATACCGCCGAACCATCGGTAACTACCGCTACGACTCTTCCCTTCCACGTTGAGTCATATGCTTTTTCAGAGTCCTTCTGGATCTCTCTGCAAGGTTCTGCAACACCAGGGGTGTATGCCAAAGCTAAATCTTCCTGCGTGTTTAAGGGAACTTTCACTTCTGTTGATATCTTTCCCCTTGATGCTTCGTGGAGTTCTATACTCCGCTCATAAATTGTTTTTTCCATTTTTACTCTCCCTTCTAGGTTTTTTGAGTTTTTATTATATCACGTTTTATGTAAATTGTAAATAAGCATGAAGATTTTATTTTTGTTTTATTGATATTTTCTTATGTTTATAATATAATTTATTATAGGAGGGATACAAAATGAAGATATATGTTTCACATTCAAGTGAATATGATTATATAAATAAAATTTACGAACCAATAAAAAATTCTATCTTACATAAATCAAATACTTTTCACTTACCCCATGAAGATAAAAATAATATTGTAGATTCAAAAAATTTGATTAAAAATTGTGATTTAGTAATTGCAGAAGTATCTATTCCCTCAACAGGACAAGGTATAGAACTTGGATATGCAAGTTATTCCAAAACGCCTATCGTTTGTATATATGAAAAAGGAGCAAAAGTAAGCTCATCTCTTAAGTTTATTACTGATAAGTTTATTGAATATGAAAATACAGAAGATATGATAGAGAAAGTTAGCGAGTTTATAAGCATGTAAGTTGATTTTTAGCACTATTGGTCTTAATATACATTTTGACAATAATGGTATTTTATGCTATAATTTTAAGTAATAATTTCAAAGGAGGTAACCTAAAATGAAAGATGAACCTACTTGTTGTGAACGTCATGTTGATACTGCACCACCTCCTCGTCTATTTGGAAGGAAAATGATCGAAGAAAAACCCGGCAATGCCAATTCTTCTACGACCAATATGTTGGAAGATTTTGTTGACCAACATGAAAAGGAGCCCTCATCTTAGGGCTTCTTTTTATGTAATTTTTTAATCTGCAATTTCATGTTTTGGTTCAGGTTTAGCCTCGCTTATTGTTCCAAATTTTTTTTCAAAATATATGCTATTTACTATTTGAGGCCATTGAGGATTATTTTCTGCATCAAATCCTATATTTATATACGCTTGATCTACCATATCGTCAACATGAATGCCAATATTACCATCTTTTACCCTAATATCCTTAAATAGTTCGGAAAGATAACGTACTTGGCTATTGTAATCATTTAATGCAGATGGGGTAAATTGTTTAATTCTGTCACTAAAAAGTGTAATATATATAGTAGGCAATGTTTCTTTCAAATAAGTGTCTAGACAACAAATTCTAGCCGATTCATCTGGTCTTTTATCTGTATTCTTTAATCCAGTATTACCTAATTCTAAAGAAGCCATAATTGAAACTAAACAAATATATTGTATCATTGGGTTTTTATTTAACAAATATTCAACTTGTTCGCCAAACACATCTTTAATTTCATCTATTTCTCCGTATTTTATATACCAAACTATATCATTAATCCATTGATATAAGCAAAGTTTATTGTGATATCCTAGTTTTTTGTCGATATCTTCCATATTAATAGATATTGTAGAAATATTAGAAATGTCTTGAATTATGTGCATATGGGCACCATATTCGTCATGCGGTTCAGATTGGATATCTTCTAATGATACAAATGAAAATCTATTTTTATCACGTATTCTTAAAAATTGTTTTTCCCACATAGTATCAACAAATGTCCAATTTCCAGTTTGATCATCCAAAAATAATAAATTAAATATATGTGTAATCATTATCTGAGATTCTGCTTCTACATCTACTTTACTTCTAATTAAATCACTATACATATTATTTCTTAAATGCAAATAGTGGTTAAGTGCTACAACATGGCAACATGATCCTCTTCTGACGTTTAATGCCTGTATTAGATTATTTTCACATGAAGCATAGAAATCATCATCAGTAAAATAAACTAATTCTTTTAAAGCATATGAAACAACATTTTCTATAACTCTTGCTTTTTCTATATTAGTTTCTGCCTTTCTTGCTTTTATTTCTTTTTTTGATTGATTAGAAATCTCTTCTAGAATCATTAGCTCATCATAAGAAATCACACCATTTTGCTCAGCTGTAACATATGTGTACTGCTTACCATACTTTATACAATGATCTATCATTTGATTGAATTCATTTACTTTTTCTTTTATTTTCTCAGGTTTTTCATTTAACATTCTCTCTAAATATAGCTTTATAGATTTTGGTTCATAATCTTTATTTACATCAGTTGTATCTTGCATTTTTGCATACCTCTCTTTGTATAATGTTTATAATTATGTAAATATTATACAATGGCATTTACATAACTGTCAATATAGTTATATAATAATGAAAATTTAACAACCTAAAATAAAAACTCAAATTGCAATCATTTACAATTTGAGTTTTTCATCATAATTATTTCCTATAATGATCTTGGTGAGCCAGGAGGGTCTCGAACCCCCGACCCCGGGCTTAGAAGGCCCGTGCTCTATCCAACTGAGCTACTGACCCATAAGAAATTTTGCTTAATTATATTATCACAAATTATATGGAAAGTCAATATTTAGAGTTGTTTTTTTCATTTTTTATATTTACTGCTAGACAAACTTCTTTTTTTTTTGTATAATATTATCAAATTATATGGAAAGAGGTAGAATTTTATGATAGGCGATATGCTTGCAAAAGCACGAAAAGACAAAGGAATGACTAAAACCGAGCTTGCCAAAATAACAAATATTAATATTGGACATCTAACTCATATTGAAAAAGGTGAAAGAAACCCTAGTCATAAGGCTCTAAAGATTATTTGTAATGCTTTAAAAATTCCTTATCAGCCATTAATGTTTACTTATGATAAAGAATTAATCGAAGAACAATCAGATTATGGCGTTACAAATTGCATTTCTTATGACAAAGTTTTATTAGTTGACAAAATAGGAGGTTTTATTCCTTGCCCACCAAAAGTTTCTGGTGCAGCTATTGCTTTAAAGGTACCTGATTCTTCTATGGAACCTACTTTTGTAAAGGATAGTACTGTATTTGTAGAATTAAATACACCTTTAATTTCAAAAGATTATGGTCTTTTTGAGCTTAACGGTTCTATAATAATAAGAAAATTTTTCTCTAAAAAGGGAAAAATCTCTTTAAGAGCAGATAATAAAGAACTTGAGGAAATAAAAGTATCTTCTGAGGACAATTTCTATATAATTGGAAAAGTTCTTAAAAATAAATAGTTTTTTGTAAAAAAAGCTTGAATAATATTTTATTTAATATTATAATATAATCATCTAAAGATAAAATACGAGGAGAAATGTATGGAGTTAACTAAAAATATTTTCTTTAATACTGATAAATTAGTAGCAAACACTACTGTTAAAATATCATATACAGGTAAATTATTTCAAGAAAAAGCTGAAGAAGTTTTTATTCATTATGGATTCGGTAATTCTTGGGAAAATCTTTCTGATGTGCAAATGGAAAAAACAGAACTTGGTTTTCAAGCTGAAATAGTTTTGGGCGATTCCGATTCTTTCAATTTTTGTTTCAATGATGGAAATGAGACTTGGGATAATAATAATGGTCAAAATTATTCTTTTGACATTGAAGAATTACCAACAGCTTTAACAATTCAAGAAGAATTAAGTTTAGATAATAATAAACCTGGTTTAAGAAGAGCTTATATTTGGAGTAAAAAAATAAGACTTGCTGTATATAAGATAATTACATATCTTCCAAAGCTTATATCAGGAAATTACAAACGTAAAATAACTAATAATGATGATTAAATAAAAAATAAAACCTAGATTTTTCTAGGTTTTATTTTTTATTCTTCTATTTTCTTTCCAAACATAGATTTAGCTAGTTCCCCTACTATTGGAAGTTCTGGATTTTCTCCATTACAAGCCTTTATTATTCCAAATACTATACAAAGTATATATAATACAGATAATCCTGTACTTAAAAAAGGAATATATATATGTAAAAATCTATATGCAACTGTTATTATAATATATCCAAGTCCTATTATTATCGCTTGTGCTGCATGGAATTTTGTATTTCTTTCATTATCTTTTAGTCCATATAATACTACAATTCCTCCTATCCAACTAAATATATATGCAAGTATACATTTTACTTTTTCATTCATTTTTTATTCCCCTCTTTTATTTCAATATTTTATGTTATTCTATATCATTATATTTAAATTTTTTAAAAATGTAAACAGTTTTATGTTAAAAATTATTAATAATCTATCCACCCACCATCTATAGTGATTACTTGACCTGTTATATATTCATTTTGTATTAACATATATGCAGTATTCGCAATTTCACTTGGACTTCCTATTCTTCCAAGAGAAATCTCTCCTTTTAATTCTTCTATATCTTTTTCTGTTAGTTCCTTATTCATATCTGTGTCTATAATTCCTGGTGCTATAGCATTTACTTTTACATTAGATGGCCCCAGTTCCTTTGCTAAACTTTTTGTAAATCCTATTATTCCGGGCCTTTGCGCTTGAATAATGTACTTCACAGGAAGCTCCTGTGATTCCCCAAACTGATGATATATTAATTATCTGCCCTTCTTTATTTTGTATCATACCTTTTACTACTTCTCTTGTTAATTTTAATACACATATCAAGTTTGTATCTATCATTTCATCTATATCCTTGTCAGTTAAATCTGTGAAAAGTTTTATTTGTGATATTCCGAGCATTATTTATAAGTATGTCTATTTTACCGTATTTATTTAAAGCAAATTCTATCATTCGCTTTACTTCCTCTCCTTTTGCTATATCTGCTTTAAAGATGTCTATTTCTATCCCTTGCATTTTAAGTTCCTCTTTTAAACTTTTTGCATTTTCTTCTGACTTGTTATAGTTTGCTATTACTTTTATTCCCATCTTTGCAAATTTTATAGCACAATCTCTTCCTATTCCTCTTGATGCTCCTGTTATTATAGCGACTTTTTGCATCTTTTTATCCTCTCTTTTTTTGTTCATATTTAAAAAGAAAAAGCCAAGAATTAAGATTCTTATCAAAACTCTCGACCTTCGCTGGAGCCAATTACCCGATTCGAACGGGTGACCTACGCATTACAAGTGCGTTGCTCTACCAACTGAGCTAAATTGGCATATTAAATTATATGGTGACCCGTACGGGAATCGAACCCATGTCTCCGCCGTGAAAGGGCGGTGTCTTAACCGCTTGACCAACGGGCCATTGGTGAGCCATCCGCGACTCGAACGCGGGACAACTTGATTAAAAGTCAAGTGCTCTACCACCTGAGCTAATGGCCCATACCACATTATATAATCGGTTACTTTAAAGCAACCGCTTATATATATTACTACAAATCTACCTAAATGTCAACCATTTTTTTAAATTTTTGTCTTTTTATTTAGGTTATTGATTTAATTTTCCCATTAACTCTTCTACATCTATCCCATGAACCTCACATGCTTCTTCTATTGTTTCTCCTTGTGATGCAGGGCAACCTAAGCAATGCATTCCAGCTTCTAATAAAATATCAGCTTTTTCTGGTGCTATTTCTAATAGTTCACCTATTGTCATTTTCTTTTTTATTTCCATTTCATTTTCCTCCTTTTTAGTTTAATTCAAAAATATTTTAACACATTTTTTAAAAAATGTATAGACAAATTGATTTTTTTGTTGTATTATATCGATAGCTAACCTATCTTTTAAGGTGGTGATATCATAAATATTTTAGTAAACTTATTTTTTATATCTTTTATTATTAATACTTTCGTTGTTTTTTATTCTATCTATATTATATTAGATTTAATATTCTTTAAAAATCCATACTCATCGAAACTTAATAATCACAAATAACATTTTAAGGAGGTTATTTTATGTTCCTTGACACTTTTTTAAGAAGATTACTATTTAACTTTGCACTGGTTTTTGTGTTTTTATCAATTAATGTTTTATTGTTTTATAACTTATATATCTCAGATAATATTATTATCTCTTTTGCGAAATACCCTTTTAATATTTGTGAGAAATATCCTGATATTTGGATAAAACTCAAACTTTTGTATATACCAATCTCTAGTATTTCTTCTCTCATTTATATTAATCTTATTTATTCTTCACTCTTCAAGAAAAAAATTCCAAAAACGAGAAAAACTAAATCTCCTAATCCAGAGGATTTATTCATATCAGTTAAAACTAGTAATTTAAAATCCCCTATTATTTTGTCTGAATCAAGTCTTTACCAAAATATTCTTATCACAGGTACCATTGGTTCAGGTAAAACAAGCTCTGCTATGTATCCATTTACAAGAGAACTTATAAAATATAAATATTCAAATTCAGATAAAAAACTCGGTATGCTCATCCTAGATGTTAAAGGTAATTACCACTCTCAAGTACAGAAATATGCTTCTTATTATAGACGAGAAGATGATTTAGTAGTCATTGAACTTCGGTGGAACTACAAAATATAATCCATTAGATAAGCCTCATCTTAAACCCTCTATTCTTGCTAATCGATTAAAAACTATTCTCACGCTCTTTTCTAAAAATAACAGTGAAAGTTATTGGTTGGATAAAGCTGAAATGGTTTTAACTGAATGTATTAAGCTTTGTAGACTATATAACGATGGATATGTAACTTTTTCAGAACTTCATAAGTTAATTACTATTCCTGATTATTATGTAAGGAAAATTTCCTTTCTGAGATCAGAGTTTCTCTCTGGCAGACTTTCTACAAATGATGTTCATGATTTGCTTTCTTCTATAGAATTTTTTGAGAAGGAATTTAATACTTTAGATACTAGAACTTCGAGTATTCTAAAGTCTGAAATAACAAGAATTACTGGAAATTTTATTTCAGATTATGATATTTTAAAGACTTTTTCTCCTCCAAAAGATGAATTAAATTTCTTTGGTTTTGAAGAAATGATAAATAAAGGGAAAATTGTTGTTTTAAATATGAATATTGCAGAATATAGAAATCTTTCTAAGATAATAGCAGCTTATTTAAAACTTGATTTTCAAACTGAAGTTATGGCAAGACTTGCTAAATCCAATCCAAGTATGAGAAGCGTCTCTTTTATTAGTGATGAATATCATGAATATGTTACAGACACTGATGCAGATTTCTTTGCTCAGTCTAGAGAAGCTAAATGTATTAATATCGTTGCCACCCAAAGTTATACTTCTCTTTTAAATTCTATAAATAATCAATATACTGTAAAAGTTATTATTCAAAATCTTATAAATAAGTTTTGGTTTAGAACGGATGACACCTTTACAATAGAAGATGCTCAAAAGCAATTAGGCAAAGAGGAAAAGCAAAAGTTTTCTAAAAGTGTTTCAGAAAGTTCCAAGTCTCCAAAATTTTGTAGTATTTCTAATGTTTTCAGTAACGAAAGGAACTTTTCAGAAAGTCTAACTTCTTCTACTCAGTTTGATTTTATTTATGACACAAATTTTTTTACTCAAAAACTAAATACTTTCTCTTGTCTTACTTTTCTTTCCTCTGGTACTTCAATTATTCCTCCTCAAAAAATCGATTTAATTCCCTACTTTATAATTGACCAAGATATGTAATTTATTAAATTTCAAAGGAGTTGTTTCATATGAAAAAAATTTTTTATTATTTCTTATTTATTCTCTTACTCTCTTTTAGTATAATTTTTTCTTTTGCTATACCCAGTTTTTGCGCCTATCCGAAGCTTATCAACAAATTAATTTCTGCTTTTAATGATATTAAAAGTTATATTGTTGCTATTGCAACTCCAATTGCCGCTGTTGCAATTGGCTCTGGATTTTTAATGCAAAAGTTTAGTTTAGGCGATGAGGAACGTATTCGAACTGGCAAAAAATTAATTAGAACCTCTGCTGTTTCTTATACTTTTATATTAACTATTGATTTGATTATTGGTCTAATAGAGACACTTATTAAATAACTTAGGAGGTCTTTTCTTTGAATTCTTCTACTAATTCAATCTTATCTACAATAAATGAGCTTTTCAGCTCTCTATTCTCATCAATAGATAACTCTATATACTCTGCTTTAGACGATATTGCATTTATTAATACTGATATCTTAAATTCTAGTTATCTTGATAAACTATTTGGCTCCTCTGCAAGTACTCGGATTTTTAATGATTGCAAATGCACTTTTAATTGGTTTTATTTTATATTTTGGAGTTAAATATTTGTTATCTAGCTTTGGTCTCATAGAGTCTAGTAATCCGTATAGATTTGTAATTAAACTTATTTTTATAGGAATTTTTATGAATTCTAGTTTCTTTATTTGTGAGCAAATAATTAATATAAACAGTTTAATTTCAGAAGCAATGCGAGATATTGGTAATAAGTTTTTAGATTGTGATATTTGTTTTTCTAATGTTGCAAATATTTCAAATTCTATAATTCTTATTGAAGAGAATACAAATAACTTTTTTTCTATTGATGGCATTATAAAAACTATTGTATCTGTTGGGTATCTTAATTTAATCTTTATGTACTCAATACGATATATTTTAATAAGAGTGTTTGTTCTTATATCCCCTTTTGCTATTATTACTCTTTCCTCTAGCTCTACATCATTTATATTTAAGTCTTGGATTAAGTGTTTTATTTCTCTTTTGTTTACAGAATTGTTTGCAACTTTTATTTTAGTTGTCATGTTTTCAATTGAATACAGTCCATTAAATCTTGTATCAAAGCTACTATTTATAGGTTCTATTTTTGCTCTAATGAAAGTTAATAATTATGTAAGAGATTTCATTGGTGGCATTAGCCTTGAAACTTATAATTCTATGTATGGTATGAGAAATATGATTAAAACAAAGTAATGGAGGTTTTATGAAATTTATTATTCCTCAAAATTATAATTTTTCCAGTAAGCTTTTTGGTTTTCTAGACTACTCTACTGCTATTTTCAATATTATTTGGTTTGCTTTAGTTTTCTGTATTGTTAGTTTTATTATATCAAACTTATATGTAAAGATATTTACAATAATTATTTTATGTTTTCCTGTAATGCTTTTTAGTATTATTGGTTTTAATCATGAAAACGTATTATATGTCCTATTTTACATACTTAAATATCTTTATAAACAAAAAATTTATTTATACAAATAAGTTTTCTGTCCTTGTATTTTCAGTCATAAAATGATATAATTTGTCTAAACAAATGATTAAAATTTATGGATTTAAACTAAAGGGGAATTTCTTATGAAACTAGAACAAAATGACGAAGCTTTATTATTTTCAACAACAAAAATACCTGATATTTTCTTTTCAGAGTACTTATCTGGTGCATCTGGAGACTTTATAAAGGTATACCTATACATATTATTTTTATCTAAGTATGGAAAAGATATTAAAGTAAACGATTTAGCTAAAAAATTAGGACTTACCTTCCCTGTTATACAAGAATCTCTAAAATATTGGGAAGAGATTGGTGTTATAACAAAAAAAGGAACTGGTTTTGTTATAAATAATTTACAAGAAATTGAGTTACGTAAACTTTATAAGCCTAACGTCTCACTTTCTGTAGAAGATATTGAAAGAAACGAGAAAAATGAAACTAGGGCTAGGCTTGTTGAGACAATTAATAATTCTTATTTTCAAGGAATAATGTCTCCTTCTTGGTATGCTGATATTGATTTATGGTTTAAAAATTATGGATTTGATGAACAGGTAATGCTTGCTCTTTTTAATTATTGCTATAAACGTTCTGCCCTTCATAGAAACTATGTACAAGTTGTTGCAGAAGCTTGGTCAAAGAGCAATATTAAAACTTTTAGTGATTTAGAAGAATATTCTATCAAACAGGAAAATATACAAAAGATTGAAAAATCTGTCCAGAAAAAACTTGGTATTTCAAGGCCTTTAACAGAGTATGAGAAAGCATATATTCAAAAATGGAATATAGATTTTGAATATTCTTTTGATGTTATTGAAATCGCTCTTAAAAAGACCACTTCAAGAACTAATCTTTCTTTTGATTATTTAGACAAAATAATTACTGATTGGCATACAAGATCGCTTAAAACATCTGATGATGTTCAAAATCATTTAGCTGAATTTAAGGCTCAAACAAAGAGAAATAAAGAACTTGCAAAAACTGTGAAATACAACAATTTTGAACAACGTACATACGAAAATTTAGATAATCTTTATGCAAACAACCAAAATTAGTTTAAGAAAGGAATGTGGCTAGTTTGAACAATTCTACTCTAAATGTCTTATTAAAAGATTATGAGCAAAAAAAATATAAAGCTGATTTAAATCATGAAAAACAAAAATCCGCTTTTATTGATGCTAATCCAGAACTTGCAAATCTTAACTTAAAACTTGGAAATCTTGCACTTGATATTTCTAAGGCTGTTTTGAACACTGATTTAGATTTAGAAAAAAAACTTCGTAAAGATTTTGATAAACTAAAACTTCAGAAAAATGCTCTTTTGAAAACTTTAGAAATCCCTGATCGGTGCACTTCATCCTATCTATGAATGTTCTATATGTAATGATACAGGATTCATTTCATCTTCTGATGGTAAAAGCACACTTTGTAATTGCATTAAGCAAAAAATGTTTGATTTGGAATTTAATGAATCTAATATAGGAAACCTTGAGAAAGAGAATTTCGATAATTTTAACTTACATTTATACTCAGATAGTGCAGATGAGCAAAAGTATAAAGCTAAAATTTCACCTAGGAAGAATATCCAAAATATAAAAGAAATTTCACTTAATTTTATCAAAAACTTTGATAATCCTGATGAAAAGAATCTATTATTTACTGGTAATACAGGACTTGGCAAGACTTTTCTTTCTAATTGCATTGCAAAGGAAATTCTTTCTAATGGGAAAACCGTCCTTTACCAGACAGCCCCTATAATGCTTGATAATATTATTGATTACCGATTTGGAAACTCTGATTTTAATAGTGTATATAACAATATTATAAATGCAGATTTACTCATAATTGATGACTTAGGTGCTGAAAGTTTAAATTCATTTAAACTTTCTGAACTTTTTAATATAATCAATGCAAGACTTCTTTTTCAAGGAAATCACATAACTAAAACTATCATTTCAACTAACTTGAATATGAATAATTTGCTTGATACCTACAGCGAAAGAATATTTTCAAGGCTTGCTTCTTACTATAATGTTTGTAGATTTTTTGGTGATGATATTAGAATAAACAGATTGATTAAAAAATAAATTTGAACATTTAGATATGATAGATATATCATATCTTATTTTTTTCACCCTTATACATTATGTCGAATATACTAAATTAAGGCATATTGATAGGAGGGCATTTTTTATGAAAGAAATTTTAAAAATTAATAATATTAAAAAAACATATCAGGCAAAAAATGGTGAAATAATCGCACTATCTCGGAATTAGTTTTGCTGTGAACAAAGGTGAATTTATAAGCATTATTGGTCCCAGCCGGGTGCGGAAAATCAAGTTTACTTTCTATAATTTCAGGACTGGAAGAAAAAACTAGTCGGAGAAATTTATATTGAGCGGAAAAATTTCTTCTGGTATTTCTCCTAAAATCGGCTACATGCTTCAAAAAGATAGTCTACTTGAATGGAGAAGTATTTATAGCAATGTAATGCTAGGACTAGAAATTAGACATCTTAAGACTAAAGAAAACGAAGAATACGTAGTTAGTCTTTTGAAAAAGTATGGTCTTTATGAATTTAAAGATAAATATCCTTCTCAATTATCTGGTGGAATGAGGCAAAGAGTAGCATTAATTAGAACTCTTGCTGTTAGACCTAAAATTCTATTGCTAGATGAAGCTTTTTCTGCTTTAGATTATCAAACAAGAATGATGGTAACAAATGACATTTACAAAATCCTTAGGGAAGAACAAATTACAGCCATTATAGTAACTCATGATATATCAGAAAGTATCAGTATGTCAGATAAAGTTATTGTTTTAACTAATAGACCAGCTAAAATTAAGAAGGTCTATAAAATCGATTTTGATGATATTCAAAATCGAACACCAATTAACTGCCGAAAAAGTCCTAAATTTAGTGAATACTTTGATTGTCTTTGGAAGGAGCTAGATGTACATGCGTGATAAATTCATATCTATAGATAGAAAAAAATACTTAAGAAAAATTAAGATAAATAAAATTGCTGTTTTTGTAACTCAAGTTCGGAATTTTACTTACTATTATATTAATTTGGGAAGTTTTAGCTAATTTAAAAATTATAGATAGTTTTATTAGTAGCCAACCAAGTAGAATATTTAAAACCTTTATGAATTTAAGTGCTAATGACTTACTTAAACATTTAGGTGTAACGATGTATGAAACTACTATTGGTTTTACATTTGGAACATTACTCGGCATCCTTATTTCTATCATTTTATGGCTTTCCAAATTTTTATCAAAAGTATTTGACCCATTTTTGGTGGTATTAAATAGTTTGCCAAAAGTTGCTCTTCGGACCAATAATAATTATTTGGGTTGGATCTGGAACTTCCGCAATTATAGTTATGGCTCTTGCCATTTCATTAATTGTTACAATATTAGATATTTTGCACCGGTTTCATGAATACTGATAAAGAAAAAATTAAGATGGCAAAAACCTTAGGTGCAAATAAACTACAGGTGCTAAGTAAAATTGTAATCCCTGCTAATATTTCTACATTTATTAACTCTCTGAAGATTAATATTCGGCTTATCTCTAGTAGGCGTTATTTCTGGAGAATTCTTAGTTTCAAAAGCAGGACTTGGTTATTTAATCGTATATGGAGGGCAAGTTTTCCAATTAGACCTTGTTATGACAAGTGTTATAATACTTGGAATAATGGCTGCTCTTATGTATAAAAGTGTTGTACTTTTAGAAAAACTTATTTTAAAGAGGAGGATGAAAGCTTGAAAAAGTTAATTATTTCATTTGCTATTTTATTTGCTTTAATCGCAATTGTTACTTGTATGTTTTATATGAAAACTCAAAACTCAGCTGATACTGAAATGAAAACTGTTGCTTTAAGTGAAGTAACTCGTTCTATATTTTATGCACCACAATATGTAGCCTTGAGTCAAGGATTCTTTGAAGAAGAAGGCTTAAAAATAGAACTTACAACAGCTCAAGGTGCAGATGCTGTTATGACCTCAGTCCTAGCAAATCAAAGTGATATTGGTTTTGCTGGACCTGAAGCTTCAATTTATGTTTATAACGAAGGAAAGGAAGATCATACAGAGGTCTTCGCACAACTTACAAAAAGAGATGGTTCTTTTTTAGTAAGTAGAAAGGAAAATCCAAACTTCAAATGGCAAGATGTAAAAGGGTCTACTATTATTCCTGGAAGAAAAGGTGGAGTTCCTTATATGACTCTTGAATATGTATTAAAGAAATATGGTATTGATCCTAAAACTGATGTATCTTTAGATGACAGCATTAGTTTTGACTTAATGGCGGGTGCTTTCTCAGCAGGTAATGCTGATTATGTGGCTCTATTTGAACCTACTGCATCAAGTACAGAAATTGCTGGAAAAGGTTATATCGTAGCTTCTATCGGCAAAGAAACTGAAGAGCTTCCTTACACTGCATATTTTGCTAAGAAAAGTTATATAGAAAAAAATCCAGATGTTATACAGAAGTTTACAAATGCTATTTACAAAGGTCAAAAATGGGTAGATTCACATTCTACCGAGGAAGTAGCTGACGCTATTATATCATACTTCCCAAATACTGATAGAGATTTAGTTATTACTGTTTTGAATAGATATAAGGAAATAGATGTATGGAATAAAACACCTTATTTATCAGAAGAAGGCTTTGATCTTCTTCAAACTATCATACAAGAAGCAGGAGAATTGAAACAAAAAGCTCCATATGATAAGGTTGTAAATAATGATTTTGCAAATATAGCTACTAAATAAATTTATAGATAAAACAAAACGGCAGAATTTGAATCTGCCGTTTTGCTAAAGGTCTTACCACGGAATTCTTAATCTTCCAAACTTAAATGCGATACAAAGTGCTAATAAAGCAGCAAGAGCATTACCGATGTCTTCCATAGTTTACTTCCTCCTTTTGCCATTTTTCCCTTAGGATACCTAATATTATTATATCATATTCTAGTTATAACTTCAAACAATTTGCATTTTATGTAAAATTATAGTATAATTAATGTATTCGTTCACAAGTGAACAGAAAAATTGAAAGTGAGGTATAACTAATGGGAAAGGACATTCTAAGTGCTAATGCTGAAATGCAAGTGCAGTTAAAAAAGGTTAATAACGAGCTACGGATTTTAGACAATCTGCATCGTAAGATTAAGGTTTGCGCTAAAAGGGCTACAAAAAGGTTAGAAAAGGATATGTCTAATGAATTAGACGAAAGGGAACTGAAAATAAAAAAGGTTGCTCTTGAGTTCTTGGAAGGCATGGCTTCGGAAGAATTCGAAACAGTCGTTAGTGGCTATTTGCCTAAACTTCAGCTTTGCTCTTCATATTATTGCTTTATTAATGCAAGCAATTTTATGAATTTATCCGCATATGCTGAAGAATACAACAGCCATGAATCTACCATGTCCACTAAAGACTTTTATGTCTGGAGATGTGATTATCTTGAAAATTTCAAGCCTAAATTATCTAAAACATTAAAACCTATAGCTAAAAGGGCTATGCAAATTGTAACTTCATATACTGGATATGACTTTACATTTAAAAGCATTGATGCCCTTTATAGCACAAATGATGACGGATCTTTTGTCGATATCGCGGTTAACTTTGAATTTGCTCTCAAATAATCATTTCTTTATGTCATATCTCGAAATTTACAAACGCTGGCAATTGAAATAATTGCCAGCGTTTTCCTATACAAATGAGTTTAATCAGTAATATTTCCCAATTCCTTTTGTATAAAATCATTTAGTTTTGGTATATCATAAATGGCTGTATTAAATATAATTTCTAAATTCATCTCTCCATAGTGATGTGCAAATCTTTCTCTCATACGGATAATATTTTTCCATGGCACTTCGTTTTCTGTTTTATATATAAATTCTTTATAGTCTTTGTCTAATTCTTTTGTTAATTCTCCTATTTGAAAGATTTTCATTGATATTGAATCTCTAAAAATATTATTCTTTTTAAAAGTATCAACTTGTGTACCGAAAAATTTAAAATTTTCTTCTATTTCTGTGCAATATTTTTGAATATGTAATAAAATTGTTGTTCTTCTATCTAAATTAGTCATATAATACTCTCCTATCTTTTTTTACTTGTTTAAAAAAGATCTCTTTGGCAAGTTTCCCATATTTATTTTCTTCAACTGCATTATCTAAATAAGTCTCTTCTATAATTACATCGACATTTTTATGTAGTGCATTTTGCAACTCTGTTTCAAATTCTGCTAGATTTAATAATGTGGTTATATTAGAATTTTCCTTTACTATCATTATATCAATATCTGAATCTTCTTTTGCTTCATTTCTAGCATAAGAGCCAAATAAATAAGCCTTTTTTATTTTATATTTTTCAAATATAACTTTTGCGATTTCTTTTATTTCTTCAAATGTATAAATTTTATTTTCCATATAATTGGCTCTCCTTTCTTAATGTTACATGTTTATTATATAATAAACTCTATAAATTATCAACATTAATAAAGAAAAAAGATTCCCATGGCATAAATCAACAATTTGCATTTTATGTAAAATTGTAGTATAATTAGGTTATAGTAGCTTCCAATGAAGCAAAAAATTTGAAAGTGAGGTATAAAAATGGGAAAAGAGAATTCTAATCCTAAGCAACTGTTAACTTTGCAAGTGGAACGTATAAATGAAGAATTTCGGAAGTTAGAAAATTTACAAGCCGAAATTCGGACTGTAGCTATACCGGCCTGGATTACAATCACCTACAAAAGAGAAGTATATTCCTCTGCGGAAGACGCTCTGAAATACTACTCTGCCCTTAATCATCCTATTGATAAGATGATTAAAAACGTTACACTTTGCACACGTTACTGGTTTTCTATTGACTGTAGCCTTTTTGACTTGTCTGAGTCTTCCGAATTAATTAAGTCTCGCCATGCAGAAATGGGTACGGCTGACTTTAAAATTTGGAAATCACAGTATTTAAATGAGTTAGGTTACAAGTTATCAAGAGTGTCAGCTTTTATCGTTGGCGACATCATACAGGTTTTAAACTCGGAGACTGGATACGAGTTTTGTATCGAAAGCATTCGTAAATCTTACCTTGATGTCAGTAAAACCTATGATATTTGCGGTAATCTTACAGCTAGAATTAATTTTAAGTAGTTCTGCTTCAAAAAATCTCACGAAATTTCAAAAAATCCACCAGTAGATAGAGTTCTTCTAACTACTGGTGGTGTCATTTTTATTTACTTTCTTCTTCGTCTATTTTTTCTTCTGCTATCTTCTCTATACTAACTACTCTGCCCTCGTTAGTTCTCATTAGTGTTACACCCTGTGTTGGTCTTCCAAGTATACTTATCTCTGATACGTTTATTCTTATTATTGTTCCTGTATCTGTAACAAGCATTATATCGTCGTCTTCGTCTACTAATTCTACTCCTATTACTTTTCCAGTTCTAGGTGTAATTTTGTATGTTATAACGCCTTTTCCTGCTCTTATTTGCACTCTATATTCGTCAAGTTCTGTTCTCTTTCCAAAACCATTTTCAGTAATTGTAAGTAGTGTTTGTTTGCTTCCTGCAACTATTGATTGCATTCCTATTACTTCATCGTCTTTATTTAGCTTTATTCCTATAACTCCTTGAGAAACTCTTCCCATTGGCCTTACATCTTTTTCGTCAAATGTAATACATAAACCTTCTCTTGTTACCATTACAACATTATCTTCGCCATCTGTAAGTTTTACTTCGATTAACTCGTCATCGTCTTTTAAAGCTATTCCTTGAAGACCTGTTTTTCTTGTAGAGTCATATTCAGCAAGCGGCGTTTTCTTTATAATACCATTTTTTGTTGCCATAAGTAAGTATTTACCATCCGCAAAGTTTTGAATAGGTATTATTGCTGAAACTTTTTCTCCTGGATCTAGGCTTAAAAGATTCACTATTGCTGTTCCTTTTGCTGTTCTTCCGTGCCTCTGGTATCTCATAGCCTCTTAGTCTATATAACTTTCCTTTATTGCTAAAGAACATTATTGTATCATGTGTTGAAGCTGTAAATATTTTCTTTACGAAGTCTTCTTCTCTTGTTGTCATTCCTGTTATTCCTTTTCCACCTCTTTTTTGGCTTTTATATGTATCTATTGGCATTCTCTTTATATATCCAAAATGGCTTAAAGTAATAACTGTTTCTTCTTCTTTGATTAATGCTTCTTCGTCTAATTCTCCTTGTGCTGCTACTATCTTTGTTTTTCTATCGTCTCCATATTTTTCTTTTACTTCAAGTAATTCTTCTTTTATTATATCAAAGACTAACTTTTCACTTGCAAGAACTGCCTTTAAATGCTCTATTAGCTTCATTAGTTCGTTATATTCTTCTTCTATCTTTTCTCTTTGTAATCCAGATAAAGTTTTTAATCTCATATCTAGAATTGCTTGTGCTTGAATATCTGTAAATCCAAATCTTTCCATCAATCTTTCTTTTGGATCATCATAAGAACCTCTGATTATTTTTATTACTTCGTCAATGTTATCTATTGCTATTTTTAATCCCTCTAATATGTGAGCTCTTGCTTCTGCTTTATCAAGCTCAAATTTAGTTCTACGAACTACAACTTCTTTTCTATGGTCAATAAAACATTCTAAGCATTGTTTTAAAGTTAATATTCTTGGAACTCCTTTAACTAATGCAAGGATTATTGCCCCAAATGTTTCTTGCATTTGCGTAAATTTATATAATCTATTTAATATAACTTGAGCATTAGCTTCTCTTTTTAACTCAATAACTAGCCTTACATTAGCTTGTCTATCTGACTCATCTCTTATCGCAGATATTCCTTCTATCTTCTTGTCTCGAACTAATTCATCTATATGTTTATGAAGTCTTGCTTTATTTACCTGATATGGAAGTGATGTTATGATTATTCTTTGCCTATTTCCTGCCATCTCCTCTATTTCCGCTTCTGCTCTCATTATGATTTTTCCTCTACCTGTCGTATATGCTTCTTTTATTCCCTCTCTTCCAAGTATTGTCGCTCCTGTTGGGAAATCAGGTCCTTTTATAATTTTCATTAAGTCTTCATTTGTAACTTCATCATCTTCTATTACTTTAATTAGTCCGGTCCACTACTTCTGATAGGTTATGTGGTGGAATATTTGTTGCCATTCCTACTGCAATTCCTGAAGAACCATTAAGTAAAAGTGCTGGAAGTCTTGCAGGTAGTACACTTGGCTCTTGTAATCTATCATCATAGTTTGGTACAAAATCTACTGTGTTTTTTTCTATATCACTCATCATATAGTTTGCAATCTTTGACATCCTTGCTTCCGTATACCTCATGGCTGCTGCTGGATCTCCATCTATAGAACCAAAATTTCCATGTCCATCTATTAATGGGTATCTCAAGCTAAATGTTTGTGCCATTCTTACCATTGCATCATATACTGCTGCATCTCCATGTGGGTGATATCTACCCAAAACAGATCCTACTGTATTTGCGCATTTTCTATATGGCTTGTCCGAAGTAATTCCATCCTCATGCATTGAATATAAAATTCTTCTATGTACAGGCTTTAGTCCGGTCTCTTGCATCTGGCAAAGCACGTGCAACTATAACACTCATGGCATAGTCAATATATGCTGTTTTCATTTCTTTTTCGATGTCTCTCTCGATTATTGTTTCATCTGGTCTGTCCATTCTTTCACATTCCTTCCTTTTTATCCTACGGCTATTATATAAAAAAAGGGAATTTTTTGCAAGAGTTTCGTTTACGTAATTTAAGAGAAAATGATTAAATTATCTGTGCAAGATTTAATTCTTCCTCTGTTATATTATCAAGTGTTCCTCCTTTATTTTTTATAAGCATTTGTATATTTTCAATTGACCTTGCTTGTTTTAAAGTACTTTCAAGTGGCAAAAGAGTATCAAGTTTTTTAGTTATTTTGTTATATTCCCTTTTCATTCCAGTTAAATCTTTCTGTTCTAAACATGAATTCCAATTGTTAATATATTTTCCCACCTTTTCTACCCCATCTACCTGTTCCATGAAATCTTCTTCAATTTTGCTAGAAATACAATCTTTTACTACATTTTTACTCTTTTTAATCAGTTTTGCTGTTGACGCTTTAATTAAATTATTGTCCTGAGCTGATTTTACTGCATTATCTACAAGCTTTGATGCACTATCTATTATTCCTCCTGATTTAATCGTATTATATGCTTGTGATACTGTGTCAAATTTTCCTGTAAATATCCCTGTTACGCTTTTTCCAATATCCTTTGCTGAGTTAATTGCTGCTTTTATTCCTTCTTTAAATCCATCATTTATTATTACATTTTTTATTCCGTATAACTTCATTTTCTATTGCATTTGGAAGTATTGCTCTTAGAGCCACATCTAATCCTGTGTTTACTATCTTTCCAAAAGTTCCTTCTAAAAACTTATTTTGTTTTTCTTCTATTGTTACTTCTCCGAAGTTCTGTAGAAAATGTATTTTCCAGATTGTTATTTGTTTCATTCTTTACTTCTGTTGCTATTTCTTCTATTTTCACTTATGTTACCTCCTACACTTTACATATTTATTTTATGTTTATATGTTTCTTATAATTTCTTTAAATTCATTTCTTATATTTTTATTTATATATAGTATCTTTACGCTTTTATTTATGATCTTGTTATATTCTATTTCATATTCAAGAGTTCCTATTAGTTTGAATTTTAAGAATATAATTTTTAATATACTTGTACTTAATGTATATTTACTTTTTTTGTTATACACTAATTTTATTTTACTTCTTTGTTCTTCAAACTCCTTTAACAAATTCATGGTTTTTCTTATGCTTATTATATTCCCCTCAATTAAGCATATTACTTTATTACTTAATGCAGTTAAAATCTTTACTAATTCTCTATATTTTGTATCTGAACTTGTATCTATTAATATCAGATCATAATTTTTTGTTAACTCCTCTAGCATAATTCTTATTCTTTCTTCTTTTACAATATATTTTTTATCAAATATGATTTTTGTTTTTGATATAAGGTCTATATTTCTATCTATTCTTACTTTTAGTTTTTTTATATTACTCTCTTTTAGTCTAAACTCATTTAAGAATTCATGATCTTTTATTTTTTCTTTCATTTCTTTCGAGATTTGCTTTACTCCAAAAACTGAATGTATATTATTATTTATTAGGTCAAAGTCTATAATTAGAATTTTATTTTTGGGAATCAATTTAGATAATATAGAAATAAACGTTGTTTTTCCGAACGCCTGAGCTTCCAATTATTGTTATAATTTGTTTTTTATTTATTTTTAACTTCTTTTCCTTGTATATTTTCTTTTTAGTTTCTATATCATCTTTATTTACTATTTCTTCTTTTTGTTTTTCTATATGCTTGAATGATATGGTTTCATTTTTTTGTTTTATGTAGTTTTCTTTTTCTAAATACTTTGTAACTTCCTTTACATAATCTTTATTTTTGTCTACTATTTTTACTATTTGTTTTATTCCTTTATAGTTTTCATTTTCATCTGTAATTATTAGTATTTCAATATTTTCCTTTACAATTATTATATTTCTTATTAGTTCTTCTATCTGGATATTTCCAATGATATCTTCTTTTATAATAACTAAATTTATATCTGGATATTTGTCTAAAGCTTCTATTATTCCTTCTTGATATATAATGTCTGAAGTTTTTACTTCTATTCCTTCTAGTTCCCTTAATATATCATTTAACTCTTTTTCGCCTATTGCTGTTATAATCTTCTTCATTTTAACTTATTATCTCCTTTTCAAATTCATCTGATTCTATCTTCGTAAGTATATGATCATCTCCGAGCAAACATTAAACATTCTCCTCTTTTAAGGGTTTTTATCTCTATTTTTTCTTTTTCAGATAAATTTGAGTATTCACATAATATTTTTATGTTTTCTTCTTCCAGTGAGAAAAAAGTTTTTATGCTTGAATTGTTTAATATACTTTTTCCATATGTTCCGATTTTCTAAACTAAAAAGGTCTGATATATCTTGTGTTATTGCAACAGCACTTCCTCCATACTTCCTTATTGTCTTAAATATCTTATATATAAAGCTTGCAACGTATTTATTTGAGGTAACTCCGATTAGTCTCCAAATTTCATCTAAATAAATTGCTTTTTTAGTAGCTCTATTTATCTTTATCTTATCCCAAAAAAGTTCTGTAAATATATACATGCCGATACTTTATATTTTCTTCACCTAATTCATATATATCTGCTATTATTAGGTTGTTTTCTAATTCTACATTTGTATAATTGTTTAAAAACTTTAATGACCCTTTTATAAATGGGATTAATTTTACTTTAAAAATTTTTGTTTCTCCATGTTCTTCAAGTATGTTATACAAGTCTTCAAGTATCGGCATATCCCTGCTTTCCTTAAATTTCTTTTCTCCATTTTGCTCTTTATATAAAGTTTTGTCATCAAATGTTATTCCTTTCAGTTTATAGCATTCTATTAATTTTTCCTCAATTATTGCTTTTTCTTCTTCATCCATTTCACCAAATATTAAATTAAAAAATCCTATTAGTTTTCCGAATCTTTGTAGCTAAATACCCTGTCCCTGCATCTTCTACACTTTCTTTTCTTATATCAAAAACATTTATATATGTATCTGATATTGGTCCTATTTTAAGTAATGTTCCTTCTAAATTTTCACATATATTTATATATTCTCTTTCTGGGTCTATTATATATTGTTCTATTGCAAGTAATTTATTTCTAAGTATCATAAGTTTTGTATAATAAGATTTTCCGTGCACCACTTGTCCCAAATATACATATATTTGCATTTTTATATTTTCTTGTATTATATCTATCTATAAATACTAAAGAATCATTATATATATTTGTTCCAATAAATATTCCATTTTCGTCAAAAATTGAAGATGATATAAATGGATATGTTGAAACAAGTCCACTTGTTAGAATATTTCTTTTTGATACATTTTTTATTTCATTTTGATTTATCATAAGAGGAAGTGTAGAAATATATCCTTGCTCTTCTCTAAAATATGCTCTTCTTGTCCCGAATTCCTTTACTTTGTGATATTCCTTCTACTTTATTTATTAGATATTCGAGTTCTCTTTTATCATTAGAAAATACTGTTAGATATATATACATATAATAGATTTCTTCTCCATTGACTTGCATTTCTCTTCTTATGTATCTTGCATCATTATAGCTAAATGCGGCTATGTCTATATCTTGTTTATTTTGATTTCCTTCCTTTAACTCAACTCCTACATTTCCTATATGATATGTTAAATCTCTTATTGTTTTATAACTATCTTGTTTCTCATAAAATATTGATATATTCATATTTATATTTGTATCAATCAAACTTTTTAGTATGATTTCTTCTTGCTCTCTATAATAATTAACACAAATTAGTGTGGAATAGTACATTTCATCTATTTCAATAAATTTAGGATTACTTAAATCTATATATGAGGGTGTTATAAAATCTTTATCATAAAGTGCTCCTTGTATGAATTCAAATTCTTTTTTTATTTCTTGTTTTTCTTTTCTTATATTAATCTCTTTTATTTGATTTTCCCTCCTTTTACTATGTTAAGAAGTTTTTTCTAGTACTAAAAAAAGTATATAATATCTCTTTTAATTCTTCTTTTTCTTCTATTTCATATGCCATATTTCCACATCTTGATAAGCATTCTTTTATTTTAAAAAAGTTTTCATTTAATTCTGATATAGCAATTTTTTCCCCATTCTCTTTTAATTCTTGTCTTGCTATATTTTTAATTACAATATAGAAATTTTTTGAAGAAGATTTCTTTTCATTATTTATTTTTGTTATAAAATTTATATAGTTTTCTGAAATTTTTAAAAGATTTAAATTATTTTCTTTATTTACAGTTTCTTTGATTTTAGAAATATGTTTTGATAAATCCGATTTGCTACTTTGTACTATTATTTGAATATCAAAATTGCAGGTTTTTAAAAATGTTTTGTATGAGTTTAAAACTCCTATCTTTTCTAAATCCGATTTTAAATTATAATTTATGGGGACTATATTTATAATTTTAATAAATTCTCCTGTCTTTAACCTGATAATTCCTTTATCTAAGATATTATCCAATGGAATCCATTCTTGCAAAGATATTTTTTCTTTCTTCTGCATATATTTCTCCTTATTTAATTTTAAAATTTAGTGGTTTTTAATCTTAGAAATTAAAATTTTTGAATAAAACTTTTTGAATTATAATTTTCTATTCATGTTTATACAATTTTTATTTTGTTTTGTCAAGGAAAAGATTTCGACAAATTTCGAGCTTTGTGTTTAAAATGGAGAAAGCAAGGAGGTTATATCCTCCTTGCCCTTTTTACTTCTTCCAATCTCGATAGAACATATGACCACCAAGCTGAAACTTTACTTCTACATTTTCTCTTCCTTCACAGCCAGGTGCACAAAAGTATATAGCTCCACCTTCCCAGTATTTACTATCTGTGATACCAAGTCTCTCGGCCTCTGCCTTTAAAACAGCTTCAGTGTAGTCATTTCTAAGTGCCTCTTCTACTGCGTCTTTTACGCTTTGAGGAATATCTTCTATTTCTACCGGTTTTCCTTCATTGTAAACTACTCCATTTACAATACAAGAATATCTGCCTTCTTTGAGTTCCTGAGTCAAATCTGTGTATCCATGTGCTATCATATTATTGTACGCAACATTTGCAACTAAAACTTGACCCATAAAACTTTCAATTCCGGCTTCTGCAAAAACTACTTTACAAAGCCTTTCTTTTCCCTCTGCTGAAGGATTATAATTTATGGATTTTGCCTCTGTTATCTCCTCTGCAGATAAAATAGTAATGCTAGCCTTTGCAGTTTCTTCTACTTCTACTACTTCATTGTTTTCTGTTACTTCTTCTTGAATATCTTCTATTTCTGCTACTTCTTCTGTTTCCTCAAAGATTTCTGTTTCTTTTTCAATTGCTTCGACTACAAGCTTCGGCTTTTGGACCATGATTGGCTTTTCTGAACATATGGCTCTTTGAATTCTTTGAGTAATTTGCTCCATTTTCAAGCTCCGCTCTAAGTTTTCAATCTCCATATTTCCGTTTACAGCTATCATCATTACTGTAAATACAAAACCAACCGTTACAACTGTAAGCACTTTTCCTAAATTCCGAAAAAGCATTTCACTTACTGTTTCTCTGTAGTCATAATACTCTACCATTCTTTCCATTTGTCTCTCTCCTTTTTCAAACGCCAAATATGGCTTTTTTTACTTTTTGCTTTTGTTTAAAATCTACTTTTATTATATCATATTTAACATAAAGTATCAACTTTTTGTATTATTTTGGATTTTTTGTTAATTTTTTACTTAAATATTTTTCTTAATTTTGCTAACAATATTATTATAAAATTAATATTAGTTGGACTAAGAGCAATATGAGGTTTATTTTAGAGCTTTGTATTGTTCGTGCAAAGGTGAAATATAGCTTTGCTTTTAGGTTATATTTTGCCGGCGATGAGAGTGTATCCTTTGTATGTAAGTTGCATTTTATTTTTGTTTTATATGTGGCTAAATTATATAGGATATATTCGAAGTTAAGATTATATTTATATCTTATAGTTCGTGTTATTAGTCCCTCGTTTTGGATGAATATATGTATTATGGGTGTACTTATAGTCGAGCGAAAGATTAATGTATTTGGCTGATTGTTTAGTTATATAGCAATATATATTAAATGAAAAAGCTTGGTATATTAGTTCTAGCCTAAGATTAATATTAGTTTTATAGAGCTAATACTTAAGAAAATTATCTTAAGTATTAGCTCTATCTTTATTTTTATATATTAAAAAAGTGGCAATCTAATAGATCACCACTTGACTACCTAGGGAAAGGCTTTTTTCTTAGTTGTTTTAGCTTCGTAGTCTCAAAAAAGTGTTGGATACTTCGGTGGCTTTCCCTCACCTCAAATGCATCGCACTTTTAACATATTTACATTATATTATCTCATTATTATTATGTCAAGCTTTATATATCCAAATTCTTTACATATTTAGCATTTTCTTCTATGAATTGTCTTCTTGGCTCAATTTCGTCTCCCATAAGAAGTGTAAATGTTTCATCTGCTTTCATTGCATCATCTAATTTTACTTTTATAAGAATTCTTCTTTCTGGATCCATTGTCGTTTCCCAAAGTTGATCAGGATTCATTTCTCCAAGACCTTTATATCTTTGTATACTTACTGTGTCTCTTGCTACTCCTCTTTCTTCTAGTATTTTAAATGCACCTGACATATCATCTTCATACCAGTAAAGATCTTCCATACCTTTTTTAGAAAATTTGTATAGTGGTGGCTGTGCCAAATATACATTTCCATTTTCTATTAATGGACGCATATATCTAAAGAAGAATGTTAAAAGTAATGTTCTAATATGTGCTCCATCGACATCAGCATCTGCCATTATTATTACTTTTCCATATCTTATTTTTGTAATATCAAAGTCTGCTCCTATTCCTGCTCCTATTGCAAGTATCACTGGTTGAAGTTTATCATTTCCATATATTTTATCTGCTCTAGATTTTTCAACGTTAAGCATTTTTCCCCATAATGGAAGTATTGCTTGGAATTTTCTATCTCTTCCTTGTTTTGCACTTCCTCCTGCAGAATCTCCCTCGACTATATATACTTCACATTCATCTGGATCTTTACTACTACAATCTGCAAGTTTACCGAGGAAGTGTTGATCCTTCCATTGAGTTTTTCTTTCTAACTAATTCTCTTGCCTTCCTTGCTGCTTCCCTTGCTCTAAATGCACTTATACATTTTTCCAAGATTGCTTTTGCAACATTTGGATTCTCTTCTAAAAAAGCTCCTAAACTTTCACTTACTGCATTTAAAACTATACCTGTAACATTACTATTTCCAAGCTTTGTTTTAGTTTGTCCTTCAAATTGAGGCTCTTTTACCTTTACTGATACAACAGCTGTCATTCCTTCTCTTATGTCTTCTCCAACTAAGTTCATATCCTTTTCTTTTAAAATATTATGAGACCTTGCATACTCATTAAATACTTTTGTTACAGCTCTTTTAAATCCTTCTAGATGTGTTCCTCCTTCTATTGTATTTACATTGTTAACAAATGTATATATATTTTCTGAATATGCTGTTGTATATTGAATTGCAATTTCTATCGGTACTTCTCCATCCTTTTCAATATATATTGGTAATGGATGTATTTTTTCCTTATTTTTATTTAAATATTCAACAAATGAATTTAGTCCACCTTCAAAACAAAATTCTGCCTTTTTTATTTTTGCTGGTTTTTCAATTGCTTGTCCATTTTCGTCAACTTCTACTTCTTCATTTTCATTATCTTTACTTTTTCTTTTATCTTCTATTATTATTCTTAATCCTTTTGTTAAAAATGCTACTTCTCTTAGTCTTTTTTCAAGAACTTCATATTCATATTCAAGTGTTTCAAATATTGTATAATCTGCTAAAAATCTTACTGTTGTTCCTGTTTTATCAGAATCTCCTATTCTTTCAAGTGATTTTACAGTTTTTCCCCTTTCAAATGTCATTTGATACTTTCCACCGGTCTCTTTCTATTGTAACTTCTGTCCATTCAGATAATGCATTTACAACAGATGATCCAACTCCATGAAGACCTCCTGATACTTTATATCCACTATCTCCACCAAATTTTCCTCCGGCATGAAGTATTGTATAAACAGTTTCAGCCGCAGAAATTCCTGTTTTTTCATGTTTTTCTACTGGTATTCCTCTTCCATCATCTTTAACACATATTATATTTCCTTCTTCTATTGTTACATTTATATTTTTACAATATCCTGCTAATGCTTCGTCAACACTATTATCTACTATTTCATAAACTAGGTGATGTAAACCTCTTATAGAAACGCTTCCTATGTACATTCCGTGGTCTCTTTCTTACCGCCTCTAGCCCTTCTAACACTTGTATTTGGTCTGCTCCATATTCATGATTTACCTTTTCCATTGTTTATCATTCCTTTCTAAGTTGTAACTTTTGTTTTTCTTAAATCTTATACATTATATTATTGTTTTCAAAAAAAATCAAATACTTTTTATCTTTCCGATTTTCTACAAAAAAATTCTTCTTTTTCTCATTTTTTATTTCTAATTTATCTGTACAGGTAATTATTATTTGAGTATCTTTTACATCTTCTAAAAAATTTTCTCTTCTTTCTTTATCAAGCTCTGACATAAAGTCATCTAATAATAAAATTGGATTTTCATCTACGTCTTCTTTTATTATTTCTAATTCACTAAGTTTTATAGATAAAATTGCACTTCTATGTTGTCCTTGAGAACCATATATGCCGAAGTTCTTTTCCATTTATATATAATTTTAAGTCATCTCTATGGATTCCGAATTCCTGAAAATCCTCTAATTACATCCGTTTTTCTATTTTTTTTCATTTTTTCTATAAATTCTTCTTTACTTCTAAAATCAGAAGTATATTCTATTTTTATTTCTTCTTTGTTGTTAGTTACTTTTTCATGTATATTTACTATTTTGTTCATTATCTTTTCCACAAATTCTTTTCTATATGCATTTATAACATCTGCATAATCTGCAAGTTTCAGTTCCCAAATTTCAAGCATTTCCTCAGATTTATTTTCATATTTTATTTGTTTTAAATAATTGTTTCTCTGCTCTAATACTTTATTATAAATATTTAAATTATATATATATGAAGGTCTTAGCTGACTTATCATTACATCTAAAATTCTCCTTCTTTTAGATGGTCCTTCTTTAAATATATTTATATCATCAGGATTAAATAAAACAACATTTATATTTCCTAACACTTCGCTCATTTTTTTTATTTTTATATTATTTACAGAAATAACCTTCTTTTCTGATATATTTACACTTATTTTACCTTCTCTATCTTTTTTTTCATACTGTACACTTGCTGTTAAAAATCCCTTATTTTCTTTAACTAATTCTTTATCTCTATTTGTTCTATAAGACTTCCCTATTGCACACAAATAAATTGCTTCTAAAAGATTTGTTTTTCCTTGTGCATTATTTCCATAAAATATATTTATATTTTTATCTAAAATCACTTCTTGTTCTTCATAATTTCTAAAATTAGTAAGATTTATTTTATTTATATACATATGTATTCCTCTATTCTTGTATTCTTATTGGTAAAATCATATATACATAATCTCCTGTATCTTCTACTGATTTTATAATAGATGGTGATAAACTACTTCCAAATTCTATAAATATTTCTTCATCCTCTATTGCCTTTAATGCATCTAAGAAATATTTTGGATTAAACCCTACCTCTAAGTTTTTTCCCTCTGTTGTTAATAATATTTCTTCTTTAGCATCTCCTGCTTGATTTTTACAAGATATTACAATTTTTCCTATTTCTATGTCTACTTTTACTGGATATTTTCTCTCTTTCTCTATGCTAGACATTGAAATTAAACTTACCCTTTCAAAACTTTCTTGTAATTCTCTTTTATTTGCTCTTACTTTTGTTTCCCATGTTTTCGGAATTACTTTTTCATAATCTAAGAATTCTCCTTCTAATAATCTTGTAACTATTTTACAGTTTTCCATTTCAAATAATGCTTGATTTTTAGCTACACTTATTCTTATTTTTTCAAATGAATCTGATATTATCTTATTAACTTCACTTAACGTTTTTCCTGGTATTACCACTTTAAAATCGTTTATATTTTCTTCTAATACTTTATTTTTCCATCCTAACCTATATCCGATCTACTGCAACTACATTTATCTTTCCATTTTTTATTTCAAACAAACATCCTGTAAATATTGGTCTATGTACTTCTGTACTTACTGCAAATATTGTTTTTCCAATCATTTCTTTTAATGTTTTTTGTTCTAAAGAAATAGAATTTTCCTCTTCTATATTAGGAAGTTCTGGAAATTCTACTGGATTCATTGTTGCAAGTTTATATAAGGATCCTTCACATTCTATTACAAGTAAATCTTTGTCATCTAAATATATTGTAATTTCTGTGTCTGGAAGTTTTTTTATAATTTCACTAAACATTGTTGCATTAGCTACTGTATTTCCTTGTTCTATTACTTCACAGTCTATTACATATTCTATACCTAATTCTAAATCATAGGTTGTTAATTTTACTTGATTATCATTTGTTTGAATTAGTATACCTTCTAATATTGGCATTGGTGTTTTAGAAGATACACCTTTTACTACGGAATTAATGGCTTTAATTAAATTTGTTTTTTCACATACAAATTTCATGGGCTTTTCCTCCTTTATATTTATATAATATTTTTAGTAGTAGTATTAGTAGGTGTGTTAATTGTGTGGAAAACTGAAGTAGGACATACTGTCCGTAAGGTAAATTATTGTCTATAACTTGTTGATAACTTTAAAACATATACACAATAAAAAATTAAAAAAGTGAATAACTAATATATAAACATATTATAAACAGGTTATAAACAAAATTGTGTGCATAATGTATGGGGCTTGTCCGTAAGTAAGATTTGAGAATTATTTTATTATGATTATTTTTACAAACAGAAATTTTTAGTAAATAATAGTTTTATTTGATATTATACCTCTGTTGGTTTCATTATAATATTTTTTAAATTATCCACATGCATAAATGTTTCTTTATTATTTTTTATTTCTAGCTCGATTTTACTACAAGCATGCATAACAGTTGAATGATCTCTATTTCCAAAGTTATTTCCTATATTTTTATATTGCATTTTTGCAAGTTCACGGCATAAAAACATTGCAATTTGTCTAGGAAATGCTATATCATTAGAACGTTTTGAACTATCCATATCTTTAACATCAATATTAAAATATTTGGAAACAGTTGTCTTTATATAATCAGAAGAAATAACTTTTTCCTTATGAGCAATTATATCTGCAATAGCATTTTCAGCAAGTTCAAATGTTATTGGACTATGTGTTAAGGTTGCTTTTGCAACTATTTTATTTAAAGTCCCCTCTAACTCTCTAATATTTGTGTCAATTTTAGTTGCGATATTTGAAAGTACTATATCATCTATTACAATGCTTTCAAGTTGTACTTTTTGTCTTAAAATAGCAAGCCTTGTTTCATAATTAGCATTAGAAATATCTACTAAAAGGCCATCTACAAATCTTGACTTTAATCTTTCTTCTAAGGGATTTATATCTTTTGGTGGCTTATCAGAAGTTAAAATTATTTGTCCATTATTTTCACGAATTGCATTAAAAGTGTGAAAAAATTCTTCTTGTATTCCCTCTTTTCCAGCTATAAATTGAATATCATCTATTATTAAGACATCTACGTTTCTGTATTTTTGTCTGAAATTTTCATTAGAATTATCTTTTATTCCATTTATAAAATCATTTGTGAATTTTTCTGAAGAGACATATATAATCTTTTTGCTTGGGTATCTTCTTAATATTTCATTACCTGCTGCATGAACTAAATGTGTTTTGCCAAGACCTACTCCACCATAAATAAAAAGTGGATTATATGAAGTTCCTGGTGCTTCTGAAACAGCATAAGCAGCGGCTTGTGCAAATTTGTTATTTTCCCCAATTACAAAGGTGCTGAAAGTATATTTTGGATTAAGATTAGTTGACATATTTTGATTATGTACACTAAAAACCATAGAATCTTGATTTATTTTTTTCATATCTTCAGCTGAAATATAGGATATATTATACATTTTATTAGTTGCAGCTTTGAAACAATTTTGTAAGTATAATTCATAAGGTTTAAGTTGATCTGCGAAAAAAGAAGAAGGAACAATTAGAGTTACCAAATTTCCCTCTACTGAAAAGATTTCAAGAGAGGACATCCATGTATCATAAGCAATAGAGTTCATTCCATCTCTTGCAAGAGTTTTAACTGTATTCATTAATTCTTGGTAATTTTCTTTCATATTGTTTCCTCCATTTTTATTTGCTTTATTTTTTATATAACACTAAATAATATATCAAAAAATAGAAAAAAATGTCAAGCAGAATGTGGAAAAAATCTAAAAAAATGTGGAAAGAAAAAATTATTTCCTTATTTCCGTAAGAAAAATTAATCAAAAGCTTGACAGTAAAGTTTAAATAATGTATAATTTTAATGTTATATTTATTCTTAAGAAATTAACGTAGGAGGTGCAAAATGAAAAGAACATATCAACCAAAAAAGATTCAAAGACAGAAGGAACATGGTTTCATGAAGAGAATGAAAACAAAATCTGGTAGAAATATATTAAAAGCAAGAAGATTAAAAGGAAGAAAAAAACTAAGTGCATAAAAGCAAAAGCGTAGGACCTAAATAAAATGTTTTAGGTCCTTTTTGCATAAGGTTTTTGTATGTAAGAAATATGAAAAAAACAGAGATGCTAAAAAAAAATTATGAATTTAGGCTTGTTTTAAAAAAGGGTAAATACTATTCTGGAAAATATATAGAAAGTTTTGTATTAAACAATAATCTTAAAGTAAATAAAATAGGAATTGCAATAAAGACAAAAATGGGAAAAGCAGTAAAAAGAAATCGTATAAAAAGATTAATAAAAGAAAGCTATAGATTAAATGAAGATAAGTTTGGAGTGGGAAAAAGCTTAGTTTTCTTAGTAAAGAAAAATCAAGAGATAGACTCTTTAGAATTCAGGGATATTCAAAAAGATATTATATTCATTTTAGATAAAATAGGACAAGTATAATAAAAGCTAAAATTTGGAGGTAGAGAGGAAGACAGTTGAAGAAGGTTTTAATTTATTTTATAAATAAATACCAAAAACATATTTCTCCAATGCTTGGAAATAACTGCAAATTTTACCCAACTTGTTCAGAGTATACAAAACAAGCAATTGAAAAATATGGTGCATTTAAAGGAGTTTTTTATGGTGTAAAAAGAATTATTAAATGCAATCCATTTTCAAAAGGTGGGTATGACCCATTAAAATAAAGTAGTGGAGGATAGTGCAAATGATAGCATTTTTTGCAAATTTATTTGGATATTTGTTAAACTTTTTATATGGTTTTTTACAGAATTATGGATTGGCTATTATATTATTTACAATATTAATTAAGATCGTATTATTGCCAATATCAATTAGTCAACAAAAAACAATGAAAAAGACTGCGAAAGTACAAGAAGAGATAAAAAAATTACAAGTTAAATATAAAAATAATCCTGAAGGGCTTCAGAGAGAAACGATGGAAGTGTATAAAAGGGAGAAAGTTAATCCATTTGGAGGATGTTTTAGTGCTATTGTTCAAATAATATTGTTATTTTCAATATTCTATTTAGTAAGAAGTCCATTAACTTATATGAAAAAAGTTGACCCTAAAATTATAGAACAATATACTAATGAAATAAATGAAGGAGGGGCAAAAGATGCTTATCCTGAAATATCTATTATTAGAGAAAAAGCAAGTAGTGATGAAAATGTATATATAAATATGGAATTTTTAGGACTTGATTTAAGTAGTATACCATCTAGAGATATATCAGATTGGAAAACATATGTAATTCCTGTTTTATATGTAATATCTACTTTTATTTCAATGAGAATTACAACATCTATGCAAAAGAAACAAAAAAAGGATTTGGTTAAAGCTGAAGCAGAAGACCGGAGAGACTAAAGAAGATGATGTTAATATGGATGATATAATGATGCAAACAAATAGAAATATGTCATACATGATGCCAATACTTGCGGTATCAATTTCATTAGTTGCACCACTTGGTTTAGCACTATATTGGCTTGTTAATAATATAATTATGACAACTGAAAGGTTAATATTAAATGCAGTTTTTAAAGATAAGGAGGAGGGTGCAAATGCCTGAACCAAAAATATTTGAAGGAAAAACTACAAATGAAGCTATTGAAAAAGGATTAAAAGAATTAAAAGTATCTAAAAATGATGTAGAGATAAATATTTTAAAAGAAGATTCAAAAAGAAGTTTTTTTGATATATTAGCGCCAAGAGTAGTTAAAGTTGAAATGAAATTAAAAGACAATAAAGAAGATAGAAGAAAAGAAGAAGATAAATTAAGAAAAATAGAAGAAGTTAAAATAGATATAAAAGTATTAGAAGAGGCAAAAGAAAGAATATTAGCATTTTTAGATAAGTTTTTTATGGATACAGTAAAGGAAAAAGTAGAATACAAATGTAATATACATGAAAATATTATAGAGGTAATTATTAATGATAAGAAAGCCGACTTTCTTATAGGTTATAGGGGAGAGACCTTAAATTCTTTTCAAACAATATTAATGGCAATTGCAGCTAGAGACAATAATGAAAGAATTAGAATAGAATTGGATGTTTTGAATTATAGAGAGAAAAGAGAAAAAGTATTGGAGGAATTAGCAGAAAAAATTGCTAAAAGTGTTATTAGAACAAGAAAACCTATAACATTAGAACCTATGACTCCTTATGAAAGAAAGATTATCCATTCTAAACTTCAAAATAATAGTAAGGTAAAAACAGTAAGTATAGGAGAGGGAATGCATAGAAAAATTGTGATTTCTTTAAAGTAAAGTTTTAAATAATATAATTATGTAATATAAATCTAAGGTCAAAGTGAGGATTATATATTCAAAGTTTTGAATATGTCTTTAGTTTGGCCTTTTTGTTTAATTAATAAAAAATTGTATTATAAAGAAAGGCAATAAACGTAATTTTGATAATTAAAGAGTCTTAGTTAAATTTAAGTTCACAAAAATATAAATAAGAAAGGGAGTATATAAATGAGTACAATTGCAGCTATATCTACGGCTACTCGGTAATGCAGGAATTGGAATAATAAGAATTAGTGGAGAGGATAGTTTTAAAATTATAGAAAAAATATTTAGGACTAAGTCTGAAAAAGTAAACATAAAACCAAACACGATCAAATACGGCCATATTGTCTCTAAAGACAAAATAATTGATGAAGTACTAGTTTCCTTTTTTAAAGCGCCAAAATCCTTTACAATGGAAAATATGTGCGAAATAAATTCTCATGGTGGATATATTGTGATGAAACAGATATTAGAATTATGTTTAAAAAATGGTGCTGAGCTTGCAGAGCCGCGGAGAATTTACTAAAAGAGCATTCTTAAATGGAAGGATTGATTTATCACAAGCAGAAGCTATAGTAGATATTATAAATGCAAAGTCAGAAAGGCTTGCAAGTGCGTCTGCTAAGCAATTAAATGGGGATTTATCTAAAGCTTTGAATGAAATTAGAAATGATGTAATGGATATATTAGTAGATATAGAAGCTTCTATTGATTACCCTGAATATGATACACCAGAGGTTACAAATTATAAAACTTTAACAATTTTAGAGAGAATAGAAGAAAAAATAAAACTTTTGGAAAAAACTTTTGAGAATGGAAAAATTATAAAAGAAGGAATAAATGTTGCAATTATAGGAAAACCAAATGCTGGAAAATCATCTTTATTAAATGCAATTTTGAGGGATGATAGGGCTATTGTTACAGATACTCCTGGTACTACAAGGGATACAATAGAAGAGTTTATTCAAATAGATGGGATTCCAATAAAAATTATTGATACTGCAGGAATAAGAGAAACAGATGATGAGATTGAGAAAATTGGAATAAGCAAATCTATAGAAAAAACAAAAGAAGCAGATTTAGTGATAGTAATAATTGATAGTAGTAAAAAACTTGAAAAAGAGGATAGGAAAATACTTGAAATAATAAAGAATAAAAAAGCAATTATTTTATTCAATAAAATAGATAAAACAATTGCCATAGATAAGAAAGAGGTATATGAAAAAATACAAGACAATCCTATAATTGAAATATCTGTATTAAATGGTATTGGAATAGAAAAGATTTATGAAGAAATTTCTAAGATGTATGGACTTAATGAAATAAATATTGATGACAGTTTGACTGTAACAAATGAGAGACATAAACAAGCAATAATGAATATGAAAGATAATATAGATAAATCAAAAGAAGCAATAGAAGAAAATATGCCAATAGATATAGTAACAATAAATATAACAAATATCTTAGAAGAGATAGGAAAAATAACAGGAGAAAATGTTTCAGAAGATATTATAAACGAAATATTTAAGAAATTTTGCTTAGGGAAATAGGCAAATAGGAAGTTTAAGAACAAACAAACTTTTTGTTTCACAAGAAACATTTGCAAAAATAAATGGAGGTAATAAAAATGAGCTATAGTGCGGGAGAATATGATGTAGCAGTAATAGGGGGTGGTCATGCAGGATGTGAAGCAGCACTTGCAACTGCAAGAATGGGGTTTAAAACTTTGCTTTTTTCAATAAGTTTAGAGGCAATTGCAAATATGCCATGTAATCCTAATATAGGGGGAACATCTAAAGGACATTTAGTAAGAGAGATAGATGCTCTTCGGAGGAGAAATGGGAAAAAATATAGACAAGACTTTTATACAATCTAGAATGTTGAACATGTCTAAAGGACCAGCAGTACATTCTTTAAGGGCACAAGCTGATAGAAAAAAATATCATATAGAAATGAAGCATATGCTTGAACAACAAGAAAATTTATTTATAAAACAAGCAGAGATTGTTAATATAGAAGTAGAAGATAGTAAGGTAAAAAGTGTAGAAACTAATATAGGAGCAATATATAATGTGAGAGCTGTAATACTTGCAACAGGTACATATTTAAAGGGCAAAATTTATATTGGAGAGGTTTCATATGAAAGTGGTCCTGATGGGGTTTTCCCAGCAAATAAGCTTTCTGAATCATTAAAAAAACTAGGAATAGAAATAGTAAGATTTAAAACAGGTACCCCAGCAAGAGTAAATAAAAATTCAATAGATTTTTCTAAAATGGAAATACAAAATGGAGATGACGAAATAGAAATGTTTTCTTTTGAGAATGAAGAAAAGAAAATAGATCAAGTTCCATGTTATTTGACATATACAAACGAGAAGACTCATGAAATAATAAAGAAAAATTTACACAGATCGCCTCTATATGGTGGAAAGATAGAAGGGACAGGACCAAGATATTGTCCTTCTATAGAAGATAAAGTTGTTAGATTTAGTGATAAGGAAAGACATCAAATATTTATAGAGCCTATGGGATTAAATACTGAAGAAATGTATGTACAAGGAATGAGTTCATCTCTTCCAGAAGATGTACAAATTGAGATGTATAGGACTATTGCAGGACTTGAAAATGTAGAGTTTACAAGACCTGCATATGCAATTGAATATGATTGTATAGAACCTTCTCAGCTTAAGTTATCATTAGAATTGAAGAAAATATCAGGAATGTTTTTCGCAGGGCAAATAAATGGAACTTCAGGATATGAAGAAGCTGCAGCTCAAGGAATAATTGCAGGAATAAATGCGGGGTTAAAACTCAAGGGGGAAGCTCCTCTTATACTTGATAGGTCAGAGGGGTACATAGGAGTTTTAATAGATGATATTGTTACAAAGGGGACTAATGAGCCATATAGAATGATGACATCTAGAGCTGAGTATAGATTACTTTTGAGACAGGATAATGCAGATCTGAGATTAACTGAAAAGGGATACAAAGTAGGTCTCATTTCTGAAGAAAGATTTAATAGATTTAAAATAAAAAAGGAACAAATAGAGAATGAAATAGAAAGACTAAAGACTACAGTAGTAAAGCCTTCACAAAAACTAAATGAATTTCTTGTTGCACGTGAAACAAATTCTCTTGGGACAGGAGCTAAACTTTCAGAACTTTTAAAAAGAACAGAGATAACCTATAAGGATTTGGAACAATTTGATGTAAATAGGAAAGAGCTCCCAAAAGATGTTATAAAAGAAGTAGAAACCCAGCTAAAATATGAAGGATATATAAAAATGCAGGAAGCACAAGTTGATAAGTTTAGGAAGCTTGAAAAAAAAGAACTAAGAGAGGATATTGACTATAAAGATATAAAAGGATTAAGTTTAGAAGCAAGACAAAAATTGGATAAGCATAAACCATTATCTGTTGGTCAAGCTTCTAGAATTTCGGGAGTTTCTCCAGCTGATATATCTGTACTTTTAATATATTTGGAACAAAACAGACGAAAAAAAGAATAATAGTTATAATTAATTGTATTTTTTTGATGTAAATTATTGACATATTTTTAATAATTTTATATTATTATAGTAGTGTTTTTAATAGAATTCTAAATGAAGAATAAATCGCTGAAAAGGAGGAAAAACATTGGCAAAAGTAGTTTCAATAGCAAATCAAAAGGGTGGAGTAGGTAAAACTACAACAGCTGTCAATTTGAGCGCAGCACTTGCGAAAAAGGGGAGAAAGGTACTGTTAATAGATGCAGATCCTCAAGGTAATGCAACAAGTGGACTTGGAATTGATAAAGAAATAGAAAAATCTATTTATGATGTAATAATAAATGAAATAGGGATAAATGAGGCAGTGAAAGAAACAAACATAAAAAAACTCAGAATATGTCCATCTAATATAAATTTAGCTGGAGCAGAAGTAGAGCTTGTTTCTTTAATGTCTAGAGAACATAGACTAAAGGAAAGAATCGATGAAGTTAAAAGACAGTATGATTATATACTAATTGATTGTCCTCCTTCTCTTGGATTAATTACACTTAATGCATTTACAGCTTCAGACAGTGTGTTGATACCAGTACAATGCGAATATTATGCACTAGAAGGATTAGGACAGCTTATAAACACAATAAATCTTGTTAGAAGACATCTTAATAAATCAATTGAAATAGAAGGGGCAGTTCTTACTATGTTTGATGCAAGGACGAACCTTTCAAATCAAGTTGTTACAGAGGTCAAGAGATATTTTGCAGATAAAGTATATAAGACAGTAATACCAAGAAATATAAAACTAAGTGAAGCACCAAGTTATGGAATGCCAATATCTGTATATGATTCGAAATCAAAAGGTGCAAAATGTTATGAAAAACTTGCAAAAGAATTTTTAGATAAGAATGATAAAAATGATCAAGATTTAAAAGCAAAACATATGAAATAGAAAGGAATGAATAATAAATGGCTAAGAAAACAGGTCTAGGTAAAGGATTAGATGCATTATTTAAAGATACTATAAAAGAAGAGGAAAAACATGTAGATGGAGAAAGTATACTTAAAGTTAAAATAACAGAAGTTGAACCAAATAGAGAGCAACCTAGAAAGCACTTTGATGAAGAGGCTTTAGAGGAGCTTTCTGAATCAATTAAGACATATGGTCTAATTCAACCAATAATAGTAACTAAAAAGGATAATTATTATGAAATAATTGCAGGTGAGAGAAGATGGAGAGCCTGCAAAAAAGCAGGATTAAAAGAGGTTGCTGTAATTGTCAGAGAAGATGATGAGAAAAGAAATAAAGCTATTTCTTTAATAGAAAACATACAAAGAGAAGATCTAAATGCAGTAGAAAAAGCCGTTGGTATCAAGGCATTAATGGAAGAATATGATTTAACTCAACAACAAGTTTCTGAAGTGCTAGGAAAGAGCAGAAGTGCTATTGCAAATACAGTAAGAATATTAAATTTAGATCAAAGAGTATTAGAACTTGCAAAAGAGGGTAAATTAACAGAAGGACATTGTAGAGCATTACTTGCAATAGAAGATGGAGAAAAACAATATGAAACTGCAATAAAGCTTATAGAGCAGGGTGCAAATGTAAGAGAAGCTGAAGAAAAAGCTAGTAGCAAGAAGAAAGCAAAAAATAAAAATATTAAATACGAAGCAATTTATAGAGATATTGAGAATTCTTTTCAAAGCTTTTTTGGAGCAAAGGTAAAATTACAAGCAGGACAGAAGAAGGGGAAAATAGTAATCGAATACAAATCGAATGACGATTTGGAAAGACTATTAGATATTATAAAAGACTAGAAATATAAAGGATGTGGGATTTTGAATAGTGTATTTGAAATTATAAACAATCAAAATTTTATATTAGGACTTGCAGGTTTTTGCTTGATATTGTTTATATTGTATTTAATTAATCTTGTTAAAATGATAAAAATGAAAAAAAGCTATAGGCAATTCATGACTAAGCTTGGAAATGGCTCTGATATACAAGCAATTTTAGAGAGTCATATAGAGAAAATAAATAAAACAATAACTAAAAACGAGGAATTAGAAAGATTTTGTAAAAATTTGGACTCAGACATAAAAAACTGTATACAAAAAATGCGGTATATATAGATATAATGCATATAAAGATACTGGCTCTGATTTAAGTTTTACACTAGCTTTGTTAGATGAAAACAATAATGGAGTAGTACTTAATGGTATCTATTCTAGAGAAACATCAAACATATATGCAAAACCAGTTATAAACGGAGGTTCAACATATAAAATAACAGAAGAAGAAACAGAAGCAATAAAAAGAGCTATGAATTCTTCTGATATAATTAAAGAGTAATATGAGTGAAAACGTTGCTAAAACTTAAAAATAGTATTGACAGATATTACTAAATATGTTAATATAATAATGTTGTAATGCACTAAATAAGAGGTGTATTATGCAGAGGTGGTCGAGTTGGTTTATGGCACCAGTCTTGAAAATTGGCGTAGGTTAATCCCTACCGTGGGTTCGAATCCCACCCTCTGCGCCAAAAAAAACCCGCATAAGATGCGGGGTTTTTTTTTAATAAATATTGCTAAGATTGCTAAGGATATTTGCTGCATTATAGATGCTGTATATTCCGTAGATTATGCTAATAATACCTATTACTAATCCAGCAATTGCAAATCCTTTTCCTTTACCTGTAGATTTTACTTTTGAAAGTCCTACACCAGAAAGTACAGTTGCAACTAATCCTACTATACCACCAAAGTTGATAAGCAATGAGCAAAGGGCAACTATAAATCCAGATAATGCAAGAGTATTTGATTGTCCTTTACCATTAGTTTGTTCATTGTTTTCTTCCATAATCATTCTCCTTCTATTTAATTTTATGACAATATGATATCAATAATTTTCATAAATGTCAAATAATAGTAGATAATGTATCTAAAATATGAGAAAACAATACAAAACCAAGCGTTGACGAAGGTTACTTTTGTATTGTATAATATATAAAGATAAGAACTCAAGGAGAGTTGACTGAGTTTGGTTTAAAGTACCAGTCTCGAAAACTGGAGTAGGAAAATATTCTACCGTGGGTTCAAATCCCACACTCTCCGCCAATAAAATTTATTTGTTTTTACAAATTAGTTGACTTAAAAGAAAAAATATATTATAATATGTGAAGCGTTAAAAGTAAATTACTAAAATGTAGGTGTACCCAAGAGGCTGAAGGGGCGAGTTTGCTAAACTTGTAGGGTTCTTTTAGGGCCGCGGAGGTTCGAATCCTCTCACCTACGCCAAAGAGAAAGTACTATGTGCATTAAGCATAGTACTTTTTTTGTTATAAAAAAATATATATTATACATCATGAACGAAAAAATTATGACATTAATTCTAATATAATATAAAGAGATATATAATCATATATATTCATAATTAAAACGGCTTAAAATCGAAATATGAAGGTGGAACACAAAAAGATAGATATATCAACACATATAAAAGACATATAGTGAAATTATATATATATAAATAGGAATAGTAGCCATTTTTCTATCTAGAATATAAAAAACTAAAAGTGTAAACCTAAAAACAAGTTTTTCAAGAATAGTAAAGAGATAAAATAAAAACTGCCCCAAAAAAGACACTTACGGAAATAGAGATTACAGGAAAATTTTATGTGGATAACATGGAAAATAAGAAAAATCCGAAAAACAAGTAATAATATTGTTATGTTGACCCAAAAAAATAGTGCTAAAAACTGATAAATTAGTAAAAATTACAGATAAAAGCAGAGAAAAAAATATTAATGATAGAAATAAATCAAAAATCAATATCAAAGAAAAACAACCACAACAATGAAACGCGCTAATACCAAGCAATACAGATATATAAAAAGACACGAAAAAGCGAGTTGTTGTCAAATTAACAACGAAATTTAATAAGAATTTTTACCATATTTTATTAATTTTTAATGTAAAAAATATTAAAAATTAATAAAAATTATTAAAAAAATCAAACCTTAGAGTATCAAAGAAAACAGAAGACAGAAAAATGAGCAAAAACATAAAAAATATAAAAAATAGAGAAAAAATAAAAAAATATCTATAAACAAGAACAGGCAAAACGAAAAATTGACTGACAGACAAAAACAAACAAAATAATAGCAAAGGTAAAAAATCAAAAGAACGAAATGGAAAATAAAAATGTCTGTTGCTAAAATGACAAGTAAAAAAACAAGTAAATAAATTCTATAAAAAAATTTTTTACAAAAAATCAGAGAAAATTTAAAAAAATAAAAAACGATATTTTTAAAAAATAAAATGTATTTAAATTAAAAAAGAATAATTTGAAATAAAAGAGATAAAAAACAAATTACAAAAAGTAAATAAATAAAAATATATGTTTAATAAAAAAATAATAAAAAGAAAAAAACAGAAAAAATAAAATCTAAAATATAATAAATAAATAAAAAATATAAAGTTAAAATTAAATAAAAAAATAATAGAATAAATTTAAAATAATTTAGCAAATATTATATTTATAATTTTATATAAATATAATATAAAATATATTTATATAAAAAATAAATAAAATAATAAAATAAATAAGTAAAAAATATATAAAAATATTATCAAATTTTAAATATAAATAATAATAAAATAAAATTAATTAAATATTAAAAAATATTTATAATAAAAAAACAATTAATTCCAAATATAAAAAATAAAAAATATATATTAAACAATAAAATAATTATTTTCTATAAATAATTATTTTATGAATAAAAAACATGAAAATAATTAAAGTAATAAATAGAATATTAAATATTATATAAATAAATAATTTAAAAATTAATAAAATAAAAGAATTATAAAAAGTAAACAATATATAATAAAAAGTAAAAATACTTTAAATATTCCAAATATTTAAAATATTAAAAAATAAAGTCTGGAGGAAAAAACTAAATATTAGAAAGCAAGGTAAAATATCCAAAAAAATATATAAATATTACTATATTATAATATTAAAAAAACAAATAAAATTGAAAAAAGTAGAACTTATATAAGAAATTCATAATAATTTAATAATAAAAATATAAAATTAAAAATATATTAGATAAAAATATAAATAAAATTATATATGAATAATTAATATAAGATCTTGAATAAAATATTATAAAATAAAAAATAGCAATAAAATTATTAAATAAAATAAAAAACTAATTTTAAATTAAAACAATAATTGAAAGAAATAAAGTTATAATAAAATTAAAAGTAAAAAAATTTTTTAAAAATAAAAAAAATTAAAATATAAAAATTAATTTTATAAAAAATATTTAAACTATAAATAAAGGGGAAATTAGTAAATTAAAATATAAATAAAAAAGTAAATTAATGATAAATAAAAAACAATAAAAATAAAAAGAGAAAATAATAAAGTAAAAAAATATATATAAAATAGAATAGGAAATAATATTTTTTTACATATAATAAAATGTTAAAAAAATTTAAAGCCAATAAAATATATTATAAATAAAAATTAAATCATTATATAAAAATAAAAATAGTTATATATTATAAAAACAAAAAAAATATATAGAATTAAAGAAATATTATAAAAAAGACAAGCATAGTTTTTATACTAAAAATAGAGAATAGAAAAATAAGTTTTAGCAAAAATTTTGCAATATATATTAAAAATTTAGATATAAGGAATATAGGCAAAAAAATAAAAAAGGCTGAAAATGGAAAATGATAACAAAAAGTTTTTTAAGCGAAAAAAAACTAAAAAGACAATAAAATAAGTGAAATCCCAAAGCAATAACAAACCCTAATTATTGTGGCAATCAGAAAATTTAATAAACTGCCTAAATAAGTGATAAAATAATAAAAAACGAATAAATTCGAGGAATCAAAAACAAGTATGGTAAAAAAGTATACCCCCCAAAATGCTATTAGTTACTGAGTTTAGAGATACAAAACCAAATAAATTTTTATAATTAAAATAAAAAAGAAGATTTTGCGAAAAATTACATAAAAAAAGATTAATAAAAAACATAAATAATTGCAGTATGTAAAAAATTGAATAGGAAGAAATTAGGAGGGATTTATCTTAAAAAAATCAAATTTCTAAAAGTGAGTAGTAAAAAGGTTAATTAAAAATTATTGTTTAATGAATTCAGTAGATAATAAGGAATAAATAAAAAAGTATTAAAATAAATAAAAAAAATTTACTATATTAATATAAAATTTAAATCCAAAATAATAAAAAAATTTTAAAGGGAGGGGAGAGACAAAATAAGTAAAAACAAAAAATATAAAAAAAGTAGAAAATAGGAAGATAAAAATAATTTTCCATAGATTAGTAAAATTAAAAAAATAAAAAGAGTTATTAAGAATAAAAAAATTTTTTGTATTTAAAATAAAAAATAGAATGGAATTTAAAGAGATTAAAAATATAAAACAAAATATTAATAAATAATAAATAATAAATAATTTCAAAATAAAAAGAAATTTAAAAATGCAAATTAGTAAAACATATTATAAAAAATCATAAATAATAAAAAGAATTATTTTTATTTAAATTAATATTTTATTATTTATTGAAATATAATGAATACAAATAATTAAATAAAAAACATTTTTATAGTTAATAAAATTAAAGTCATAATATAAAAGTAATTTTAATAAAAATTTTTAAACAAGATAGAAAACAAATAAAGTAAAAAAACAAAATATAAAATAGATTTAGATTGGATAGGTAAAATAATTAAAAAAATTAAATAAAAGAGTAAAAATATAAATAATGTACAAATAAATATAAATTAAATAAAAATAATTAAAAAACAAATGGAAAACTAAATATATGAGAGATTAGAATTATAAAAGTATAAAAATTTAAAGAATTTTGAAAAAATATTATAAAATCAAAAGGATATGAAAATGAATAATACGAAAATCTAGAAAATAACGAGTAATGAAATGAAGTTATTAATTGTAGCAAGTTGAAATAATAAAGAAGATAGAATATAATTTAGAGAATAATTTAAAATTAGATGATCTTAAAAATAAAAGAGAAGTGCTAAAAACTCAAAGAATATTAAAAAAACCATAAAATTTAAAAAAATGAGTTTATAATAAAGTAATTATAGAATTAATTAAAATAATAATAAAAAATAATATAATAAAAAACGAATAATAAAAATTTAAATATCAAACAAAAATAAGAAAATATAAAATTTAAATGAGAATTAGAAATTAATTTGTCAGATAAATTTGTAAAAATAGAAAATAAAAATTAGAAAAATATATTTACTTATTAAATAAAAAAATATAAAAAATTGAAAGAGAAAATCTTTACAAAAATTTTTTTTATTTCTACAAAAATAAAAATGAAATTTAATATACAAGATTATGATTAAAAAATTTTTTTAACACATAAAAAACTAAAATAAAATTTTAACATAAAAAATGCAAATATAAAAATAAATAGTAAAAAATTTTAAAACAAAAAAAGTAAATATAAAAATTAAAGATCAAAAAAATTTTTTTAAACTAACAAATAAAAATGAAAAATTGAAGACAAAAAATTTTAAACAGAAAATTTTATAAAAAGAGAGAATTAAAAATAAAAAAATTTAAAATTAAAAATAAAAAAAAACATAGTAAGAAATTGTCAAAAAGGTTAAGACAAAAAATGTTAATTAAAAATTTATGGATAAAAAATTAGAAAGTAAAAAATGTAAAAATTTAATTTTGAAAAATGAAAATTAAAAAATATATATTTTTAATTTTTAAATTTTGAATTTATAAAATATTCAAAGTCAAAAAAATTTTTATTCATTCAAAAGTTTTTTTTAATCAAAAAAATTTTTTTAATTTTAAAATATATTGAAGATTTAAAATTGAAAATGTAGATACTACTAGAAGTAAACCAAAAAGACAAGTGGATTTTTGAGAAGGATATTTTAAAATATAAAGATTAAAAAAGTAAAGTATTATTTCTGAAAAAGGAAAAACATACTTTACTTTTTTTTATCAAACTAAAGTAAAGAAAAGGAGAACAGATTGAGAAGAGTATAGGAGTAAATTGTGAAATTAAAAAAATTTTAATCAGAAAAGTAGTAGAGATGAAGAAAAAGTAATTACAAAAAGACAAAAAAATAGAGAATTATATAGTAACATATAAATTAGTGCAACTAAATTCAAGCAAAAAAGCAAAACAGATGTGCGAAAAAACAAAAATTAGTAGTATAAAAAACAATTATAGAAAATAATTAGAAGAAAGTAATGTGAAAAATCGTAAACCCTTTGAAATCCCTAGCATGTTAAGAAGCAATGTGGATAACTTTTAATCTACAAAAATCAAGATAATTGTAAAAATATAAGCTAAAAAGAGTAGATTTTAGCGTAAAATTGTTAAAATTTAAGGCAAAAATGGTAATGAAACAATAATAAAAAACCACATGTTATGTCACTTAAAAAAGAACATAGAAAAATCCATTATATATTATCAAAAAACTAAAAGAATAACTCCAGGAAATAACAAATGGAAAAAAATGGAAGTGAAAAATATGCTAAATATAAAAGATTAGATTAAAGAATAAAACATAACTGCAAATGTCAATTTGACAACAAAATTCAAGATAGATATTCCTAAAATTTGAGATATAAAATTTTAAGTTAAATCAAAATGAATAATTTTAAATGATAAAAAACAAAAAATTCAAATTCAAATAGTATATAAATAATTTCAGAAGAGTAAAAACATGTTTGTCAATTTGATAAGAAAAAAATGAAATGATGAAAACAAGAAAAAATTTTTAGAAAGTCAAATAGATATTTATTGTAAAAAACTTTTTTATATTTTAAAATTCAATTGAAAAATTTTTTAAATAAAAATTGTAAAGAATAATTTTAAATCTTCAAATCTAAAAATAAAACTTTTCAATTTTATAAAGTTAAAATACATAAACAAAGATATTTGCCAAAAAAACAAATAAAAAATCTAAAGAAAAAAATTTAATTTTAAAATAGAAAAGTTTAATCTTAAAAATTTAGATTAAAGTAAAAAGTAAAAATAAAAAGCAAATTTAAAAAATTAATTTATTGATTAAAATGAAATATAAAATATTTAATAAGTAAAAGCATAAATAAAAATTTTTGTTTATGAGCAAAATAAAAACAAAAATTTTATTCTAGTATAATTAAATAAATATAAAAAGGAGATTGAAAGAAAGTGAGATATAAAATAAATAATTATCTTAGTTAAAAAAATATAAAAAAATATTTAGGTAAATTGTAATGTGAAGAAAAGAATCAAATACATAAAAAAGGAATTTATAATTTTGTACTTATTTTATTAACTGAATAAGTATAAAAAAATAGATATAAAAAATAAAAGAATGAAAATATAGAATATAAAAAATATGGAATGATATAAAGATAATAAAAAAATTATAGTAAATACAAACATAGAAATAAAGAGGATATATAAATAATAAAATATTTATATAATAAAAATACAAAAATTTTAAAGAGTTTTGTACAAAAAGTGCAAAACTTGCAAAATTGTTATTAAAGACTAAATCTTAGATAATTAAAAATAGAGCTATTAGAGAATTCATATATAAGAGATGTGCGAGTAGGACTGGATTTGCGTGGAGTTATATGGTAGTATAATTGGTGATGTATAAAAAATTCAAAAAAGCTAACTTTTTTAAATTTTTTATAAGGTTTCAAATTAGATAGAACTAACTTATATTAATAAATAAATTAATTCAATTTATTAAAAATAAAATAATAAAAATAATAAATATAAAATGAAACGATAAAAGAAAAATTAAGATTAAAAGAAAAAATTAATTAATAAAATAAAAGTATTATAGAGTTCTAAATAAATAAAATAATTAATTATATATTTTAATAGAATAATCAATATAGAATTTATGATTAAATAAAAATTATAATAACTAATATAATTAAAATAAGTATATAAACAAAATTTATGAATAACGAAAATAGTAGAATAGTAAATAAACTTAGAATGTATAAATTAATAAAATTACTGTATAGTGAAGGATATAAACAAAAATTAAAATATGGAAAAACCTAATAAAATTACTATTTTTTATAAATTAGAGTAGATTTGAAAAATTTTTTAGGTAAATACATATATATTTAAATGAAAAAAACCCCTTAAAATCGAAATTTAAAAGGAGTTTTTTTTAGCTAAATATATTAAATTTTAATTTAAAATCTTTTGCTTTTCAGTATTATCAATGATTTCGCCTGACATATCATCTTTTGCTTCGGAAGTTTCCTTATTCAAATTATCCTTCGCAACAGTCATCAAAAGTTTTAATCTATTAGTTTGATTAGCTTCACTTGCACCTGGATCATAGTCTACAGGACTAATATTAGCATTTGGATATTTTGCACGAATTGTTTTTATTACACCTTTACCAACTACATGGTTTGGAAGACATGCGAAAGGTTGAACGCAAACAATATTTGGAATTCCATTTTCTATATATTCACACATTTCTGCAGTTAAAAACCAACCTTCACCAGTCTGATTTCCAAGTGATAAAATATCTTTTACTTTTTCTTCTAAATGCCAGATGTTACAAGGCATTAAATAGTTTTTTGCAGAAGTGCTAAGTGCTATTTTTAAATCTTTTTCAAATATATTTATTAATTTTATAGCAAACTTAAATATTTTTGCTTTTGTTTTATCAATATTGAGAAGATTATTAAAAGTTATTTTGTGAGTTGCCATGAATTTTACAAATCCCATAAAATCAGGCATTACAACTTCTGCACCTTCTTTTTCCAATACATCTATAACAAAATTATTTCCAAATGGATGGTATTTAATTAAGATTTCTCCAACTACTCCAACCTTAGGCTTTTGAATACTTGTATCCAATTCAATTTTTTCAAAGTCTGATACCATATCATATATTGCTTTTTTAAATTGTTTTGAATTTGAATTTTTCACTAGGGATTTACACTTTTCAAGCCATTTTTGATATAATTTCTCGGTTTCACCTTTGTGTATTTCATATGCTCTATTTTTTAGTAAAAGTTTTTGAAGTAAGTCACCGTAGACTATACCTTTCAATAGTTTTTCCATAAGTCCAATACTTAATTTGAAACCAGGGTTTTTTTCCATACCTACTACATTAAAACTAATTACAGGTACTTCAGGAAAGCCTGCATCTTTAAGAGCTTTTCTGATAAATCCTATGTAATTTGTTGCTCTACATCCACCGACCTGTTTGAGACATTATTACTGCAGTTTTATTTACATCATATTCTCCAGACTGAAGAGCTTCAATCATTTGACCAGTTGTTAGTATAGAAGGGTAACATGCGTCATTATTTACATACTTAAGTCCAGTTTCTACTGTCTTAGGGGTACACGTCTTTAGAAGTTTTACATTATATCCTGAAGAGGCAAGTGCACTTTCCAAAAGATCAAAATGTATTGGTGCCATTTGAGGTACAAGAATTGTATAATCTTTTCTCATTTCTTTTGTGAAAGGAATTTTGTGTATATCATAATTTCCCATATTATTACATGAAATACAATTTCCAGATTTTTTCTTTTCAAGCCTTTTATTTATACTTGCAAGAAGTGACCTTATACGTATACGTACAGCACCTAAGTTATTCACCTCATCAATCTTTATAAGAGTGTACATTTTGTTATAGCTTGATAAAATTTCCTCAACTTGATCTGTTGTAACTGCATCAACACCACATCCAAAAGAGTTAAGTTGTACCAATTCTAAATTATCATGCTTACCTACAAAATCTGCTGCAGCATATAATCTACTGTGAAACACCCATTGATCAACAACTCTTAGAGGTCTTTTTACTTCAGAATCTTTAGAAATAGAATCTTCCGTAAGAACACCGAAGACCAAGGCTTGTTATTAATGTATCAATTCCATGGTTAATTTCGGAATCTATATGGTATGGACGTCCAGCTAAAACGATAGCTTTTAAGTTATTTTCTTCTATATATTTTAAAGAACGAGCAGCTTCATTTCTAATGTCTTGCTTACATTTTTGATATTCTTCTTCTGCTAAAATTGCAGCTTCAGTTAGTTCCTTTTTATTAAAATTATATTCTGCAAATTCATCTAATTCCATAACCTTTTTTACTAAGTTTTTAGTATCAAAAGGTAAGAATGGATTTATAAATTTAACGTTCTTAATATCTTCAACATTGTTTTTAATAACTTCTGAGTAAGATATAACTATAGGACAATTATATTTATTGTCGGCTCCTTCAAATTCCTTTCTAGAGTATGGAATACAAGGATAAAATATAGTTCTAATACCAGAATTTATTAAACTCATAATATGACCATGCGATAATTTTGCGGGATAACATACTGATTCAGATGGCATTGATTCTATTCCTTTTTCATATGTCTTTCTTGTACTTTTTTCAGAAATAATAACTCTAAAGCCAAGCTTTGTGAAGAAAGTAAACCAAAAAGGATAATCTTCATACATATTTAAAACTCTTGGTATACCAATAATTCCGCGAGGAGCAGACTTTTCTTCTAAAGGCTCATAGTCAAATATTCTTTTTTGTTTATATTTTATTATATTTGGAAGCTCTGAATTTCCGAGCTACAACTCCTGCACCTTTTTCACAACGATTTCCAGATATATGTGTTTTACCATTGCTGAATTTATTAATTGTAAGACCACAATGATTTTCACATCCATTACATCTTGTATGTGTAACTTTTATATCTAATTTGTCAATATCTTCTAAACTAGCAATATGAGATGTATATTCCATATCAAGATTTGCTTCATATTGTTCTTTGCTCAAAAGGGCAACACCATATGCTCCCATAAGGCCTGCAATATCTGGTCTTATTACTTCCTTTCCTACAATGAGTTCAAAACTACGAAGCACAGCGTCATTATAGAATGTACCTCCTTGTACAACTATGTGGTCACCTAAAGTTTCTGGATCTCTAATCTTCATAACTTTTTGAATAGCATTTTTAATTACGGAAATAGAAAGTCCAGCAGAAATATCTCCTACAGAGTAGCCTTCTTTTTGTGATTGTTTAATTTTTGAATTCATAAACACTGTACATCTCGAACCTAAATCAACAGGTCTTCTTGACATTAATGCTTCATTAACAAATTCCTCGATTGAAAGATTTAAACTTTTAGCAAATGTTTCAATGAAAGAACCACAGCCTGAAGAACAAGCTTCATTCAGCATTATATTGTCAATAGCCCCATTTTTTAGTTTTATATATTTCATGTCTTGGCCACCAATATCAACAATACTTGTAACGTTTGGCATAAATTCATATGCTGCTCTATAATGTGCAATTGTTTCTATTTCATTTAAATCGACATTTAAGGCTGTTTGTATTAGCTTTTCTCCATATCCTGTAACGCCTGAAAATCGAATTCTAGCACTTTTTGGCAGAATTGAATATACTTCCCTAAGCATTTCAGTTACACTCCTTAGAGGGTCGCCTTCGTTGTTTCTATAAATAGAGTGTAAAAGACTGCCTTCATTATCAATAATTGCAAGTTTTGTTGTAGTAGAACCTGCATCTATTCCTATAAAACAATCTCCAGTAAAGCCTTCTAAACTTCCCTTTTTTACTTTTGCTTCAGAATGTCTTTTTTTAAAAGCATCATATTCTGCATCAATAGAAAAAAGAGGAGATAGAGGTTTAGTAGTGGTGTCTTGAGAGTTTCTTAAAACATTAATCTTACTTTTCAATTTTTCTACGGAAATAGGCTTTCTATTTGTTGAGTCTAAAGCTGCTCCTTTTGCAACTAAAAGGTGAGCGTCAATCGGAGCAATTGCTGATTCTGGTTTTAAATTCAAAGTTTCTATAAATCTTTTTCTAAGTTCAGATAAATAATTTAGAGGTCCACCTAAGAAAGCTATATTACCACGAATAGGCCTTCCACAAGCAAGTCCGCTAATAGTTTGATTTACAACAGCTTGAAAAATAGATACAGCAATATCAGCCTTTTTAGCACCTTCATTTATAAGTGGTTGTATGTCGGTTTTTGCGAAAACACCACAACGTGAAGCTATAGGATATATTGTTTTGAAATCTTTTGCAAGTTCGTTTAATCCTTCTGTATCTGTATGTAAAAGGCTTGCCATTTGGTCTAAGAATGCGCCAGTTCCACCAGCACAAGTACCATTCATACGTTGTTCAACAAATTTATCAAAATATATAATCTTAGCATCTTCTCCACCAAGTTCTATAACGACATCAGTCTGAGGTATATATTTTTCAACTGCACGTTTGCATGATACAACTTCTTGAATAAAAGGTAAGTCCAAGAAATTACTTGCTGACATTGCTCCTGAACCTGTTAAGGCAATTGTAAATTCATGGCTTGGATAATTTTCAGCAAGTTCTTCTAAGACATTGCAAACAGTATTCTTTGTGTCAGAGAAGTGTCTTTTGTATGAAGTATGTATAGTTTCTAAATTATCATTCATAACTACTATCTTTACAGTGGTTGATCCAACATCAAGTCCAACATGTAATAATTTTTCATTATTCATATAAAATCTCCTTAATCTTCTAGCTAAATTTTATTAATTCTCATATAATTTTATACGCAAATTGCAAATTTGTCAATGTTAAAAAATTCTTTAAAAACCACTTAAAACTAATTATGCGTAAGAAAATTACCAATTCTTAATTATACATAAAGTAATTATTTTAACTAAATTTAAATTGTATAATAAAATATTCATAATTTGTCCGAAGGGTAAATATATTTAAAATATAAGTTAGAGGAGGATGATTATGAAAAACAAAAAATTATTATTAATACTGGGTCTTGTTTTAATTTGTGCTGTAATTGTAATGGTATTTATGAACATACCAAAAAAAGAAGATGGCGGAAGTGCTACGGAAATAACTCCAAGTGAGGAAATAACTGAAGAGCAAGAAAGACAGACGATGATTGCTTTATATTATACAAATATTGAAACTAATACACTAGTACCTGAAGCAAGGGTAATAGATGCTAAGAGTCTTCTTGAAAATCCATATAAAACACTAACAGAATACCTTATAGAAACTCCAAGAAATGAAAAGTTAAAAAGTAGTATTCCAGAGGGAACAAAGATAAACAGTGCAAGTTTAAATGGAAATACGATTACATTGGATTTATCTAAAGAGTTCTTAAATGGTCAAAACGAAGAAAATGCAATTTTAAGTATTTATTCAATAGTAAATACATTAACTGAATTAAACGAAGTTAACAGTGTTAGAATATTAATAGATGGTGAAGAAAACATAAGTATTGAAGGTACAAATATATCACTAAGTGAAGGATTTACTAGATTTGCTACTTAAACAATTTATATAATTTAATATATCTCATAAAGTGTTTATAATTAAAAAGGAAATTCTCAACTTCATTTAAAGAAGCTAGAGTATTTTCTTTTCTTTTTTTGAAACTTAATTTTTGATTTCCTTTTCCACTATTTCCTCTTGAATAAAATAAATTATTTTGCATAATCGCACCTATCCTATTTAAATTTTTTAAAATTTATTGTATAATATACTATGAAATTTGTAGGAAAAGGGTTACATATGGAATTAAATGAAGATGAAAGAATAGATGATTTAGAGATAAATAATCTAAAAATAATACAAAATAAAAACTGGTTTTGTTTTGGAATAGATAGTGTTTTGTTATCAGATTTTGCAAAAGAAATACATAAAGGAAGCAATATTTTAGACTTAGGTGCAGGAAATGGAATTCTAGAGTTACTTCTTTCAGCTAAAGTAGAAAAATCTACGATAACAGGAATAGAAGTACAAGAGGAAGTTTGTAATATGGCAAGAAGAAGTATAAATTTAAACAATTTAGAGGATAGAGTTAATATAAAAAATATAAATATAAAAGAGTTAGAAGAAGATGTAAAATATGATGCGGTTGTAACGAATCCTCCATATAAAGAAAATGGAACAGGACTTAAAAACGACAAGGAAACTAAGATTATAGCAAGACACGAAATACTTGGAAATTTAGAGGATTTTATAAAAGCAGGGAGTATAAATTTAAAGGATAAGGGCTCAATGTATATGGTAAATAGACCTGAAAGAATAGCTGATATAATTGAATATGCAAGAAAATATAGATTAGAACCCAAAGAACTTAGAATGGTTTATTCAAAGGTAAATTCAAATCCTGTGCTTATCTTAATTAAAATGGTTAAAAATGCGAATAAGTATTTAAAAGTTAGAGAGCCTTTATATATTTATAATGAAAATGGTGAATACTCAGAAGAAATATTGAAGATATATGGTAAGGAGAAAAAATAAGAATGAACGGAAAATTATATTTAGTTGCAACTCCTATTGGAAATTTAGAAGATATTACATTAAGAGCTATTAGAATTTTAAAAGAAGTAGATATTATTGCTTCTGAAGATACAAGACAAACTCTTAAATTATTGAACCATTTGGAAATAAAAAAACATCTAATTACTTATCATAGGCATAGTACAGATGAAAAGCAAGAAGAGATAATAGAAGAAATAAGAAGTGGTAAAAATGTTGCTATTGTTTCTGATGCAGGGACTCCGGTTATTTCAGATCCAGGAGAGGATATAGTTAGAAGTGCATTATGCAAGGATATAGAAGTCATACCGATTCCTGGACCATGTGCTTTAATTACAGCACTTATAGCCTCTGGAATTGATGCAAAGGAGTTTTCATTTTTAGGTTTTTTATCTACTAATAAGAAAATAAGAGAAAAGAAATTAGAAGAAATAAAAGTTGCTAAAAATACATTTATTTTATATGAGGCACCACATAAACTAAAAGCAACTTTAAAAGACTTAAGCAAAACTATAGGAACAAGAAAGATTGTACTTGCAAGAGAACTTACCAAATTACATGAGGAATTTATTTTTGGTACAGCAGAAGAACTTTTAGAGAAAATGGAAGAGCCAAGAGGTGAATTTGTAATTATTATTGAAAAATCAAACATTATAACAGAAGATCCATTTGAGAAAATGACAATAGAGGAACATTATAAATATTATGAGAGGTTACGGATTAGATAAAAAAGATATTATTAAGCAGATTGCAAAAGATAGAAATGTGGCAAAAAACGAAATATACAAGAAGTTTATTTAATAAGAACATCATAAAAAAGAAATCATTTAAACTAAACCCACAAGGTTAGACTATTTTAACTAACATTTTGGATATATTTTAATAATTATATAACTGATTTTTAATATTTATTTATCTAGCTTAGAAACTATATCTTTACATTTAGAACATATAACTTTATTATCAAAAGAAAGTAAATCTTTATCGCTTCCACAAAGCATACAACTAGAATTAGACTTTTTTAATACGATAGAAGAACCATCTACAAATATTTCTAAAGGATCTTTTTCAGAGATTCCTAATTTGTTTCTAAGTTCCATAGGTATTACAATTCTACCAAGTTCATCTACTTTCCTAGTGATTCCTGTTGATTTTACCATAAGCAATCCTCCTTTTAAAGTGTTATAAAAACAAATTACGTCTATAGTATTTTAATTATAAGTTATATATTAATTTATATAATAACACATTTTTTTACATTAATCAATAAATTTAGAGAAAATAAGACAAAATAAGATAAAAGAATTACAGGAGTTTAGACACTCCTGTAAAGTTAGATATATAACTCCGGTTGGAGGTCTGTAGAGGATAACTTTCGCAGATAATATATAAAAAATGGGGGGGCGCGAAAGAGAAGATAAAAATTTTTTAAATCCCCTACAAAAATAAAAACTTTAATTATAAATACTTTGCTAAAATTGCACACAAAATAAATCTGTTGTATACAGGTTTGCAAAATATTGTGATTAATTTATAAATTTGGAAAATGTTTTGGGTGAATACCCACAAAAATAAATTTAAATATTTAATCATGTTAAAACTAAGGTTGCTTTGATTAAAATAAAATTGAATTATAATAAAAGTAGTTTTTCTAACAGTAACATTTTGCTTCGCAAATATTCACTATAAACTGCTAAATTAACCATACTACTTTAGAAATATACTAATTTCATTAGTAGTTTCCTAGATATAAAATAACTAATGCCATAATATCTTAAAGGCAGACAAAAGTCAAGAAAAAGACATCGACATAAGCTGACAAAATGCGACAGATACAAGCATTCCGAACTACATCTGCAATAAGCGCAGCAATTAAAACAAAACGTATTTTTTTCACCTTAACTGCACTTGTGTAAATTGCTATTGTATATAAAGTTGTCTCAGTAGATCCCATTATAGTAGATGCTATTGATCCGAATAAGACTATCTACACCAGAGACTTTCATGATATCTAATGCAACAGCAGTAGAAGCACTTCCAGATATTGGTCTAATTAACATTAGAGGAAGTAAACTTGAGGGTATATTTAACAAACTAAGTAGAGGAGATAGAATTTTTTCAAATAGGTCTAAAATGCCTGAAGTTCTGAGTGCAGAAATTGCTAAGAATAATCCTACAAGAGTTGGAAATATTTGTATTACAGTTTTCATTCCGTCTTTTGCACCGAACTATAAAACTGTCAAAAACTTTAACTTTTTCAGAAAATCCATATGTAATTATATAAAAAATAGTAAAAGGAACTGCAATTATGGAAATGTAGTTAATAATACTCAAAGTATACCTCCCGTAAATTATTTGCCAAGTTTAATAAATATTTTGGCAGTAACTATTGCTACAAATGCAGCAGAAAATGTTGCAATCCATACTGGTAAAATAATACTTGTAGGGTTTGTAGAATTTAAAGAAGCCCTAATTGATATAACTGTGGTTGGAATAAGTTGTAAAGACGCAGTATTTAATAAAACTAGCATTGCCATAGAATTACTTAAAGTATTCTTCTTTGAATTTTCCTTTTGTAGGGAATCCATTGCTTTAAGACCAAGAGGAGTTGAGGCATTTCCAAGGCCTAAAATATTTGCAATTATATTTAATGAAATTTCTTCATGTGCAGGATCATTTTCGGATACATCAGGGAATAGAAAGTTAATTAAAGGTTTTAAACATTTAGCAAGTTTATTAGATAAAGAAGAGTCTTTAGCAATTTGCATAATTCCGCACCAAAGTGTAATTGTTCCAAAAAAAGTAATTGTAAGTTCTACAGCAGATGATGCTGATTCAAATATGCCGATTATTTACATTTTCTAAATTTCCTGAAAATAATGCATATGCATATGATATTATAATAAAGATTGGCCATAAAATGTTTAACATGTAACAATTTCCTAAATTCTAAATTTTGATACTATTATATTAAAAAAAGTATATAAATATAACAAAATAAAAAGTTTTTAATTTGTAGATAAATATATTGTAAAGAGTCAAACTTTGTGGTAATATGTAATCATATACGAAAGAAGGGGGTTTGTAAGGTATGAGAAGAAGAACAAATAGAAAAAGGGTACTAACAATTAGGCTTTTGATAGTCTTTCTTATTTTAGGCTTTTTTTCAATAATATTTGCTTTAATTTATTCTACAAATCCAAATATAATTAGCAATATAAAAATTAATAATATAAAAGTTTCGGGGTTAAGTAGAAGTGAAGCAATTTCGAAATTCGAAGAAACTATTAATAAAATTGAAGAAGAAGAAATTATATTACAGCATGGTGAAAATGAGAAAAAATTTACACTAAAAGGAATGGAGCTACAAACAGATATAATTGATAAAATAAATGAAGCATGTAAAATAGGAAGAAATGAAAATATAATTGCAAATAATTATCAAATAATTGCTACATTAATTAAGGGTGAAAATTTAGAAATAGATGTAAAGTTTAATGAAGAAATACTTCAAAGTATATTTAGCAATTTAGATGATGAATGGAATGAAACTTTTGTAAATAATAGTTATTACATAGATAATGATAAATTAGTTGTTGTTAAAGGAAAAACTGGTATTGTTGTGGATGAGGAAGGGCTAAGAAAAGAACTTATAAATCTTGTCCATAACAAAATACAAGGAAAGGATGTAAGCAGAATAGAAATACCAGTCATACAAAAAGATCCAGATAGAATAGACTTGGAAAGCATACAAAAAGAAATATATAAAGAAGCTCAGAATGCTTCATATGATATGAGTACTTCAAAACTAACAGTACATTCTAATGGAGTAGATTTTGGAATAGGAGTAGAAGAGGCAAAAAATATAATTGCAGAAGATAAAGAAGAATATATAATTCCACTTAAAATAACAAGACCTGCAATAACAACAGATATGCTTGGAGAGGATGCTTTTCCAAATGTACTTGCAAGTTTTTCAACAAGGTTTGACCCAAGTAATACAAATAGAGCTACAAATATAGATTTGGCAGCAAAGGCAATAGATGGTACGGTCCTAATGCCAGGAGAAAGATTTTCATTTAATAATGTTGTTGGACCAACAACAGCGTCAAAAGGATATTTACTTGCTGGAGCATATTCGGCAGGAGAACTTGTAGAAAATTATGGAGGAGGAATTTGCCAAGTATCGAGTACAGTATATAATGTTGTTTTATATGCAAATCTTGAAATCGTAGAAAGATATAATCATTCATCTATAGTGTCATATTTAGACCCTGGAAGAGATGCAACAATATCTTATGGATCAAAAGATTTTAAGTTTTTAAATTCTAGAAAATATGCAATAAAATTAAATGCAAAGGCAACAAATCGGAATACTGGAGGTTGAAATACGAGGAATTGCAGAAGATGAAGAATATGATATAGAAATTATAAGCAAGAAAACAGAAACAATTTTATGTGATACAAAGTATGTATATGATAGCAATCTTAAAGATGGGGAAGAAGTTATCAAAGCATATCGGAGCAAATGGAGCAAAAAGCATAACATATAAAGTTGTAAAGAAAAATGGAAGAATATTATCAACAACTATACTTTCAGAAGATAGTTATAATCCTATGACAAAGGTTATTAGAACTGGTAGCAGAGGAAAAAATTAAATAATTACAAGATAGGAGAGATAAAGATGGAAAAGGAAAATGTATTATCACAAAATATGCATGATTATTCAAAGGCGATGGAAGTTTTACAAATTGTATTAATTGCAATTTCAGCTTTGATTATTCCAACATTTTTAGCAAATTTATTAAATGTTATATTTGGACAAAACAGTTGGATTGCTTCGCATTCGCAAATTATTGTTGGCTCGATTGTAAATATATCTTTGATTGTAACAGCTATAAATATAAAAGGATGGAAAAAGATTGCTTTAGTGATTACCTTTCCAAGCATTTCTACAATACTTGGTGGTTATGTATTTAAAACAGCTTCAGTATATATGGCATATATGATACCTGCAATATGGGTAGGAAATTTTACGCTTGTGTATTTATATAAATTACTATTATTGAAGAAGAATATGAATTACTTCTTGGCAGGAGTAATTGCTGTAGCTATAAAGGTACGGAGTTATTTTCTTGGGATTTAATTTATTAAAGGCATTTGGAATATTCCCTGCAAAGTTGATAGAAAACTTAAAAGTTGCAATGGGATGGACACAAGCACTTACAGGGGTAATTGCAATGTTTATAACATATATAGTTTATTATGCAAATAGGAAAAGGATAAAAGTAAAATAATGAATAAAAGAGTGGGTCTTTGAATAGGGATACAAGGCCTACTCTTACAAAAAAGTATTGACAAAATAAAAAAATGATATTATAATAAATATCGCTGATAAATGCATATATAACAGTTATATCAAGACTTAAGTAAATAAATTTGGGTGACTAGCTCAGTTGGTAGAGCAGCTGACTCTTAATCAGAAGGTCCAGGGTTCGATCCCCTGGTTGCCCACCAAATCGCCTATTATAGTCATTGATAGGCATTTTTTATGCAACTTTTTTATTTCTATATTCATTTTCATAGTAGACCATATTCTAATTTTATTGTATAATCATTTTAATAAATAGCATTAGGAGTTATAAAAATGAAAAATTTATATGTAGTAAGAAATGACTGTGATATAAAAGTAGTTTTGACATTGTAGATGTATTTGAGAAGAAACAGATACAGAATATATTGTTAATATGTCTTTAAATGATTTAATTAATGGTGTGGGATTTAGTTTCCCAAAGGACAAAATTAATGTGTGGTTGCCAAAAGGATTTGTAACAGATGATATTAATAATAAAGAATTAAATAAACAACTAGAAAGAATTTATAAAAAACTAGATGAAAATCACAAAGATTATATAGAGCATCACTCTATGTATAAAAAAATAAATGATACTATGTATAATGAGTGTCTTAAAGAAATCAAAGAAATAGAAAATAATAATAAATAGCTTATTTTATAAAAGTTGCAAAATAATTTTGTAAAGAGGATTATTGAATTATGATTAATAAACGATTATTAGAATTTACCAATGAATTTAGAACTAATTATATTGACAAAGAAAATGTATTATTTGTAAGTAGTGTAAAAATGGATGAAAATCTTGCTTATAATAATTTATGTTAAGAAACAATAATGAGTTATAATGGAAACTTCTTTTATCAACATAAGAATTCTATAAAAGAAGCTACAATAGATTTTTATAATAATATTTTCAATGAAATATTAAATAGTAAATCTATTGAAGAAATTAAAGTATTATATGCTAATAAAGAAGAAATGACTTAGATACTACTAATAATAAATTTGGAGGAAGCTGTTTATGGGAAAAGAAAAAAACAAACTTACTATTGCACTTATTGTATTACTAATAGTTTGCATATTTTCGTTGGGTGTAATAATATTAACTATTCATAGAGCTAATATTATTGTAAATGATGCAAGAAATGATTATTTAAACAAAATTTCAGTATTATAATATCTTTTTAATATTGAAAAACGCATTATCAAAAATATTCACTTTAAAATTTATTTTATTTTTTTCTTTTTTGGTCTTTATATTAATAAGTTTAATATATTTGATAGAAATATATATAGCTTATATATTTTATACTATAATATTAAATTAAATTATATAAGGAGGTAAAAAATGATAAAAAAATCAATAACAAAATTATTAGTTATGTTATTATTACTTTTTACATTTTTAACACTTAATTCCAATTGCTGTGAAGTTCAGGCAACAAGTACAGACAATGAAGTTTACTCATTAGACAAAATTTTCAATACAGAAGAAAAAATAATGATGTATGACGCTAAAACAGATGAGACAACTGAGGTAGATATGGAAGAACTAAGGCAAGAAGTTGTATCTTTAATGAAAACAGATGGGTCTATTAGCTTAAAATCGTCTAATCCAAGTGAAAATGTATATAATTCTAAAATATTATCAGCAATTTCTCCTAGAGCTAGTTTTAAGCCAGTAGCAGATATGAACTCATTTAATGCCAAAACTACTTGCAAAATTATATGCGATCAAGGTTCTGCATCGGCTTCTCTTGTAGGTAATAATGTTGCATTAACTGCCGCACATTGTATTTGGAATGAAACCACTAAAGCAAAATACACTAATTTGAAATTTTACCCTGCCTATTCAAATGGTAACTCATACAAAGGTCTTTCTTGTGGATGGAGTCGTGTTTATTACTCATCTGACTGGATGAATAATTCTAATCCGACAGCAGAATATGACTGGGCTATTTGTGTGCTAGAACAACCACTTGGAGCTAGTTGTGGTTATCAGGGTGCTAATGCTTACACATTAGTACAAGCTATGGGAATGATATCGAAGTTAGCCACTCTTTATGGATATTCTTCGGCTTACTCTAACGGTCTGCAACAATATGAAATGGGAACATATTTAACAGCTTGCACTAATACAACTTTTACTTATGATGGAGCAGGTGGTCCTGGGTTTAGTGGTGGACCAGTCTTATATAGGGATACGGGAAATATCATAGCTGTTCATCATGGAGCAACTTCAACTGACTCAGTCGGATGTAGGATCACTTCTAATATGATTTCAATTATTAAAGACTTGCGTGGTTGATGCTTTGCTTTAAGATTAATAAATTGGCTATTATACTAATAAATAATATACTTATTTTTAATGTTAATACTAAAATATGGAATATCTTTAGTAAAGAGTACTATTGATATTCCTATTTATATATCTCTAAATAATAATTATTCAAATTAATTTACTAAAAAATTATATCTCTTTTTTATTTTTTTAAACAAAATTATGAGGTTATATGATTACTGATACAGAAAAAGAATTAGAAAAAATCTTTTTATCCTATAATAGAATCTTAGAAAAATTAAAACTGTTAGATCTAAAAACTAAATCTAATCAAGAAATAACTCATAAGGATTTAAGATATGCTATAGACTTAATGCAAAAGAAACATCCTAAGTATAAATTTTAATATTAAAAATTGTAAAAGTCTTGACAACAAAGAACAAATGTTTTAAAATAGTATAAAACTATATAAGGTCGTGATATAAATGAAGAAAGAAATTATAAAAACATAAATGAAAGTAAAAGATAATTTAGTTAGAGTGCTGAGAGTTGGAGATATCGATTATATTTCTTTAACGGATTTAGCAAAATATCAAAATGAAGATGATCCATCAGGAGTTATTAGAAATTGTATGTCTAATAAAAATTCATTTGATTTTTATAATCTTTGGGAAGAATTACACAATGAAAATTTTAATTCCGTGGAATCACACAGAATTAAAATTGATGAAGTTGGATACAATCGTTTTACAATGACACCTAATAGATGGAAAAAGGACTTTAATGCTATTGGTATTATTCCAAGTAGTGGGAAGTATAGCATAGGAACATTTGCACATCCAGATATCGCATTTGAATTTGCTAGTTGGCTGAACACAGAATTTAAATTATATTTGATTACAGAATTTGAAAGATTAAAACAAAATGAAAGTTATCAAAATAAGATAAATTGGTCAGTAAGAAGAGAATTAGCAAAAACAAATTATAGAATACACACAGATAGCATAAAGGAGAATATAATTCCAACTTTAACCGAAAATCAAAAACAATATGTATATGCAAACGAAGCAGATATACTAAATGTAGCTTTATTTGGAATAACAGCAAAAGAGTGGAAAGATAAAAATCCTGAATTAGATGGAAATATGCGAGACTATGCTAATATTCTTCAATTGGTAATTTTAATTAATCTAGAAAACTTAAATGCTGAAATGATAAATCAAGGCATAGAACAAAACAAAAGACTTGAGAGATTAAATGAAATAGCTAAAAAACAATATGAGATTTTAAAAGATAGTAAAGGAACAAAGAAAATAGAAAGCTTAGATAATATGAAACTTCTAGACACATAGCCTTTTTGAAACTTTTATAAAATTTAATTCATTCCTAATTTTACGATAATTATTTATTACTTATTTATATAATTCATATGGTAATTTTGTTTTATATCTAAATAAATTCTCCTTGAAATTTTAAACAGTTCATAGCTTGCAACTTTTTTTCGATTTGATATTTACTTAATCCATTTTCTAACAATTCGTTAGAATAATATGGAATTTGATACCCATTTTTTATTATAAACAAACAAATCGGTTTTTATCAATAAAAAACCGATTTGTTTGTAGAATTAAATGATTATACACTTTTCAAAATGATGCATCATTTTGAAGATTTTTATTAAATTTATTTAAACTTTTCTAAACTACATTAAACTATAATAAATTTTTATTTTTTTCTTAAACACTATTAAAATATATACTTTTTGCAATTTTTACATATCTTTTGTATTTAAGCAAGTTTATTAATTACTGTAAAGACTACTTGTTTTACTGTTGGTCTGATATCATCAGGAAAATTGAAATATTTTTGTAGTCTTGTAGAATCGCATTCATAGTACATATGCTCAGTTGCTTTATTTATACTACTTTTTATATTGTAAACAGATTTGTCATACTTTTTAGCGATTATAGGATATATTACTGATTGCAAATTATCTACCATACTGTTTTGCTTGCTGTAAAGCTGTAAGATTGTGTCTAATAAATAATGACTTCCTTTATATTTAAATCTATACCCTATATATTCCAATTCTCTCATTATATTTACTCTTTTTCTTTCTAAGTCTCCATCAAGTAGAACAAGATTAATATTGGCTAAAACATTTTGGTTGATTAATTTAGAAGACTTATTATATGATACTATTACTATAATATCTTTGAATCTATTGATGAATTCAATTGAGCACTCCTTTCCAATACTTTTATCAACCATAACTAAATCTATATTTGGAGTATCTATAAGTTTATCCATTTCATCTCTATTTGTTAATACTTTTGAGATATTCAAATTAAAATTGAGTTTGTCTAATTCTGATAGTAGCTTCTTGACTAAATTGATATTATCTGTTATAACTATTGTGTTTACCATAATAAAATTCCTCCTTAAAATTGTTTATATATATTAGAGTCGAATAATGACAAAAAAGGTTTCAAAAATATAAAAAAATTTTATTTTTTTTGTTTTTTTACTCTTTTTGTCGAAGAAGGCTTGATATTGCTATAATTCTAACATAAAATTTGAGGAGGTATAAATCTATGAAAAAAATTTGTATTAAAATTTTAGCCTGTTTATTTATTTCATTAAGTGCAATTTCATTAATATCTATGTATATGCCAGTTGACGCTTCTGGTATAGAACCTTATTCATATTATACAGAGCGTTTTTCTTTTAAAGGAACTTGTAGTATTAGTAGAGATTGCTCAGGCATGTTTATGAGTGTTAAGGTTAAAGCAACAGCATCTAATAATAATAATGAAACAATAACATTACAAGTATTTGTTTCAAACACAGGTAAAACACATAAATACACATTTTTAAGTGATGGGCAATATCATGAATATAAAAATATTTATTTGGGATTATCTGGCGGAAGTCCAGTTCAATACATATTTACTGGAGCAAATCCTGAGATAACAATAAATACAGAGATGATTATTACAAGCTAGAAATAAATATATAATAAAAAGGAATCACTTAGAAGAAAGTGATTCCTTTTTTAATGTTACTCTTTGATTAATGTATATTTTGATTTTTTATTTACTAATCTTAGATTATTATTTTCTAGGTCTTTAAAATCAGAAATAGCAATATATTTTAAAGTATAAGAGCCATCATTAAAAGTTAAAGGAGCAGTATAAACTCTATATTTAATATTGCTTTCATCAAATAAGAAGATATCATCATGAGAAATAACATCATTTGATTCTAGTATTGCATAAAATCCAGTTTCAGTAATAATTGCTTTTTCTATTTCAGGACTTTCTGAACTATATGTTATACAACTTCTATTTATAAATTTGTCAGATAATTCAATTCTAAAATTAGAGTTTCCAGATATATCAGAGAAATTATTATTTCTTAAGAAAGATTTACTTAAGAATTCTATTTTTGATAAGCTAATATCTAAAACTTTTGAAGTTGGGAAACTATCTGTATACATATAAATCAGAAGTTTAATAGTATGATTATTACATTCTATTATTTTTACAGAAAAGCTTTTGCTATATTGTTCAGTTAATGCGTTTGACCTATCACATATTACATTACCACTTTCGTCAACTACCTTTAAATCTGGGAATGAAACATCTGTAACTTTGCTAATATCATTTTCAGATTCAATATCAAGTACCATATATAAATTCATTTCATCCATAAACAGGTAATCGGGACTTAATTTATATCCATTACCAAAATCAATAGTACCAATATCTAATTTTTGGAACCATTCTAAATGTTCAATTGCTGTTAACACACCAGAATTATCTTTGCCCATACTATCTAAATCAAATAAGCTTTGGATATAGCTTATTATACTTACAGCAATTACACTTGCTCCAACAAGCACACATAGTATAACTGTAAGGATAGTAGCTGGCTTGTAAACTTTCTTAATCTTATTTCTACCTCTAGATAAAATTGTTTTAATAGTATTCTCATTCATCTTAAGTCTATTAGCTATTTGCTTAACACTAAGCCCATCTTCATAACGTAATCTAAATATCGTTTTCTCTTTTTCGTCCAGAGAATCAATCATAGTGTCAAAATCTAAATTATCCTCAAAGTATTCTACAGCTGTATTAGAATTTGCGTACTTTTCATCAATTTCAGATTTTCTTTTATGTCTAGCATGAAATCTATTACACTCATTAATTAATATTTTTGTTATCCAAGTTTTAAATGACTTATTATCCTTAAGTTTGCTTATTCCAAGATATGCATTTATAATAGTTTCTTGTACAGCATCTTTACAATCTTCAGAATTTTTGAGTCTAGAATATGCTACTTTATATAAATCATTTTGAATAGAAACTATAAGTTTCGAATAGGAATTTTTATCACCATTCTTTGACATTTCTACTAGATTTTCCATCTCATCTTTTACTTCATCTACTACTTCCATAATTTTTTCACCCACTATAAATTTAAAATTTGAACTTAATTATATAATATAAAATTAGATTTGTACCAAAAAGATTAAAAAAAGCAAAGAATAACGCTTAGAGTAGTAAGAATGAAAAGTTAATATTAACTATTGAATAAATGATGTAAGTATAGACTTTTGATATTAACTTTTGATATAATACAAAATAAAGAGAGGTGTAAAAACGTATGAGAAATAGAAGTAGGAAAGTTAGAAGAAAAAGAAGAATTAACACTAAAAGGTTTTTGTTATTTTTAAGTATAGCACTGCTTGCAGGAATTACAATAGGAATTGGAATAAATGCTGGAATAAAAACAGCGGACCAACATAAAGAAGGAAATCCAAGTGAAATTGTATATCCTGATGATATAGTTGTAAATATGGTTGCAACAGGAGATGTAATGTGCCACACTACTAATTTTAATGCTGCATATGATGCACAAAGCAAGACATATGACTTTTCACCAGTATTTGCAAAGGTTGCAAAACATATTACAAAAGCTGATATTGCAATATCAAATTTAGAAACAACATTTGCAGGGGAAGATAGAGGATATACAGGATATCCAACATTTAACTCACCTGCAAGTTTAGGAGAAGCTTTAAAAAATATTGGAGTAGATGTAGTTTCAACTGCAAATAATCATAGTTTAGATAAAGGATATACAGGAATTGTATCTACATTAGATACATTAGATGAGATTGGAATAGAGCATGTGGGAACAGCTAGGAGTAAAGAAGAACAAAATAAAATATTAGTAAAAGATGTAAATGGAATGAAAATAGCATTCCTTTCTTATACATATGGAACAAACGGAATACCAATACCTGCTGGAAAAGAGTATTCAGTAAATATTATGACAGATGAAAAACTTGTTACAAGTCAATTAAATGCTGTAAAAGAAATAGGTGCTGATTTGATTGTCGCAAGTGTGCATTGGGGAGTAGAGTATTCGCAAAAGCAAAATAATGATCAAGAAGATTTTGCAAATTACTTATTTAATCATGGGGTAGATATTATAATTGGGAATCATGCACATGTTATAGAACCTATGGAGAAGAAAAATATAACCCTTGAAGATGGTACAGAAAAGGAAGTTTTTGTAGTATATGCTTTAGGAAATTTTATATCAGGACAAACTATTAAAAATACAAAGACTACAGCTATACTTGATATGCAAATAAGAAAAAGTGGAAAAACAGGGAAGATTTCAATAGATAGTGTAGACTATACACCTGTATATTGCCATGATAGTGGAAGAAAGGACAAAACTAGGTATACACTATTTGATATTAGAGAGTCTATATTAGAATATGAAAGTGGAAATAAAGAAAATATAAATGATAGTTTATATAGGACATTAAAAATAGAACTTGAAAATACAGTAAAAATACTTGGTGAACCTATAAAAAGAGAAGAAATTTGATAATTTTAGTAGAAATTTGTAAAATTTTCTTGCTTTTTTTGTAAATTATGTCTATAATCTTATATAAAGAGGTGAATTATGTGAGAAAGAATGTTCAAAATAATGTATCAAATGGAGTAAAGGTACTTATAGTAGATGATGAAATAGGAATTATTGATTCTCTATCCATTTTTCTAAGAAAATTTGGGTATGATTTCGTACGGTGTTACTAATCCACTTGAAGCTATTGAGAAAGTTAGAAATGAACATTTTGATTTAATAGTACTAGACTTTATTATGACTCCAATACATGGAGATAAGGTTGTAGAGGAAATACGTAAGTTTAATAAAGAAATATATATTTTACTTCTTACAGGTCATAAAGATTTAGCACCACCACTTGATACAATAAGAAGATTAGATATTCAAGGGTATTGTGAGAAAAGTGATAAATTTGATCAATTACTTCTTTTAATTGAATCAGGTGTGAAAGCTATTAACCAAATGAAGCTTATTAAAGAAATAAATGAAGAATTAAAAGAAACTAATTCAAAAATGGAACAGGCATACTTAGACAGTGTACAAACTTTGAGATATACAGTTGAAGCTAAGGATTCTTATACAAGGCGGACATTCTGATAGGGTTTCTGAATATTCAGTTTTAATTCGGAAAATATCTTGGTCTTAATGAAGAAGACTTGCATACAATTAGGATAGGAGGACTTTTCCATGATATTGGAAAGATAGGAATACCTGATAGTATATTATTAAAACCTCGGAAAACTTACAGATGGAGAGTATTCAGAAATAAAAAATCATCCATCAATTGGTGTTAATATATTATCAAATGCAGCAATTTTTAGAGAAATTATCCCAATTGTAAAACACCATCATGAAAGATATGATGGAAATGGGTATCCATCTAAACTTGTAGGTGAAGACATACCATACTTTGCAAGAATTGCAGCAGTTGCGGACACATTTGATGCCATGACTTCAAGAAGATCATATAGAGATGCTTTAGATTTACAAATAGTTATAGATGAAATAGAGAAAAATAGAAGAACACAATTTGATCCACAAATTGCAGATGTATTTTTAAATATTTTACGTAATCATTATAATGAAATACAAGAAATTCAAAAGAAGTATGCTTGAAATAAATTAGGAGGGTTAATTGTATGGAAGAGATAGAAAAACAGACTAAAGTAGAAAATAAAGTGGTATCAAAAGGCTTTGGAATAGCAGCTTTAGTATTATCTATATTATCACTAGTATGCTTTAAATACATATTCATATCTGTAACTTTAGCATTAGTTGGAGCAATTTTAGGACTTATTGGTAAGAAAAAGGGCGACAATACTTTTGCAGTTGCAGGTTTAACAATTGGTATTATAAGTTTATTAATTACATTTATTTTATTTGTAGTGTTAAACTTACTAGATACAGTATTATTTTATGTACCTGAGTGGTACAAATAATTAAAATAGAAGGAGGAATAAAAATGGACGAAGAAGAGAAGAAAGTAGAGGAAGTAATAACAGATAGCACTACTAAGAGCATGCCACCAGAAGAAAGAAAAGGATTTAATATAACATCTATGGTTTTAGGTATAATTGCTACATTATTTTTCTGTGTATGGTATGTATCACTTCCATGTGGAATAATAGCAATAATTTTTAGTGTAGCTGGTAAGAATTATGGAGGACGTGGAATGGGAGTTGCAGGTATGGTTCTTGGAATAATTGGTCTAGTTCTTTGCCTTATAATATGGATATACGTTATAATAGTAGGAGCCTCAGCAGTATCATTACTTTCACAAATGTAATAATAATATGATAAATAAAAACTCTTCATTTTATATGAAGAGTTTTTATTTTATTAAAAATTTCTAACTATTCCCCATATAGTAAATAAAAATAATATAAGTACGATTAATAGGTAGATTTTATTTGATTTATTTTTCTCTTTAGATTTTCTAATTTTTATTAAATTATAGAATAAATATATACATAAAATATAGGAAATGCCTATAATTATTTTATCCATTAGTTTTTTCCTCTCTATTCTCCTAAAATAATATCAACAAATGATCTTTTTTTCGTAATCATACAGGTGATATCGTCTATAAGAAAAATTAGAAACACTGGAAGTAATACCAATGTGTAGAATGAATTATAGGTCATAGCAAGTGAAAAATTAAAGTTTAAAAGACTTTCGGTTGCTCTTGTTATACCACAAGAGGGACAAAGAAGTCCAAAATTTTTATTTATATAGCATTCTCCAAAGTTTGACCTATTTGTAAATTTCAAAATACAAAGTAAAACTAAAATTACAATATATATAATTATTCTAATATATTTTAAATTTTTCATATCTATTCTATACCTAAGTATTGATTGTAAGTACATTCCTTATCTATAATGCTATCTGCTTTAATATCTATAATTCTATTTGCAACTGTTTGACAAAGCTCATGATCGTGAGATGTAAAAATCATGTTGCCTTTAAATTTAGTCATACCTTCATTTAAAGCTGTAATGCTTTCCATATCCAAGTGGTTTGTAGGTTCATCAAAGGTTAAGAAATTTGCACCTGAAAGCATCATTTTAGAAAGCACACATCTTACTTTTTCTCCTCCTGATAAAACACTAACGTTTTTTAAGGCTTCTTCTCCAGAAAATAACATTCTACCTAAGAATCCTCTTACATAAGTTTCGTCAGGATCTTTTGAATAAGCCCTTAACCAATCTACAAGAGGTATATCTTTATCAAATAAATAATTGTTATCTTTTGGGAAGTAATCTTTTGTAATAGTAGTTCCAAAAATTACTTCACCTGAATCTGGCTCAAGTTCTCCAGCTATTATTTGGAAAAGAACAGTTTTTGCAATTTCATTATCTGCAAGTAAAAGGATTTTATCATCTTTTTTTACAGTAAAGGAAATGTTATTTAGGATTTTCTCGCCATCAATTGTTTTAGATATGTTATTTATAGTTAGTATATCTTTTCCGGGTTCTCTGTCTGGTTTAAAGTCGATATAAGGGTATTTTCTATTTGAAGGTGTAATCTCATCAAGCTCTATTTTTTCTAGTGATTTTTTTCTAGAAGTTGCTTGTTTTGATTTCGAAGCATTTGCGCTAAATCTTGCAATGAAATCTTGAAGTTCCTTAATTTTTTCTTCCTTCTTTTTATTTGATTCTTTTGCCTGTTTTAGTGCAAGCTGACTAGACTCATACCAAAAATCATAATTACCAGGATAAACCTTTATTTTACCAAAGTCCACATCTGCAATATGGGTACAAACTTTATTTAGAAAATATCTATCATGAGATACAACTATTACAGTATTTTCGAATTCTATTAAGAATTCTTGAAGCCAATCAATAGTTTTAACATCTAAATCGTTTGTAGGCTCGTCTAAAAGTAAAACATCAGGATTTCCAAATAAAGCTTGTGCAAGAAGTACTTTAACTTTATCTTTTGCTTCAATTTCTTTCATTAATTTATAGTGAAGATCAGTTTCTATCCCAAGATTATTAAGTAGAGTAGAGGCATCTGATTCTGCATTCCAACCATCTAATTCTGCAAATCTTTCTTCAAGTTTTGCAGCTTTCATTCCATCTTCTTCAGAAAAATCAGGTTTTGCATATATGCTGTCTTTTTCCTTCATTATACTATATAATTCACTGTTTCCCATAATTACAGTGTCTATAACACTATATTCTTCAAAGGCAAAGTGATCTTGCTTTAAAATAGAAAGCCTTTCACCTTTTTCTAGGGAAACTTCACCTTTGCTAGGTTCAATTTCTCCAGATAAAACTTTTAAAAAGGTAGATTTCCCAGCGCCATTTGCTCCAATAATACCATAGCAATTACCTTTTCCAAATCTTATATTTACATCTTCAAATAAGACTCTTTTTCCAAATCTTACTGTAACTCCCGTAGATACTAACATATTTGCTTAGCCTCCTAAAAATTAAACTTGGGTTCTATTATATAACATTTGTATGAACTTTTCAAGTATTAGAAAGTGATTCAAAAAAACAGAGCATTTTAAAATGCTCTGTTTTTTCTAAATAGCTTAAAAATTTTGTTCTAAAGGTAAGATTATGCTAAAAATAGATCCTTTTCCAAGTTCTGATGTAAATGTTATATTTCCATTAAATTTTGCCTTAATGTTAGAATATGACATGAATAATCCAAGTCCAGTTCCATTCTTGCCTTTTGTTGTGATCATTTCTTTAAATAGCTTATCTTGAATTTCAGGAGACATACCACATCCATAATCTTTTATAGAAATTGTGAGTTCATCTCCAACTTTATCAATTATTAAGTCGATTATATTATCAGGATTTCCTCCATAACTTTGAATAGCATTTGAAATTAAATTATCAATAACTTGAACTAAAGCATTTACATTTCCGTGAATTGTAAATTCAGGGTCTATTTTGATATCAGAATTTAATTCAACTAATGAATGGTTTAAATCATGCTTCATCAAGATAGATACACGTTTTACAAGTTCGTCAATAGTAAAACTATCTGCACTATCATTTGAAGTTACAGCTTGACCTTTAACAGCAGTTATTACGTCTGACATATATGAAGTATGAGTTTTTATTTTAGCGACCCAAGAACTCATATCTTGTGCAATATCATGATGGTCGTTATTTGTTACTTCAGGGTCTCCAATTGATATGTCATACTCTTTGATTAAATCATTTAATGCTTCTACAGCTCCTGCGATTGACATGATAGGTGTTTTTAAGTTGTGAGCAATTCCTCCAATCATTTGACCAAGTGATGCAAAACGCTCTCTTTCTATAAGCATATCTTGGTTTTCTTTAATTGTCTCTAAGTCATCCATATGCTGAGTAACATCTTTAAATAATATTAAAGAACCTAAAAATACATTTTTATTTATAATACTTGAGACCTCAACATTAAAGTATTTTTTTATAGAAGTCATATGAACTTCAAAAGTAACAGTTTTTGAGCTAACAGATGCCTTTTGTAAAATTTCTTTTAAGTTAGGTAAATATTTGACTTTATCCCAACTAAAAATACTAGTATTTCTAATATCTGTGGACTTTAATGAGAATACATGTAAAAAGGTTATATTAAAGTCTGTAATTTTATTATCTTCATTTAATACAACATAACTGTCAGAAATACGATCAACTACTATTTGTAGGGCGATAGGAGTTGTATTTGTGAAGCCAAATTTAAAAACTGCTATTGCACATAATAATATAGTCAAAGTAAAACATATAGGAGTTATATATATACTCATGGGAATTATTTTTAGTGAACCTAGTATATTTACAGTGATAGGTATTAAAGCTGCTATGATAAATAGAATAGCTTGTCTAGAAAATATACCAGAGTTTTTTATAGCATATTTTAATAGATATGTTAATCCAATAGCATATAGTAAATACCCGTACAAAGTATGTATAGGAAGATATGCACCTGCAATAGTATCACTTAGATTTGTTGAATAATTTACATAAAGTAAATGATGTAAATTATTTGTCCATAGTAGTATAAGTGACAATATAGGAATTATAAATATCAAAATATATTTCTTTTTAAATTTAATTTTAGTGTTAGCAAATATAATACCAGTAAAGAAGACAGAAACAGGTAAAAATGATGTAAATATATAAATAAACCATTCAAATATAATAGGATTTATATCAAATTTACCACATAGATGTTTCTGAGCTAAAGACAAGGAAGAAACACCAAGCGTCATAAAAACATTTACTATAAATATTTTCTGAAGCTGAGTTTTTTTATTCCTAGTAACTAAATATAAAATTAATACTAAAGAAATTATACAACTTATAATTAATCCAATAGTTTCCATATTTTTCCTCCGTATATTCATTTGTTTTTTCGTTTGTTAAGAAATATTAATTTGTGTTGGACGAAATTTTTTGTGCTAATTCCTTAATTGTAGGATATTCAAAAATATCTGCATATGTAATTTTAAAGTTTGATTTTAAAAGTTCTATCTGTAAATTAACAGCAGACAAAGAATCTCCTCCTAAATCAAAGAAATTATCGTCAGGTCCAATATCAGATACAGGAAGCAACCTCTTAAATACATCTGCAACCTGTTTTTCTATAGCATTATTAGAAGATACAGATATTGTATCATAACTCTTTTCATTTGTAAAACTAGAAAATACGTTTGAAGCAATTTTATTTTCAAGTAGTTCTAAATCTTCTTTGTTTTCTAGCTCTATTTTATTAAAATCAGACAAATTATTTTCAGTATTTTCGATAATAGGAATATTTTTAATCAATATTTCAGGCTTATCTAAAATGATATTAAGTATATTTTCATAAGATTTAGCAAAATTTCCTATAAATATTTCATCAAATAATTTAGTACAATATTCGAAGAATAATGTTAATTTTCCGTCTTCAGGCAATACCTCTAAAGATATATCAAACTTAGAAGTGGTAGAGAGTGGAGTAATATATTCTGAATGTAAACTATCTAGTTTTGGTGAGTTTATGCCTGCATTTTGGTATATAAACATAGTATCAAATAATAAATTTCTGCTAGAGTCCTTTTTTAATTTTAAGTCATTTACAAGTATATCAAAAGGATAGTCCTGATGTGCAAATGCATCAACGCAAGAGTTTTTTATATTTTGTAGAAAGTCTTCAAATTTTATATTAGGATAAATAGAATTTCTTAAAGGGATGCTATTTACAAACATACCTAATAATGGTTCTAATTCTTTATAAATCCTTCCAGAAGTGGGAGTGCCGACAATTATATCTTCGTTATCTGTATATTTGTTTAGCAGAATATAGTAACAAGCAAGCATTACCATAAATGGAGTTACGTTATGTTTGGTAGCAAATATATTTATTTTTTGAGTAAGATCTTTCGAAATATAGGTAATATATGTCATTCCATTATAATTTTTAATTTTAGGTCTTGGAAATGTTTCAGGTAAGTTTAAAATAGGGATATCACCAGTAAACTGGTTATTCCAAAATTCTTTACTTTCCTCAAATCCATTTGTCTCTAGCATGTTATTTTCCCATACAGCAAAATCTTTATATGATATAGAAAGTTCAGGTAGAGCTTTACCATTATAGGAATCTAAGAGTTCCTGTATAAAGTTATTTAAAGAAGTTCCATCAAAAATAATATGATGTATATCTAGCATAAGGAGTACCTTTCCATTTGGTAGTGCAAACAGAGTTATATTAAATAAAGGAACTTTATTTAAATTAAAATTAGATACATATATATAAAATATTTCGTTAGGATTATTTGTATTTACGTCTTGAATAGTAATTTTTACATCTAAATTGTTTACTATTTTTTGCACTAATTGTTTATTTATTATTTCAAAATATGTACGTAAAGACTCATGCCTTCTAACAACTGTATTAAGAGCATTTTGAAGCTTATTGATGTTTGGCATAGAGTCTAGCAGAATACCACCATAGATATTGTACAAAGTAGAATTTTCATCCATTTTACTTGATAAATATATTCTTTTTTGAGCTGATGATGTAGGATAAAAACTTTTTTCTTCTTGAATAGTAATAGTAGCTTTATTGCTTTTTTCTGATGAACTATCTATTATTGCGGATAAAGTTTTGATGGATGGATTATTGAATAGTTGCTTCATAGTTATTTTTGTATTAAATTGATTATAGATTCTGCTTATTAATTTAATACATAGTAATGAATCTCCACCAAGATTGAAGAAATTATCATCAATACTAATCTTATCTAAATCGAATAAATCAACCCAAATATCGAGTAGTTTTTCTTGTGTATTAGTTTGAATCTGATTAGTTTTTCTGTTGTCTTCAATAATTGAAACAGAAAGTTTCTTCTTATCTATTTTACCATTTACAGTTAAAGGCATTTTATCTAATTGATAAATATATGTTGGTATCATATAGCTTGGCAAATATTTTTTTAGATAGCTTTTTATAGTATTTATATTAATTTCACTACCATTCTTAGATGTGAAATAAGAGCAGATTGTTTTCTTATTTTGCACATCACAAATAATAGTAGTACATTCTTTTATATTATTAAAATTAGAGAATATATTATTAATCTCATTTAATTCTACACGGAAACCTCTAATTTTAACTTGATTATCTATCCTGCCAATAAAATCTATATTTCCGTCAGGAAGCCATTTTACTAAATCTCCAGTTTTATAAACCATTCCAGATCCAAAAGGATTTTTAATAAATTTTTCATTTGTCAAATCAGGGTTATTAAAGTATCCAGCAGAAACGCCGTCTCCACCAACCCATAATTCGCCAGATAAACCAATAGGTAAAAGAGAACCACTAGAAGATACAACATATGCTGTAGAATTTGCAATAGGACTGCCTATTGGAATCGTTTTTTCATATGTCTTATCTATAGTAAAACAAGTTGAAAATGTAGTATTTTCAGTAGGTCCATATCCATTAATAATAGTTAGATTTGGATTTCCTTTTCTAACCATATTTATATGCTTTGGAGATAATATATCTCCACCAGTTAATAGATATTTTGCGTTACTAAACATATTAGGATTACTTTCACATAACTGGTTAAATAGAGGAGCAGTAAGCCATAATATAGTTATTTTGTTTTTTAATAGGTATTCCTCAAAAATAGTAACATCTAATAGCTCAGATTTTTTGATAATATATAATTCAAAACCATGCAATAATGCAGCCCATATCTCAAATGTGCAAGCATCGAAAACAATAGAACCTGTTTGCAAGATTCTTTCATGCTCAGAAAACTTTATAAAATTAGTATTTTCTATAAGTCTTACTACATTAATATTTTTAACCATTACACCTTTTGGTCTACCAGTAGAACCTGAAGTATACATGATATATGCAATGTCTTCAGAGTTAAAGTAAGGAACATTAACAGAAGAACCGTTTGAATTATAAATTTCTGAATTATCTAAATCAACATGCAATGTAGAAATGCTAGAAGGTAAGTTGCAAGAAATATCTTTTGTGCTTAGTACAATTTTAGACTTTGAATCGTTTATTATATAGTCAATTCTATCTTTAGGATATGTAATATCTATTGGTAGATAGCAAGCTCCTAGTTTTAATACCGAAAGTATAGAAATTATCATTTCAAAAGACTTATCAAAAAGCATACAAATAATATCTCCATGCTTTACATTTTGTTTTTGTAAATAAAAAGCAAGAGCGTTTACTTTATGGTGTAATTCACTATAAGTCATCTTTTTATCTTCAAAAACAAGAGCAATATTATCAGGAGTTTTTTTCACTTGTTCTTCAAATAATTCAATAACTGTTTTATTCCTTGGATATTCTCTTTCTGTATTATTAAATTCATATAAAATTTTATGCCTTTCTTCTTTTGATAGAATATCAATATCTTCAATATTAGTTTCAGAATTATCTATGATTTGTTCTACAATATTTATAAAATGAGTAGATAATCTTTCAATAGTTTCTTTTTTAAACAATTTAGTACAATATTCAAAGTTTAAATCAAATTCTCCATTATCTTGAGGAATTACTTCCAAAGAAAAGTCAAATTTAGAAATATTTGTATCTGGAGTAAATATTTCTGATTTAATACCATCAAAAGATATAGAAGAAATACCAGCATTTTGATAAATAAACATTGTATCAAATAATGGACTTCTGCTTGTATCTCTTGTGATTTTTAAATCATTTACCAATTTGTCAAATGGATATATTGCATTATCGAAAGCGGCAATACAATTACTTTTTACAGTATTTAAGAAATCTTTAAAAGAAATCCCATTTTCAATATGGCATTTTAGAGGAAGAGTATTTACAAACATACCAAGCATATTTGATATCTCAGGAATATTTCTATTTTCTACAGGTGATCCTACAATGATATCTTCAGAATTTGAGTATTTATGTAATAAAACATAGTAAGATGCAAGTAATAGCATATAAGGTGAAACATTTAATTCTTTAGATAGACCTAAAATTTTATCTGCAAGTACTTTATCAATATTTTTATATATCTTAGCACCTTCAAAAGATTGAACACTAGGTCTTACATAATCAGTAGGTAAATCTAATATGGGAATGTTATCTTTAAACTGATTTATCCAATAGTCTTTATTTTCATTAAATTTACCATTTTGCAAATTTTTAAATTCCCATTCAGCATAATCAATATAATTAAAAGATAAATCAGATACATTTTTACCATTATACAAATCTGACAACTCTTTTGTAAATATAGAAAGAGAAGCTCCATCACAGATAATATGGTGCATATCAAATAGAAGTAAAGATTTATCTTCACTATTAATAAAACATGTATGGAATAAAGGAGCTTTTTCTAAATTAAATGGCTTTACAAATTCTTCCATGATTTCATTTAAATTTTTATTTCTGATTTCTATTTCCTCAAGTTCAAAAGATAAAGAAGGAGCAATTTTTTGGTAAACACCTTCGTTTATTTCTTCAAAATATGTACGTAAACTAGAGTGTCTTTTTATTAATTTTTTAAAACACTCATTTAACTTTTTAATATCAGGTTTTTTGTTAAATACTATAGCACCTGGCGTATTATACAAAATAGTGTCTTCGCCTGCAATTTTAGAAGAATAATATATTCTTTTTTGGGCAGACGAAAGGTTATAAAAATCTTTTACTTCTACCTTTGTTAGCAAGTCTGAATTATTTGAATGATTCTTACTATTTGAAATCAATTCTGCAAGTTGACAAATAGTAGGATTATCAAATAAACTTTGAATTCTGATTTTTATTTTGAATTTCTCTTTTATTTGAATGATTAATTTAATTGCAAGTAGAGAGTCTCCTCCTAAACTAAAGAAGCTATCCATAGTGCTAATATCTTCTATATTTAAAGTGCTTTTAAATATATCAAGTAGAGTTTCTTCAATGGCGTTTTTAGGAATAGACATTTTGTATTTATTTTTTTGTATTGGAGATGGAAGCGCTTTTTTATCTATTTTTCCATTTGTAGTTAAAGGTAGAGATTTCATTTGTACAAAATATGTTGGTATCATATAGTATGGTAAGGATTGCTTTAAATAATTTCTAATTATACTTTCATCTATACTTTTTTCGTTTTTTGATGCTAAATAAGAACAAATTATTTTCTTATTTTTGTTTTCTAAAATAATTGTAGTACATTCTTTAATATTATCAAATTTAGCTAACACATTGTTTATTTCATTTAATTCTATACGGAAACCATTGATTTTAACTTGACTATCTTTTCTTCCGGGCAAGACTAATAGTTCCATTTTCATTCCATTTTCCTATGTCCCCTGTCTTGTACATCTTTTCAGAAGAAATATCAAAAATGTTTGGAAGGTAATTTTTATTTGTTTCATCTTGATTATTTATATAACCTGCACCTACACCATCACCTGTAACATATAACTCTCCAGGAATTCCAATAGGCTGAATGTTTTTATCTTTGCTTAAAATATAGATATTGTTATTACATAGAGCTTTTCCAATAGGTACAATATCAGTATCTAATTTTAGGTTCTTTTTATAAGATAAAGCCGTACAGCAAATAGTAGTTTCCGTAGGGCCATAACCATTTATTATATTCATATCAGGGTTAAGCAAGAAATATTTATCTAGAGTATCCTGTCTAATTGCTTCAACACCAACTAAAAGTTTATTAATTTTTAGATTTTTATTATCTTTCAAAATAAAATAAACTTCATTTAAAATATTTGGAGGGATGTATAAAGCTGTAATTTTATGCTCTACAATATAATCACAATAATTCAAAATATCTTTAATCAATTCTTCATTATATAATACTAAGCTTGCACCTTTAAGTAAAGGAAGAAATATCTCAAAAATACTAACGTCAAAGGATATATTAGTGGTTGATAGGAAATTATCTTTATCTGTAATTCCATCAAAATAACTGTCAAAGGAATGAACAAAATTATTTAAATTTTTATTTGTAATTTGTACTCCCTTAGGTTTTCCGAGTAGAACCAGAAGTATATATAATATATGCAATATCGCAAGGATTACTAACTGTACTAATTGGAGAATTTGCAGGCTTAATATCATTAAAGTCATCTAATATTATAGAGGGAGTAGATACAAGTTTGTTTTTTAATGCAGAGTTTGTTAAAACAACTTTTGCATTACTATTTTTTACCATATAATTAATTCTATCGTCAGGGTAATCTACATAAATTGGCATATATATAGCACCACATTTTAAAATTGCCCAAATACTTATAATAAGCTCAATAGAGCGAGGAAGAAGGACTGAAACAACATCTTTATATTGAATGCCATTAACAATCAATTTTTGTGCTAACATATTTGCTTTCTCGTTTAAGTCCTTATATGTAAGTTTTTTATTTTCATAGACAACAGCGATATTATCAGGTGTCTTTTTTACCTGTTCTTCAAATAATTCTATAATTGTTTTATCCTTTGGATAATCTAAAAAAGTATCATTAAACTCATTCAAAATTCTATTTTTTTCTTCAGGAGTTACAATTTCAATATCATTTTGTATAATTTCTTCATTTTCTAAAACTTGCTTAACAATATGCAAGATACGCAAATGCATACTATCTATATCTTGCTCATAATATTTTCCAGTTTGATAATCATAATCAATATTTAAAGTATCTTCACCATTAGTATAGTGAAGATGAATAGATAAACCATCAGAAATAGTAGAAGTTCCAAGCCATTCTACATCATAAGGTATTTCTATATTTTTGTCATGAGCTTTTGTTATTTGAAATGACAGCATTACATCAAACAAACCAGGCAAATTTTTATCTTTTTTTCTTAGATTCTCAAGGAGCATTTGATATGGGTATTTTTGATATCTAAGCATACTTAAAGAACTACTGGATATTTGCTTTACAAAATCTACAAAGCTATTCTCGCTATTTAATTTAATACGAAGCGGAGCAGTATTAATAAACATACCAGCAGTATGTTTTTCCTTAAAATTTGCTCTATTTAAAATAGGCGTTCCGATTACAAAATCATTTAAATCACAGATTTTACCTAAGTAAATTGCATATATTGCCATAAAGAAGTTAAAGTTTGAAATTCGGTATTTCTCACAGAATTTAGATATTTTACCACTAAGTCTATTTCCTACTGAAAATCCTTTCCTTTTTGCAGATCCGTTAAAATCTAAATTACCTTTAGATTTAGTACTAGGTATACTTGCAACCTCTGGAACATCAGAATATAAAGTGTTCCAGTATTCTTCATCCTTTTTAAATTTAGGACTTTTCATATATTCTATTTCATCTTGTATGTATTCTTCATAAGAATATTCCTTTTTTTCTATTTCTTCGCCTGAAATTAGTCTTCTGTAATTTTCAGGGATTTCGGTTCCAACCATAGCAAGTGTTGCACCATCAGAAATAATATGATGTGTAAGAACTATAAATCCACCATAACCATTTTCTAGTTTGTATAAGATAAAATTGTAAAGCCTTTTTCCGTAAATATCAAAAGGCTTTTCTGAAATTTCTTCTGCTAAATTTTTAACTGCTGTATAATCTTTCAAATAAACTCTTTCAAAGTCTATATCTTCAGCTTCCGTAAAGAATTGCACAAGTTTTCCATTTTCTTCTTTAAAATTAAGTAAGAAGCTTTTGTTATTCTTAACAAATATATTTAATGCTTTATTTAATATATCTAAATCAGTATCTTGTTTTATATTTACAGTACCACAAATGTTATTTATATTTGTTCCACTATAATACTCTTCCATTTGCCATATTGATTCTTGAGGATTTGTTAAATCATAAGTTTTCATTTATTTAGCCCCCTAATTTTAGAAATCTATAAAGCCTATACGCTTAAAGTAATTCATATATTTTGTGATATATACCTTATCTAGCTTTTTCCACTTAAAGCCACATTCTTTCAAATATTTTTCAGTAAAATCAAAATCAAGTCTTGTTCCAGAAGTATATATAAGTTTTTTATCTTTATTTAAATCTTGTATAATTCCAGAGACAGCATTTTTCCTATCATCATTTGAAAGCATTCCATTTATAATGTCATACATTAAAGTATCAGATACAGGAATTATATCTATTCCAATAGAATTCATCGTGTTTATAAGATCTGGAGTAGGCAAAAGCATAGTATTCATTATATGAAATACATTACAATCAGACAAGTGATTTAAAATTCTACCAATTGCTTTTGCTGCTAAATCTACAGGAGTAAGTTCAATAGCATGTTCTAATAAATATTTAGGAAAAGCTCCTATTTCAATAAAAGACTTAAGCCTACTTGCAAAAGCATTATCCTTTACATTTTTTTGAAAAACTCCATCTGAATATCTATTTGTTATATTTCCAAGTCTTAAAATTTGAGCATCTAATCCATCATAAATTGCTTCCAAAATTGCAAGTTCAGCTTCATATTTTGTTGTAACATATATATTTGTGAAATCTTGTCCAATATATAAATTCTTTTCAGAAAATACATTTTGGTTTTCAATAGTATCTTTTTTGTCTGTTCCTGATACACTAGTAGTAGAAATATGTAAAAATCTTTTTCCATATTTCATACAGAACTCTATAATATTCTTAGGACCATTAACGTTTATATTTTCAAACTCATTTTTGTTTCCAAAGTGTTTAACAAGAGCGCCAGAGTTAATTACAGTATTTATACTTTTCGCTATTTTGCGTAAATCTTCTTTATTAACACCAAAAGTATTATTTATAGTTATATCCCCTGATATAACTTCAATTCTATCTTCAATTTTAGATACAAAATTATCTCCAAAATAAAATCTAAGTACTTGTAAAAATCTATATCTAGAAGGTATATTATCTTTAGACCTAATCAAAGTATAGAGTTTACCAGTATTCTGGGTTAAAAACTCATATGCAATGTGAGCTCCAAGATATCCGAGTTCCTCCGAATTAGAAGTAAATTTCCGAGGATCAGTTTTAGAAATGGTCTTAAAGTTTTGAGAAATATTTCTTTCTAATACTTTATCTACTTTTGAATAATCATATGTTTTTAGAAAATCATAATTTTTATTTTGTAAAGTAGAAGAGGTATTTAACTTAGATTTTGTAGTAAATTTTTTACTATATTCGGAAACATTTCCAAGAACTTCTAATTTTCCATCAAATGTCCATTTGCCGTACATTATCAGTCTTATAAATCTTACCCTTACAAATTGGATTATCAATTATATCTTTATTTTCTATTTTGTCCTTATCAGATAAGCATTCATAAATTATACCAGTTACACCAATTGGAACAAGTTTCATATTTTTATCCAATACATATGTGGAAACATTTTCTGCATTAAATTTTTCTAAAAGTCTAATTTCTTCAGGTGTTATCATTTCAAAATCAGAAATTTTTAAACTTTGATTTTTAATAACTTGTTTTAATATGAATAAATAATGAGAAAGTATGCTTTTAGCAGTAGATAGTTTAAATAAATTTTTATTAAATTCTAAACTTAATTCAGAAAGTGAAGAGTCTACTTTAAAACATAGTTTAGAGTTATAATGTTCATTAGTCATTTTTGTAAAAATTTTTATCTCATTACTATCAATATCAAATACATTAGTTTCAGTTTTTATAAACTCAAACATTACATCAAATAAAGAATTGTTTTTATCTAAATTTAAATTTTTTTCTAAAACTTCATAAGGATAGATTCCATGAGAAATAGCTTCTGCAGAATGTTTATCTAATTCTAATGCAAAATCCTTAAAATTCATATCAGATCTTATATATTCATTTAGAGCTATTTTGTTAGAGAAGTTTCCGAGTAAGATTATTAGAATCTTTGAAACATCTTCCATCGAAAGGCATTCCTATTATGATATCAGATTTATTAGTATATTTATATAAAAGAATATATAAACAAGATAAAAGCACAGAGTAGGTTGATATATTAATTTTCTTTGCTATATTTTGTATTTGTTCTAAGTAATCTTTTGACAATTCTAAATTTATTGTTTCTCCCTCATATGATTTTTTATCAGATAAAGGAAAGTCATATGGCAAATTAAGAAGTGCAAAATCTTGGTTTTTAAACTTGTCTTTCCAAAATTTGTCATATAAATTTGATTTATTAGAGTTTAAGAAGTCATATTCAAAAGAAGCATAGTCGATATATTGCATGCTATGCTTATTTATTTCTTTTTCGTTATATAGATTAAAGAAATCTTGTAAGAATATTTTGATAGATATTTTATCGAATGCAAGATTATGAATATCCAATAAAAGAAGGCTTGATTCACCTTCAAGGAATACAATTTTAGTATGTATAAGAGGTCCATTTAATAAATCAAAAGTATTATAATAGTTATCTACTAATGTTTGGACATCAAAAGAAGAACGTTCAGTTTCTATTGTTATAGTTTGATTATCTAAAATAGAACCTACCATTTTTCCATCTATATATTGAAATACATATCTAAGACTAGAATGTATTTCGATTAATTTATTTAATATATTTTGAATCTTTGATGGGGCAAGTTTTATGCCAAATAAGATTCCTAATGTGGTACTATTAGAATTATTATTTGAATTATATAGTCTTTTTTGAGAAAAAGTTAGAGGATAAAAATCCTTTAACTTAGTTTTTGAAATCTCTTGAAAGTTAGCTTCCGTAAGAAAATCTCTGCTAGATACAAAGCGATTATTAAAATAATTTTCAGTAAGCACGAGTGCTTCCTGTGGCTTTTTTATACCAGATACATCCTTTTTCATTTATATTAGCCCCCATTTTTTGCTATATACTTTACCATTATATTACATTTTTACCAAAAAAACAAGGCTTTTTTTAGGTTGACACTTAAAATCATATGTTATATAATTTAAAAAAATCAAACTTTAGGAGAAAAATAGATGAAAGAAGAAGTAAACAAAAGAAAAATAAGAATATTTCTAACCCTAGAAGGAAAATACATACAGAAAAAAGATGAAATAAAAAAACTTGAAAATGATATAATAGAAGTGGAAAATTATGAAGTAAAAAAACTTACGGAAAAGTCAAAAAAAGATACTTTTTTTGAAAACACAGAAGCTACAAAAAAAGAAGAAATTTATAAAAATACAGTAGGACCTTTTCAATTAGTTGTGTATAAACTTCCATGGTACAGAAAAGCTTTTAGGTCTCTTGCTAAATTTTTAGGATTTAAGTTAGAATATTAAAAGAGTGGTGCAGTCATAACGACTGCGCCACTATGCTTATGCAGAAAGGATTATTTTACTTCCGGCAGAAATAATGCCCAAGAGGCGACTCCCACCACACGCTATTAGATTGTTTAAATTTTGCCTGAAAAATTACATCGTCGGGCATGTCAAAATCAACACGACCACGAAGATAATCTCTAGCATATCTTTTGACAAGTTCAGGTGGTTCTTTGTTGATATTCCCGTTGTTGACACAATCATAGGCTCCACTATATATTACTCCATGTGTTGTGTTTGGATAGTCGCTATCTTTTATACGATTATCTATGACGCCCCAAACGGCATAATGCTCCTTTGGGTCAGCTGAAGACTTAGCCCCTGCTTCGGCAAATCCAACTCTAGCCATAAGATCATAGTTCTCATCAAAGAGTCTGTCAGCCTTTTCTTTTGCTACTACATACATTTCAGATAAGTTTTCTTCATATTTGATTATCTTGTTTCCTTCTTTATTTACAATTTCAGGACTTAGGATAATATCATTTTGAATATATTCATATCTGGATTCATATGTTGTAGTACAAATTTTAATTTCTCTTAATAGCTCCCTGTAACGCTTATAGCTTTCTGAGAATTCATTAAACGCTATATTAGCGTCACGACATACTATAGAGTTTTCAGATTCCTCATAAAATCCATAAAGATCTTTTATAATCGGCTGGATTTCTTTGGTACTCTCATTAAGAGTACTATAAGCATCTTCTAACTCCTTTAGCACATCTTCGTAAGCTATTTCTTCTGGGATATCTTCTACTTCCACAACTATAGGTTCTAACAGCTCATCTTGAGTTAATTCATCAGATATGTAATTACTGCTGTCAAACCGATTTGCAAAAGTAAAAGAAAGCAATCCTAGTACAACAATAGCCGTAATAATAGATATAGGCATATGTGTACTATTGTTTACATTCTGCATTGGACTCTCCATCCTTTCTTCATTCTACTTTTCTGCATAGCATTGACATAATTATATAATAAATTTCCAAAAGTTTCAAGATTAGGTTTTTGACCTTTTTTTGTCTTGTTTTTTTGCATATATTAAAAAATCTTGGGAACAATCCTTATATACCTTAAAAAAATAAAGAAGGAAGGAATATTTTTTGAATAGTTATAAAAAGAAGAAAAACAATATAGTAATGTGGCTTATAGGAGAGCTTATTTTTATTTTTATAGTTGCAACTGCAAGTATTGTTTTATATGATATGTACATAAATATAGATGTAGTAGAGTACGATGGATATGTGGCTGAGAAAACAGTAAAGGAAGTTAATACAGAAAATATAAGTGATATAAGTGAAACACTTGAAAACATATCTAAAAGCGTTGTTCGGAATATCTAAAATAACAACAAATGATACTGGAATATTTAGTATAAATTCAGTTAAAACTTTATCTCTTGGAAGTGGAATGATTGTTTCAGATAATGGATATATTCTTACAAATGAACATGTAAGTGGGGAAAGATATAGTAAATGCTATATTACAATAGAAGGGGACAGTAAAGAGTATCCTGGTACGGTTGTGTGGTCAGATAGCGATATAGATTTAAGTATAATTAAAATAGATAAATTAGGCTTAACACCTATTAATTTGGGAGATTCTGATAAAATAAGAGTAGGAAATACTGTATACGCGATTGGAAATCCTATCGGAGTAGAGTTTGAAAGAACAATAACATCAGGAATAATAAGTGCAGTAGATAGAACTATAAAGTTAAAAGATAATGAAGATTATTCATACATGGAAGATTTAATACAAACAGATGCAACAATAAATAATGGAAATAGCGGAGGGCCACTTGTAAACAAAAATCGGTGAGGTTATTCGGTATAAATACAGTAAAGATAGAAGAGGCTACAGGGATTGGATTTGCAATACCTATAAATATTGTAAAACCAATCATTGAAAAACTAAAAAAAGATGGAAGTTTTACAGAGGGATCGATTGGAATATATGCATATGATAAAGAGGTGGTTAAGTATTTAGACGAGAATATAGAAATAGATACTGGGATATATGTAGTGTCAGTAAAAAGAGATGGGGCAGCTTACGGAAAAGGACTTCTTGTAGGAGATATAATTACAAAAATTGATAATGTGGAACTGAATAAAATGAGTGATTTAAGAAAAGTCATTTATTCAAAATCACCAGGAGATAAAGTTATGCTAATGGTTAAAAGAAAAAACAAAAATTTTGGAATTGAAATAGAACTTGGAAAGAAATAAAAATATAAATGCAAGAATTGACACGAAAATGTGTTTGCATTATAATAAGCCTATCCTTTCACAAGGAAATCTTGAAGAAAGGAGGTAAAGCATAATGTTTTTTAAACTAATACTTAAGATAATTGCTATTGTGGTTGATATTATTATTCTAGTAATAGAAATAATTGAAAACTTACATAAATAGTAAAGCCCCTCGTAGTGACAGCTACGAGGGTTTTTATTGTTCATGCTTTTTAAACTTATACTTATTTAAGTAATGTTATTATAACATCGATTTTATTATGTGTCAAATATTTTTTTATATTTATTCATTCAAAGTTATATTTAAAATTAATCTTTATTTAATCCGTATAAATCTCCTTCAATACAAAGTCTTGCTCTTACAACTGTTTTTTCGTCAGAATGAAGAGCTTCTTCTAAAAAGTTAGGATGTTCTACTAAAAATTCTTTCATAGTTTCATCAGGATTTTCAAAGAATTTATTTAACATTTCATTTTGTTCTTCAGTTATAATTCCCATATCTAATGCTTGTTTAAACATACTAGGTGCAATTTGAGTAAGAGAATATGCGTCAATTCCAAGTGATTTTAGCCTATCGTTTCCACCTTGCATTCTATCAACAACTACAACACTCCAAACGATTTCTGCACCTAGTGATTGAATGCTAGGAATCCAAGCACGCACATAGCTTGAAGCTTCTGTAACTAAGTCTGCAATATGTAAAACTTTCTTTTCATTTAATTTTGTAGGAGTAGTTGTTTCACTAAAATCGCTAGTTGAAACTACACAAGATAAATCTTTAAAAACAGAAATGAAAGGTTTTTTTAAAATGTAAGCTACAATATTTGCAAAGAACCAGTCTCTTCTTTCTCCACCTGATACATAATCTATTTCGTCTATATTTATATGTTCTTTAACAAATGCAACCATTTCATCTACTACTTCTTTATATATGGTATTTGAATTATACTGAAGAAGACATTTATCAAGTATTTTCTTAGGGATTTCTAACTTGTTATCTTTTTCAACATCTATAAATTTTAAAAATTCTACAGAAGCTTCTTCGCTTCCATAAAGGAAATGCGTATTAATAAAATAAGGTCCAATCTTTCCCGAAGTATACCAGAAAGGCTTATTTTCAGGGCAAACCTTAAATGCATTTGTTTTAAATAAGTATGAAACTAAATTACTCATAATTCATTTTTCTCCTTTTAAAATGACAAAAAATTCTAAATATATAATACTTTAAAATAAAAATAAAGTCAAGGTTTAGTAAAAAAATGTCTAAATATAGTACTTGAAAATTCTACGGATACATGATATTATTAACCAAAATAAATTAAAAATAGGAGGAAAGTAAATGGCTAGTATATTGCTAAAAAATGGAACAGTATTAGATTATCGGAAGTAAAACAAACGAGAAATTAGACATTAGAGTAGAGAATGGAAAAATAACAAAAATCGAAAAGGACATAGCAGAAAGCGCAGATGAAGTTATAGACTGCACAGGGTTATACATAATGCCAGGAATGATAGACATACATTGTCATTTAAGGGAACCTGGGTTTGAACATAAAGGAACAATAGAGACAGAATCAAAAAGTGCGGTAAAAGGAGGGTTTACAACCATATGTCCAATGCCAAATACAAAGCCAACTCCAGATAACATTGATACTTTAACATGGATAGTAAATAAAGGAAAAGAAACAAATTTATGCAATATACTACCATTTGCAAGTGTAACAAAAGGAGAAAAAGGTGAAGAACTTGTAAATTTTAAAGAATTACTAGAGGCAGGAGCAATACGGATTCTCAGATGATGGAATGCCTGTTGAAAATGCAAGAATGATAAGAGAAGCGATGATTGAGGTAAATAAATTGGGAAGCCTTGTATCAGAGCACTGTGAAGAAAAATCAGTTTCTGCTGGAGCAATAAATGCAGGAGAGGTTGCTGACAAGTTAGGGGTACAAGGAGTTTTACCAGAAGCGGAAGAAATAATGGCAGCAAGAGATATTGTAATTAGCGAAACAAATAATTTACGTACACATATATGCCATATAAGTACAAAAACATCAGTAAATATGATTAGGGATGCAAAGAAAAGAGGAGTAAATGTTACATGTGAGACATGTCCACATTACTATTTCTTTACACAGGACGAAGTTTTGACAAGTGGAACTAATGCAAAAATGAATCCACCTTTAAGATTAGAAAAAGATAGAGAAGCAATAATTGAAGGATTAAAAGATGGAACAATTGATGCTATTATTACAGATCATGCACCACATGCAGAAGAAGAGAAAGCAAAAGAGTTATCACAGGCTCCAAATGGAATAATTGGATTTGAAACAGCACTTCCTGCGACAATTACAGCTTTAGTTGATAAAGGGCATTTAAGCCTTTTAGACATGGTAAGACTTATGTCTTATTCGCCTGCAAAGGTTTTAAAACTTAATAAAGGAGAAATTAAAATTGGAGCGGATGCTGATTTAACAGTATTTGACCCAAATGCTGAATATACATATACAAAAGATATGATAGTTTCTAAATCAAAAAATACTCCTTTTATTGGTAAGAAGTTAAAAGGACAAGTTGCTTATACTATAGTTGGTGGAGATATAAAATTTGAAAGATAAATTTGAATTATGAAAAGGAATATAAAATGAAAGTATTAACGATTGGAGATATTGTAGGAGAAAGAGCAGTTGAAAAATTAGAAAAAGAATTAAATAAATTGAAAATAAAAGAAAAAATTGACATAGTTATAGGAAATTGTGAAAATGTAGCCGGAGGGAGAGGACTTACAAAGGAATTATTTAATAGAATATTATTAAGTGGTGTTGATGTTGTAACTATGGGAAATCATACATGGGATAACGAAGAAATTTATGATTTTATAGAAGACTCTAGAATTGTAAGACCTGCTAATATGACTAAAGGGAGACCAGGAAATGGATATACAATATATCAAAAAGATAATAAAAAAATATTAGTTATAAACTTAATAGGAAGACGATTTATGGAAGGAGTTTATTACTCAGATAACCCATTTGTAGCAGTTAAAGAAATTTTACAAGATTTGTCTTTGCAAGACATTAAAATAATATTTGTAGATTTTCACGCAGCGTGGACTGGAGAAAAGATTAATATGGGATATTTCTTAGATGGAAAAGTTAGTGCAATATATGGAACACATACTCATGTGCAAACAGCCGATGAAACAATCTTAAAAAAATGGAACAGGTTTTATAACTGACATTGGAATGACAGGTCCTTGTTATTCAGATTTGGGATGTGATTTAGAGAATTCAATTAATAAATATCTTTATGATATACCAGTAAAAGATATCATATCTAATAATGATATAATGATAAATGGATGCATATTTGATATAGATGAAAATACAGGAAAAACAATAGGGATAAAGAGATTACATGTTGATTAAAAACTAAATTTAAAGAAAGGGATAAATAAAAAGAAATGAAAAATGCAATTGATAATTTAATAGATAAAATAAAAGAAAAAAATAATCCTACAGTTATAGGATTAGACCCAAGGTATGATATGATACCAAATTGTATAAAAAATAAATATGCCAATGATTTAGAAGGTGTATCAAAGGCAATAGTAGAGTTTAACAAAACATTAATTGATAGCGTTTACGATATAATTCCAGCGGTAAAGCCACAAATAGCATTTTATGAAATGTTTGGAACAGCAGGAATAGATGCATTTTGTAAAACATGTGAATATGCAAAATCTAAGGGAATGATAGTTATCCGGAGATTTAAAAAGAGGAGATATAGGTACAACAGCTGAAGGTTATTCAAATGCAGCTATTGGGAAAACTAAGATAGGAGATATAGAAAACCGGCATATTTGACTTAGACTTTGTAACAGTAAACCCATATCTTGGAACAGATGGAGTTAGACCATTTGTAGAAGACTGTAAGAAATATGGAAAAGGTATATTCGTACTTGTTAAAACTTCAAATAAATCTTCAGGAGAATTACAAGACTTAGAGTTAAAAGACGGAGAAAAAATATACGAGAAAGTTGCAAAACTTGTAAACGAATGGGGAAAAGAACTAATTCGGAGAACATGGGTATAGTAGTGTATCAGCCGTAGTAGGTGCGACATATCCTCATGAGCTTCAGGTTTTAAGAAAAATAATGCCAAATGCTTATTTCTTAATTCCAGGTTATGGTGCTCAAGGTGGAAAAGCAGGAGATATTGCTTTAGGGTTTGAAAATGGTCTTCGGAGGAATTGTAAATAGTTCAAGAGGGCTTATGTGTGCATATAAATCTGATATGTGGAAGGATAAGTTTAGTGAAGAACAGTTTGCAGAAGCTACTAGAGCTGAGGCAATTAGGATGAGAGATGAACTTAATTCTGCAATTCGGACAATAAAACATGAAAAACTTTCCTAAATATAAATTTTTTTAAAAATTATATTTAGCGTTTTACTTCTGATGATTATTTTTTAAATATAAATAATAAAGAAAGGAATTAAAATTATGCCAGTACATGCTAAATGCAAATTAGTAAAAAAAGAACAGCTTAAGGATGACATATTTAAGTTCGGAGTGGAAGTAGGAGAAGAATTAAAAAATGCACTTCCACGGACAATTTATAGAAATAAGAGTAACAGATGAAATAGAGCCACTTTTAAGAAGGCCAATAAGTATACACAATATAGAAGGAAATATATTAGAATTTATATTCCAAGTAAAAGGAAAAGGAACAGAAATCCTATCTTGTAAAAAGATAGGGGAAGAAATAGATATACTTGGACCGCTAGGACATGGAACTTTTGATTTTAAAGATAAGAAGAATATTGCTATAATTGGTGGAGGAATTGGAACATTTCCATTATATGAACTTGCAAAACAAGCAAAAGGACAAGCTACAGTTAATATGTATTTAGGTTTTAGAAATAAAGATTTCGTAGTGCTAGAAGATGAATATAAGGCTGTATCAGATAAATTCATACTTACAACAGATGATGGAAGCTATGGAGAAAAAGGTTTTGCAATTAATTTCTTAAAAGAAGATATAGAAAGAGGAAATATAGACGGAATTTATGCATGTGGGCCATTACCTATGCTTAAAGCTGTTAGGGAACTTGCAAAATCTACAAATACACCTTGCCAAATATCTTTAGAAGAGAGAATGGGGTGTGGTATAGGAGTTTGTCTTGGATGCGCAGTTAAAGTAAACGCAGGTGAGCAAACTGTGTATACTCATGTTTGCAAGGCAGGACCAGTGTTTGATGCTAACGTCGTAGAAATTTAGAAAAGGAGATAAAAGTGAATATGAATACAGAGGTTAATTTAGCAGGGATTAAAATGAAAAACCCAGTAACAGTTGCATCAGGTACATTTGGCTATGGTAGAGAATTTAGTGAGCTTATAGATTTAAATAAGTTAGGTGGAATTGTAACAAAAGGAACAGCCATAAAACCATGGGCACGGAAATAAGCCACCAAGGGTATGTGAAGTAACAGCAGGTATGCTTAATGCAATTGGACTTCAAAACCCAGGTATAGAATATTTTATGGAGAATGACTTGCCTTGGCTTAAAAAATTTGATACTAAAATAATTGTAAATGCATGTGGGCATACACTTGAAGATTATGTAGAAGTTGCTAAGGTATTAAATACATTAGATATTGATGGAGTAGAATTAAACTTATCTTGCCCAAATGTTAAAGAAGGCGGAATGGCATTTGGTACAACATATGAAGGCGTAAAACATGTAACATCAGAAGTTAGAAAAGTATTAGACAAGCCACTTATCGTAAAACTAACACCAAATGTAACAAATATAACAGAACCAGCAAAAGGTGCAGAAGATGCAGGAGCAGACGGAGTGTCATTAATAAATACATTACTTGGAATGAAAATAGATATAGAAAAGAGAAAACCAGTACTTGCAAATAATATGGGAGGTTTTTCAGGACCTGCAATAAAACCAGTTGCAGTAAGAATGGTGTATCAAGTAGCTAAAGCGGTGGCAATTCCAGTACTTGGACTTCGGAGGAATAATAAATGGAGAAGATGCTGTAGAATTTATGCTAGCTGGTGCAACAGCTATATCAATTGGAACTGGAAACTTTATAGAGCCAGAGGTAAGTATTAAAACAATAAAAGGTATAGAAGATTATATGAAACGCCATAACATAGACGATATAAACAGTATAATTGGAAAAGTAGAAATGAATTAGAATATAAATGGAGTATGTTATTTTAACATGCTCTTTTATAATTTAAAATATAAATAGTAAGGAGAACAATCATGAAAATTATACTTGCATCTAGTTCGCCAAGAAGAAAAGAATTGCTTAAATTAGTTGTTCCTAATTTTGATATTATAGTAAGTAAAGTAGAAGAAGTTCTGGAAGATAAACTTACTCCAAAAGAACAAGCAGAAAGACTGTCATATATGAAGACAAAAAGTGTATATGATAAAACTGAAGGTGATAGAATTGTAATTGGCGCAGATACAATAGTTGTAAAAGATGAAAAGATATATGGTAAGCCAAAAGATAAAGAAAATGCAAAAGAAATGATAAAAGAACTATTAGAAGGAGACAGAATTCATAAAATTATAACTGCACTTACAGTAATGATTATGAAAGATGGTAAATATAAAGAATATGTAACTTCTGACGAAGTGAAAGTATATCTTAAATCTATGTCAGATAAAGAAATAGAAAAATGGATAAACACAGGAAAAGCTATGGATAAGGCAGGAGCATATGGAATGCAAGATGAATTTTGTGTATTTATAGAAAAGATAGAAGGAAATTATCATACAGCAATTGGTCTTCCAACAGAGAAATTGTATGATATTATAAAGGAATATTAAAGTTAAGAGCTTTTGCAGAATTGCAAAAGCTCTAATAGTGCTATTTGATTTCTTGTTTATTAATATATTGTTCAACCAATTCAATCAAATTTTTTGCGGTGTCTACTTGATATGCTGTTTGTTCAAGTTGCGGGATAAACTTATAATCATAATCACTGTCTTCCCTTATCTGAAATGCTTGTCCAATTCGTCTGCCTAGCATTTTAGGAAAAATCTCAGTATTTATATAGTTTTTATTAAAATATGCAATAACGTCTTTGTGTCTTTTAAAGTCAACTTTTTCTATTGCAAGAACTGCTTGTATTGCGTGAAATATAGCATAATAAGCTCTGTTATTTGCCGAAAGTAAGCTATTATTTTTATACAATAAGTCTGTATCTTTTAAATCTTGTTTTGCTCTTTCTAATCTATATCTAGCAAGTTCTAAATTCCTTTTATCCATTTAGTATTACTCCTTCTTTTTCTACATTCATATAAAAAGGTAATGTATTTATCCAATAGTTAAAATCTTCTACATTTTTTAATAAAACAGATATCAATATATCATTTTCTAGTCCTATATCAGAAGCTAAATCCCAAATTTCAGTTCTTCTTTCTACGATTTCATTTTCTGATATATCAGTTAGTATCATAATATCTAAATCAGAATTTTCTTTATAATCTCCTCTTGCATAAGAACCATATAAAATAATCTTATTTATGCTATTTCCCAATATTTTGTTAGCTCCATTAATAAATTCTTTTAGAACTTTATTTATTCGGTTAGGTATATTTGGCATACTATATCTCCCCATTTCTATATTATATAGTATATCAAATCTTTTAGTGTATTTCAATAGTTTTCTGTTAATAGAAAAGAACTTGATAGTTTATTTATACTAATAAAATTGATGTATACTATAAAATACATACACAAAATAACCAAAACTAAAGCTTCCGTAAATAAATTTGTGAATTTTGTGTGAAAATATTGAATTTATTTTCTAGTAATGATAATATTAGAATGATTTTATAATATTTTAAGGAGGGAACGTTTTGATTAAGGTAGAAAATGTTACTAAAAAATATGGCGGACATATTGCTGTAAATGATATAAGCTTTGAGATAAAAGACGGAGAAATTGTACGGATTTTTAGGACCAAATGGTGCCGGAAAAACAACAACAATGAACATGATTACAGGCTTTATTGAATCAACTAGTGGACATATTGAAGTAGAAGGATATGACATAAGCAAAAAAGCTAAAAAAGCGAAAAGACAAATTGGATATATGCCAGAAACTACACCGCTATATAATGAATTAACTCCTAAGGAATTCGTAACATATATGGCAGAACTAAAAGGGATTCCAAGAAAAGAGAGAAAGGAAGAAGTACAAAGAACTCTAAAAGAAGTTAATATAGAAGACGTTCAAAACAAATTAATTAGAAATCTTTCTAGAGGATATAGACAACGTGTAAGTATGGCTGGGGCGCTTGTTGGAAATCCAAAAGTTTTAATACTTGATGAACCTACAGTTGGACTTGACCCAAAGCAAGTTATACAAATTAGAAATTTGATAAAATCTTTAGGAAAAGATCATACAGTAATATTAAGTTCACATATATTATCGGAAGTAAGCCAAGTTTGTGAAAAGGTAATAATTATAAATAAGGGGAATTTAGTTGCAGTAGATACACCAGAAAATCTTGAAAATAAAGTAAAAGGTGAAAATTCACTTTTAGTTACAGTTGAAGATCCAGAAAACAAGATAGATTCTGTCATAAAAACTATGAAGAATGTAAGTAAAATAGATAAGATTAAAGAACTTCCAGATGGAACTGTACAATATAGTATTTTGCCAAAGGATGATGAGGATATAAGAAAAGAAATATTTGAATTTTTTGCAAAAGGCGGAATTACTATATTCGAACTTAAAAAGTCAGAAGCGACACTTGAAGACGCTTTTATAAACTTAATAGATAAACAAAAAGTTTCAGAGGAAAAGAGTAAGGAAGAAATAAAAAAAGAAAAAAAAGAGGATAAAGAAAAGTCAAAACAAGAAAAAGTGACTAAAAAAGAAGTGAAAAAAACAACTAAAGAAGATACTCCAAAAAAAGAGGAAAAGAAAAATAAGGAAAAAGGAGGGGATAAATAATGCTTGCAATAGTAAAAAAAGAAGTTAAAAGTTACTTTTTATCTCCAATAGGTTATGTATTTATAGGTACATTCTTACTTATGTCTAGCGTATTTTTCTACCTTTATACATGGCAATATCAAAGTGTAGAATACTCAAATTTATTTTATTATACAACTGAGTTATTAACTTTCACAATGCCATTACTTACAATGTCAATGTTTGCAGGGGAAAGAAAAAATGGAACAGAAACTTTACTTTTTACATCTTCAAGAAGTATAACTAGTATAGTTATTCGGAAAATTTTTAGCAGCACTTGTAGTTGTAATAATTACTGAAATAATTTCACTAATGTATTATGCAATCTTATGCATATTTGCAGGAGGGCTTACAAATGTTACACAAACTCTTTCAGTACTTTTAGGATTTATACTAATTACAATGTCATATATCTCATTTGGAGGTTTCATGTCAAGCCTAACAGAAAATCAAATAATTGCAGGAATTGCAACAATAGTATTACTACTTGCGACATGGTTTTTACCAAATATATCAGATATATTTAAAACACTATCACCAATCGAATTATTCCAAAAATTCCCACAGGGAGTTATTTCGATTTCAAATACAGTTACATTTCTTTCACAGACATTGTTATTTACGCTACTTACAATAACTGTATTACAAAGAAAAAAGAATGTTAAATAAGAGAGGTGAGATATAAAGTGGAAAAATTAAGAAAATTAGTTAATACATTAAAATTAAAATGGCTAAAAGAAACACTTGGAACAATTATTGTTATAGCAGTTATAATAGCCATATTTGTAGGGATAAATGTAGTCATAGATAAAATAGATCCAGAAGATATAGATTTAACAAAAGAAGGATTATATAGTTTGACAGATGAGTCAAAGCAAAGAATAGCAGAACTTCCTGAAGGAGATAAATTTACTATATATCTATTTGATTATGAGGAAGAAGCTGCAATATCAGATCTTGTAAAACAATATACAAAGGTTAATGAAAATATAAGTGTAGAATTTATAAAATTAGATGAAAGACCTGATCTAGCACAAAAATATAATGTAGAACAAGGATATGGAACTATTGTTATAGAAAAAGGAGAAAAGAGTAAAACTTTTGATTCTTATGATTTTTCAAACTATGATTATAACACAGGAAAATCTACGGATATAACGGAACAAAGATTTACAAACAGCTTGATTGCACTTTCTTCAATACGGAAAAACAACACCAATATATGCACTTACAGGACATGAAGAAATTGGTATGCTTGAGAATATGAATTTATTTAAAACATATCTAGAACTAGAAAATTATGAAATAAAATCTTTGGACTTATTAACAGGAGATGGAAAAGTTCCAGAAGATTGTGCATGTTTGATTGTTGCGTCACCTAAAAAAGATTTTGCAGTAGTTGAAGCAAATTCTATAAAAGAATATATTAAAAAAGGCGGAAATATCTTATGGCTTACAAATTCATATTCAGCAGAAGGGGAAACTCCAAATATTAAATCTGTTTTAGATGAATACGGTGTAACTATAAGGCAAGATGGAGTTGTATTAGAGCAAGATGCATCAAAAATGGTAATGGAAAGTCCTGATTTAATAATACCAGAAGTAAATCCTACAGAAGCATCACAAAATATTTCGAATGTGCTTTTCTTCGATTCGGGAAGATTAGAGTTCTTAGAGCAAGAGAAATTAACAGAATTAGGAGTTAATAAAACAGATATTGTCTTATCAAGTGAAAACTCATTTTTTAGAACCAATTTAAATCTTGGACTAATGAAATGCTCTGAAGCAAATGGAGAGAAACTTGAATCTTCAGTTCTTGGAGCGTTACTTGAAAAGGAAATAAAAGAAGATAATAATAACGAGAATGAAGAAGATAATATATCTGAGGAGGCTATAACTTCAAAATTAATAGTTTTTGCAAATAATTTATTTATACAAGACTATCCAATACAACTTGGATCTGGAGCTATGTCAGCTATAGGCTTCTATAACAATAAGGACTTGGGATTAACTGCTACTGGGTATCTTGCAGAGGTAGAAGATGCAATTACAATTAGAAAAGGAGTAGAAAGCACTCAGTATACAGCAACAGAAACACAAAATAGAATAATAAAAATTATTATCTTCTCAGTACCAGTTGTTATAATAATTCTTGGAATTGTAATTTGGCAATTAAGAAGAAGAAAAAAATAGACATGATAAAAAAAGAAAATAAAATAAAAAACTTCTCATATAATTAATATGGGGAGTTTTTTGCATATGGGGATTGTGAGTTGCGTATTTGTAATTATTGGTGTAATTATTGGTGCAGGATTTGCCTCTGGGAAAGAAATATATACATTTTTCTTTGTATATGGAAAATATGGAATTTTAGGTATAGTAGTTTCTGTGTACATTATAGGTTATCTTATTTACAAAACGCTAAAAATTATAAAAGAATATGATATAAATAGTTATGATGAATTTCTAGATATAATTTTAGGAAGTATTAAAACGAAAAATATTGATCTAAAAATTATTGTAAATTTTATAGTTAATGTATTTTTGCTAATAACTTTTTTTGTGATGTGTGCAGGTTTTTCCGCTTATTTTAATCAGGAATTTGGGATAAACCAATTTACTACAAGCTTACTTTTAGCAGTTCTTTGTTACTTTATATTAAACAAAAATATAAATGGAATATTTATATTAAATTCTATATTAATGCCAGTAATTATAATTATACTATTAGCTTTAGGAATAAAGGCATTTGATTTAAGCTTTGATTTAAAAGAGATTTCTAGTAACGGAAAGTGGATTTTAAATGCACTACTTTATGCAAGTTATAATTCAATAACATTAGTTTCAATATTAATTCCTATGAAAAAATATATAAAAACAAAAAAAGATATATTAAAGATTGTGTGTTTAAGTTCATTAATCATTATAATTCTTGCATTTGTTATATTTATTCTACTCCTTAGTATAAATGAGAACATAAAAGAAATTGAACTTCCAAGCGTGTATGCTGCAAATAGTTTTGGAGTAATTTATAAATATCTATATGGAGGAATTATACTTCGGAGCAATATTAACAACTACAATATCATCAGCATACGGATTTTTAAATAATATATCTAAAACAAAGAGTGTCTATAGAAAAGTAAACTTATTAATATGCTTTACGTCAGTTTTTATGTGCTTATTTGGATTCTCAAATTTAGTAAATTTACTTTATCCTATATTTGGTTTTTTAGGTTTGATACAATTAACTTTAATTACAAGAAAAAACTTGTATTAATTGCATTGATGTTATAAAATAAAAGAAAAAAGGATAAATTATGGAGATACTTAAGTTTAAAGGAAAAATGTCTTTAAAAAATAAGATATTATTAATATGTTTAGGGGTATTTGCTGTTTTGATTTTAAGTGTAGTTATTATATATATTACAATTGATACAGCAAGAGATTGGATAAATATTAATATTCTAAGAAAAGAAGTAACAGAAGATGACATTGCAACAATACAAATAGAAGCGGATAAACAGCAAGATATATATGCTTATGATAGATTTATAAGTATATTATATAATGGGAAATTATCTGTTTATAACAGTTATGCAAGTAAAGAGGCTGAACTGGATGTTGGAATAAGTAATCCAATATATGATACAGATCATAACTATCTAGGAATTGCTGAGAGTAATGGGAAAAGAGTCTGTTTAATTTCAGATACAAAAATATTATGGGAAAACAAAGTAGAAGGCAATATAGTAAAGATAAATGTAAGTAGAAATGGAAATGTATCTGTAATTGTAACTGGTACAAGCTATAAAAGTGTAATAGTTACATTTGATAAAAACGGAAAGGAATTATTCAAAACATATCTTGCATCGTCAATTGCAGTAGATACTGATATATCAGTTGATGGAAAATATCTGGCAATAGCAGAGGTAAATACGAATGGTACATTAATAGAGTCAAAGATACGAATAATTGATATGGAAAAGGCTATAAAAGGTGAAGGAGAAGCTTCAGTTGTATTTAAGCATACTGCAGATAATAATAAAATGATAACAAATATAAAGTATCAAGAAAAAGGACAATTAGTATGCATGTACGATAATTCAATACATATGATATATAATGACAAAGATACTTCACTTTTAGAATTTGGTTCTGATACAAAGCTTGCAGATATAAATTTGAAAAGTTCTATGGTTAGGGCTGAAGAAATATCATCGGGATTATTTAGCTCTAAGACTAATATAGTTATAAAAAATATATTAACTGGTGATGAAGCTGTATATGCAGTAGATAGTTCAGTTAAAGAAGCTGTGTGCTATGATAAAATTGTTGCAGTAAATCTAGGAACAGAGATTAATTTTGTTAACTTGAATCGGTTGGCTTGAGAAAAAATATAAATCAAGTCAAGAGGCAAAGGATATTGTTCTTGGCACATCGATTGCAGGAATAGTATATAGAGACAGAATTAAGATACTTACATTTTAAAATAAAAAAAGGAGGAAAATGAAATGATTGCAGATATAGCAGTAATTTTAATAATGTTAGTTTGTATATTCTTGGGATATAAAAAGGGACTTATAAAGGTTGCAGTAAGAATAATTAGTTTTGTACTTGCGTTAGTAATAGCACTTGTGCTATATACACCTGTTTCAAATTACATAGTAGAAAATACAGAGATTGTACCAAATTTGAAAAATACAATATATGAAAAACTTTATCATAATTCAGATAAAGTAAATGAGGCTGAAGTTGATACAAGTATAACATCTACCATAGAAAACTATGTAAATAAATATACAGAAGATGTAAAATCAAATACATCTGAATATATATCGGAGCAGTTAGCAATTATTATTGTAAGAATTTTTACTTGGATAGGATTATTTATAGTATCTAGAGTACTATTATTAGTTATAAGAATTTTTACGGACGCAATTGGAGAGATACCTATAATAAAACAATTTAATAAAGCACGGTGGTATAATATATGGTATTTTAGAGGGACTTGTTATAGTCTATGCATTTCTTGCTATATTTAGTGTGACTTCAGGAGTTTGGGGAGAAAATGTAGTAGGCAAACAAATTCAACAATCTCACTTAGCTAAATCTATGTATGAGAATAATATAATTTTAAATATCATACTTTAGATATAAAAAAGAGCGGTCTTAGGTAGACCGCTCTTGCATATACTTATTTTCTTCTTCTTGCTTTTCTATTTTTCTTTTTCCCAAAGAAAATTCTCTTCATTGCAAATAAAATAATTAAAACTGCAATTATTTTTAAAATACTTCTATAAAAGTCTGAATATGTTTCGTCATTAGAATTTTCAGATTCAGGGATATTTGGCTTTTTATTCAAACTGTTTTCTAATTCTTTGGTACGTATCTCTTGCAAATTCTTATAATGTGCTGTATAATTATCAAAAGCAAAATCAAATAAAGTTTTACAATCTAAAAATTTTTCTCTTAAGCCGTTATTTAGGTTACCTGCATGAAGGCATACTGCGATGAATTCTACATTATCTTTTTTGCTTGACGCAACTAAACAATCACCAGCAGGGTCTGTAAAACCAGTCTTTAAACCAGTAGCATAAGCATAATAGTAATTTGGCTCTCTAGAATCTAATAAAAGATTAGAAGTTTCAAGTACTCTATCTGCATTTTTATGAATGTTAGTTGCAGGAAGTGTGTATTTTGTCTCCCTTACAATCTTCATAAACTTATCATTATTCATTGCATATTTTGCAATAATAGATAAATCATAAGCGGTTGTGTATAAGTTTTCGTCATGAAGTCCGACTTGGGTTTGTAAAGTTTGAATTTTCAAGACCAAGACTTCTTGCAGTTTCATTCATAAGATTTGCAAATTCTGGAATAGAGCCTGAAACATGCTCTGCCAAAACGTTTGCAGCATCATTTCCAGAAGGAATTAGCATTGCATATAAAAGGTCTTCTATACGAAGTTTCTCACCTGCCTGAAGATGTGCTATTGTGTAAGATTTAGGAACTGAATTTACAGCTATTTCAGATACAGTTGCGATTTCTTCTAAATCACATTTTTCTAAAACTATAATCGCAGTTAACATCTTAGTAGTACTTGCAGGATACATTCTTTTACGAGCATTTCTTTCATATAGTATATCTCCTGTTTCCTTTTCTATCAAAAGTAAAGAATCAGCGTGTAGTTTAGCGTTTAGATCTTCTATATTAGAAGAACCGAGAAGATTCAGATTCTACTATTGCATTAGTGCTACTTGAAAAAACAGGTACGCTTAACGGAAAAATCATGAATAATATTAAAATACTAAAAACAATATAACGTGATACTCTTTTCATAATGTCCATATTGTATCATAGGTTGTAAATACTTTCAAGATGATTTAGAAAGGAGTTTAAGTAAAATGGAAATGTTAACAAAAAAACAGAAAATTTTAGTTATAGGAGGAGCAATTATTGTAGTAATAGTTTATATATTTTATTACATAAATTCGACTAAAGATGTGTATAGCAAAGATGAATTTGAAACAGCTGTGGAAGAGAATGAAGAAGTAGACCTTGAAAATACTGAAAAAAATAAAATAATAATACATATAACAGGTGCAGTAAAAAATGAGGGGATTGTGGAAGTCCATGAAAACGCTAGAATAAATGATGTAATAGAAGCGGCTGGGCGGAATAACAAATGATGCGGATATAAAAAATGTTAATCTTGCATATCCAGTAGAAGATGGACAAAAAATATATATTCCTTCTATTTCAGATAAAAATGAAAATATAGACGATGGAGAAGTTGTATCAAACGGTGCAGGTGAAAATGTTTTATCAGAAGGTGAGAATAGAGAAACAGGTGGAACTATAAATATAAATACTGCAACAGCTGAAAAACTGCAAGAACTTCCAGGAATTCGGAGCATCTACTGCCGAAAAGATAGTAACATATAGAAAAGAAAACCGGAAAATTTAAAACAAAAGAAGATATAAAAAATGTATCTGGAATAGGAGAAGCAAAGTATGAACAGATAAAAAATCATATATCTGTCTAATTGATACATATTGACGTACATTTTAGCGTATGCTATAATATAACAAGGAGGTATCAAAAATGACAAATATAAATATTACAAATTTTAGAAAAGATATATATGAGTTATTAGAGCAAACAGTAAAACACAATGAACCTATTAATATTTCAACAAAACATGGAAATGCAATAGTTTTATCTGAAAAGGACTATAATAGTTTAATGGAAACTCTATATATTTCATCTATACCAGAATTAAAAGAAGATATAATAAAAGGTTTACAAGAACCAATAGAAGAGTGTATAGGCGAAGAAGAGGTGAAATGGTAGTGTACAAAATAGTATACAGAAAAAGAGTAATTAAAGATATACCAAAGATAAAAGAAGCTGGCTTAGAAAATAACGTGAAGAGCTTAATAGACATTATAAGAATGAATCCATATCAAACTCCGCCACCTTATGAAAAACTAATTGGAGAACTAAAAGGAGCACTTTCAAGAAGAATAAATATAAAACATAGATTAGTTTATCAAGTATTAGAAAATGAAAAAACCATCAAAATAATTAGTATATGGTCACACTATGAAAGAGCATGACACACATCTACTATATCATTTATAATATAATCTGGAGTTGAGGCGCCTGCCATAATTCCGTACACTTTTAAAATTTTTAATAAAACTTAAATCTAATTCTTCTTTAGTTTCGACATGAATAACATTTTTAAGGTTTATCTTAGAAACTTCATACAATTTCTTAGTATTAGAACTATTTTTCCCACCAACTATAATCATTAAAGGAACTGTTTTAGAAAGTTCAAGTGCTTCTTTTTGCCTTACATCTGTACTGTTACAAATGCTTTTTTCTATAACTATATTAAACTGAGAACCTAGAATTTCTTTGATAGAATTAGTTATTTTATCAAATAAAGCCACACTAAAAGTAGTTTGAGAAATTATAAGAATGTCCTTTAAATTAGAAGATTTAAGTATATCTATGCCTTCTAAAATATCATCTTCAATTTCTATTATATATGAATTTTTGCCACAAAAACTATAAGTTCCAATAGTTTCTGCATGATTTTTTATTCCGATTAAAAATATAAAATAATTTTGGCTTGCAAATTTTTGAACATTTTCATGTATTTTTAAAACATTAGGGCAGGTTAAATCAAGAAGTTCTATATTATGTGTTTTAGCATATTCATAGGTATCTTTAGTTGTGCCATGGGCTCTTATTATAGCTTTTTCTTTCGCATCTTCGATTCTATCTACAATCTTAAGTCCTTTATTTTTTAAGTCTTCTACAACTTGTTTGTTGTGTATAATTTCACCAAGACAATATACATTAGTAGATAACCTAAGTTCTTCTTCTGCTTTTGTAATAGAGTTTTTAACACCTCCACAAAATCCACTATGTTTACCAACTATAACTTCCATAAAACCCCCAATATAGTTTGGGATTAACAATTAATTGTTACCCTTAATTTAAAATTAATTATAATTTAATAAAAATATGATGTCAAGCAATTGCTTTTAATGAATAAACATAGTATAATAAAGCTAATATTTTTTCACAAAGGAGGAAATACATATGACAGAAAATAAAGAAGAGGAAGAGAAAGTTAAAATATATGATAAAGATATGTATATAAGCCAAGAGAAACTTAAAACAATAGCAATTATTATAATAATATTTGTAATAGGATTTTTAGCAGGATATTTTTCAAGTACTTTTATGAATATAGATGTAGAAGATAAGAATAAAGCGGATATTAGTAATACTGAGGAATTGAAAGATTAACATATGGAAGCACATATAAAATTAATTAAAAATTAAGTAGTAAATATTTGGTAAATATGATATAATATTAAATAGATGGCGCATTATTCTAGTCATTACTGATTATTGCGAGGGTGGGGCTAAAAATCCACTAAAGGGCATATCTGTGAAGTTTCTTGTTTGTGCGCGAACCGCCAAGTTTGCGTGTGGGCAGGGAGTAAAGAAACTAGGGACATATACAAAAATGGCATTGTATATATACCCCCTGGTTTCGTGGAGGCTCAATATATATATATTAAGATTTTGAGTAAAACCTATGTTGAGTGCCAAGACACAAAATACATAGCGTAGCCTGTCTTGAGTGAATGTATCGGGATTAATAAGCAAAAGCATAAAATTTTGGCCAAAATGTTATGCTCAAACTATATTATTATGAAATTACATTTGCAAAAGAGACTAGCGATAATTCAAGTGGGTCAAGGAAAACTTCTAGAATGTTTGCTTTATAAAAAGCAAGGAGACTTAAGGATTAAGGTACGGATTTAAGTGGCAATCTGGTAGCTAAATGTAATATTTAGTTATTTCCTTTAAATGGAAACAGCTACTTGCAGTAATGCGTAGTAGGAAATAGAGAAATTCAACTAGACCTAAACCGTAAAATTTACTTAAGTCTTTGCCATTCTTTTTTGTAAAATAAGGAGTAATATGAAAGGCGACGAAAGAGTTAGTAATAAAAATAAAAAAACAGATAGTCATTTAAAATGGATAGTAGAAGTGTTTATTATAACATTTATATCATCCATTTGTTTTTCATATATATCTACAAATGGTGTATCTAAACTTAGTATTATACCAGCAATAGTGATTTTATTATTAGTTATTTTTGCAGGTATATTTTTTGATATAATAGGGGTCGCTGTAACTGTTGCAAATGAAGAAGAATTTCATGCAAAAGCAACAAAAAAAGCGAAGCGGGGCAAAGACTTCATTGAGATTAATAAAAAATTCAGTAAGAGTTGCAAATGTTTGTGCAGATGTAATAGGTGATATTTGCCGGAGTACTAAGTGGTGCAATAAGTGCAATGATTTCAGCAAAGCTTGCAGAAAAATTCGGAGTAACGAATAATCTACAATTTATTATAAGTGCAATTGTTGCAGCACTTACAGTAGGTGGGAAAGCTATAGGAAAAGAAATTGCAGCTAGAAATTCAACTTCAATAGTATATGGATTTGGAAAAGTTATAAGTAGTATAAAACGTGAAAGTAAATAGGAGGGATGAGCTTTGTGTGGAATAGTAGGATTTTATAGTGAAGAAAGAAATAAAGAAGAAGTCTTGAAAAAAATGGCAGATAGAATAAAACACAGAGGACCAGATGGAGAAGGATATTATATAGGAGACAAAATTGCACTAGGCCACCGTAGACTTTCTATTATTGACATAGATGGTGGAAGCCAACCAATGTATACAGAAGATAAAAAATACGTTGTTGTATTTAATGGAGAAATATACAATTACTTAGAATTAAAAGAAGAATTAAGCGAATATGAATTTACGACCAACAGCGATACAGAAGTCTTATTACATGGATACAGAAAATGGGGTAAAGAACTTCCTAAAAAGCTTAGAGGAATGTTTGCATTTGCAATTTGGGATATGGACAATGAAACACTTTTCTTATCACGTGACCATTTCGGAATAAAACCACTGTACTATTATAAAAAGGAAAAGGCAGAGGATATTGCTTTTGCATCAGAAATAAAGGCTTTTCTTGAGTATCCTGAATTTGAAAGGAAGGTAAATAAGAAGCTTATTGGACCTTATCTTTCATTTAGTTTTACACCAACAAATGAAACATTATTTAAAAATGTTTATCGCTTACTTCCAGGGACAAGCATGTTTATTAAAAATGGTGAAGTAGAGATAGAAACATATTATGATATAGAATTTAATGAAAAAGAATATAATTTTGAAGATTTAGTTAAAGAAATAGGAGAAACAATGACAGACTCTGTAAGACATCATATGCTTGCAGATGTTGAAGTTGGTTCATTTTTATCATCAGGTGTAGATTCTTCGTACCTAGTTACTCTTGCAAAACCTGATAAAACATACACAGTTGGATATGATGATCCTAGATATAATGAGATAGATTATGCAAAAGATTTAACAAATTTACTTGGTATTGAAAATACTAGTAAAAAAATTACAAAAGAAGAATGGTTAGAAGCAATAGAGGCATTTCTATATCATATGGACGAGCCATCATCAGATCCATCAGCAATATCACTATATTTTGTATCAAAACTTGCAAGTAAAGATGTAAAAGTTGTACTTTCAGGAGAAGGGGCAGACGAATTCTTTGGTGGATACAACTATTATAGAGAAGAAGTTGACATGAAATTCTATAATAAAATACCATATTTTATTCGTCATATGCTTGCAGTTATATGTAAGGCATTACCAGAATTTAAAGGACGTAACTTTATCGTTCGTAGAGGTATGAAAGTAGAAGACGAATATGTTGGAGTAAATAAAATATTTAGTGAAAAAGAAAGAAAAAAGGTTTTAAGTTTTGAAGATAATATAAAGAATAAAGATATAACAAAAGCATTTTTCGAGAAATACAAAAATGGAAGTAACATTGTAAAAATGCAAACCATAGATATAAGAAATTGGCTATTAAATGATATATTACTTAAATGTGATAGAATGACTATGGCAAGTTCTATAGAAGGAAGAACTCCGTTTACAGATAAAGAGGTATTTAACCTAGCAAGAACTATACCTGTAGAATACAAGGTAACAAAGGATAATACAAAAGTTGCACTAAGAAAAGCAGCAGAAAAATGTATTCCGAATGAGGCATACAAAAAGAAAAAATTAGGTTTCCCAGTACCAATTCGTGAATGGATGAAAGAAGAAGAGTTTTATAATGAAATTAAAAGAGCGTTTGAACAAGATTTTGCAAGTGAATTCTTTAATCAAAAGTATATTCTTAAATTATTGGAAGATCATAAGTCGGGTAAAAGAGATAATTATAAAAAAGTATGGATAATATATAGTTTCCTAAAATGGTATGAACTCTTTTTCATAGAAGCAAAGTAAAATAAGAACTCCACTTTGTAAATTTTGCAAGGTGGGGTTTTAAGTTTTTCGTTGACATTTTAATATATTTATGTTAACATATAATATATTGTGGCAGAATGCCAGAAAAGGAGGGAAAGCTATGAAATACTGTGAAATTAAGGACAACGTGATATCTATAACTCTTCCCAAAAGCATCGAACGGCTTGAGAAGGTCATTTTAGCAAGTGCTCTGGATTACGGTGCATTTGGTGATGTGAAAGGCACGAGTGTTGATGGTAAGAATGGAAACTATCGACACATTGTTGTAACTTTCCCGGAAAAAGCGGAAAAGTGCACAATGGAGGCCTTCGCAGAGAAAGTAGATGCTGCGATCGAGGAATTGGTCGAAGAGAATGCTTAGTACTGAATAAGACATTCGAAATGCCGAATATGCCACCCCATTTGTTTGGGGTGGCACTTCTTATATGATATCTGAGATATATGAAAGATATTTAGCATGGTGTATTTAAAAAAATTTTCTTAAGAACATATAAAAAAACAAGCCATAAAGGCTTGCTATAGCTTGGTTGCAGGGGTAGGACTCGAACCTACGACCTACGGGTTATGAGCCCGTCGAGATGCCAACTTCTCCACCCTGCGATGTATTAACGAAGTTTATTATAAACTTTTTTTTTCTTTTTGTCAATAGTTTTATGGAAACATTTTAGAATTCAGCTACAATATAGTATATTCCAAAAACAGAAAAATATGACAATTTGCTATTTTCTATTTATATTGCTATAATGTTGTTATTCTGCAGAAAAAAAGAGGAATTATTAATGGATATAGAAGACAAGCTAGTTATAGCTAAATTAGAAGACAAGATAAATTTAAGTAAGATAAGAAATAAAATTGTAAATACAGAATTTTTAAGTTTATATCAAAAGGAAATAGTTCAAAGGGAGTTAAATAAGAAAAAACTAAAAAACTATTTTTTCTTTGGGGGATATGATGGAGCAGAAGGAGAAATTCTTGTAATATATCCTGAAAAATTAAATAGAGATTTTGCATTTGCAAATGTAAAAAATATAATAAAAGGAATAAGGGTAAGACTTCCAAAAGAAACAGTAGGTAAATATACTCACAGAGAATATCTAGGTTCTGTAATGCAAACAGGGTTAAATAGAAATAGGATAGGAGATATCATTGTACATGAAGAAGAAGCATATATAGTAGTATTGAAGGAAAATGCTAAATATATAGTAGATTTTTTAAAAGATATCACAAGATTTAATAAAGCAAATATAGAAGAAATAGATTATACTGAAATTAAAGTAAAAGAACCTGAATTTGAGGAAATTACAGTGACTATATCCTCAATGAGACTAGATAATATAGTTGCAGAACTTGCAAAAATATCTAGGTCAAAAGCAGAAGAACTATTGTCTGAAGAAAAGGTATTTATAAATTCAAAATGTGAAACAAAGGCCACTAAAATAGTTAAAGAAAGAGATATTTTAGCAATACGAGGCAAAGGAAAATTTTTAATAAGTACAATTATTGGTAGTAATAAAAAAGGAAAGACAATAGTAGAAATTAAGAAATATAAATAATGTCCAAAAAGCCACAAAATTAATATAATATAGAAGGGAAGATTTACCCTTTAGATTACAGAAATGTTAAGAGAATATTAAGGAAATATTACAAAAATTTGACAAAAGTATTAAAAAAGAGTATAATTACTTTGTGTGATGAAAAATAGGAGATGATTTATGAAAAAAAGTATAGTAATATCCTTATTGACAGTGGCTATACTACTTGGCACTGCATTATATAGTTTTGCGTCAACAGGAAAAGTTACAACAGATACTTTGAAACTAAGAAAAGAAGCTTCTACAGATTCAACAGTAATAGGACTTTTATCAGAAAATGACAAAGTAGAAATACTAGGAGAAGAATATGGCTGGTACAAAGTAAAAGCTGGAGACAAAGTTGGATATGTAGCTTCACAATACATCAATGTTTTAACAAATTTAAATAATGAAAATCTAAATAAGGATAATAACAATAATAATACTAATGCAGATACAAACACAAATGCTGAAAATCCAGTGAATAACCAAGGAGAAAATGCAAATGGAGAAAAAGCAGAAGTATTATTAGCAGGACAAAAAATATATATAACACCACTTATTAATGCTTTAGTATTAGAAGAACTTAAAGAAGATAAAAGAGTAGAAATAGTAAGCGAAGTTAATGGATGGTCTTATATAAAGTTTGGTACAACATCAGGTTGGGTTAGAACTGAAAATATACAGAAAAAAGAAATAGAAGGTAATACTTCAAATCCTGAAAATAATGATAATAATAGTAATAATAACACTTCATCACAAAAAACAGGATATATTACAACTAACTCTGTAAATTTCAGAAAAACACCAAGTACATCAGGAGAAGTAATTACAAAACTGTCAAGAAATGCAGAAGTTAAAATTATTGCTAAAGATGAAGGATGGACACAAGTAGAATATAATGGAAATACAGGATATGTATCAACAGATTATATATCAGATAAACAAACAGAAACAACATCAAGAAGCAATATTACAAGAACAGCAAATGTAAATAAAGTAGAAGAGAAGGTTGTAGCAAATAGTGAAGAAAGAATAGGGGCAGGTGCAGTCACAGGTTCTGAAATTTTGGAATATGCAAGACAATATCTAGGATGTAAATATACATCAGGAGGAAGCACACCAAAATCAGGTTTTGACTGTTCAGGATTTACAACATATGTATATAAGCATTTTGGAATATCACTTTCTCGTACATCAAGTGGGCAAAGCTCAAATGGTGTAGCTGTGGCTAAGAAAGATTTAGCAGTAGGAGACGTTATATGTTTCTCAAGCTCAAGTTCTAGTAAGAGAATAGGCCATGTAGGAATATATGCTGGTGGTGGAAAGTTTATTCACGCAGCAAACTCTAGAAAAGGAGTAATATACTCAAATGTTTCTGGAGATGGATATTATTTCGTAACAGCAAGACGTATGGTCTAATTTAGAAAGGAAAATTTAATATGCAACCACTAATTATATTAGTAGTTGGATATATAACAGGTTGTATATGGGGGCTATATTTAAATACAGGTATAGTTCCCATTATTTTTTTATGCATTTATATATTTTGTAAAATAAAGTATCATGATTTTACCTCTAAATACAAATGGTATATAGTAGTTTTTGTAATTGCTATTTTCGTTTCTAGAGTGCGAATACGGATATTTGGAAAATAAATTTAACACTTTGTATGAGAATTTAGATAAAGTACAAATAGTCCGGAATAGTTATAAGTAATGGGAAAAGTACAAATTATAGAGAGATTTATACTTTAAAAGTAGAAAGTATAAATGGTAGCAAAGAATACAAAAATACAAAATTAAATTTGTATGTAAAAAAAGGAGTAGAGTTAGAATATGGGAAAAAGATAAGTTTTACTCGGCAACTATACAAAACCCCAAAAGGCTACAAATTATAAAGGATTTGATTATTCAGAAAATCTAAAGAGTAAATATATGTATGGAAATGTGACATTAGATAGTAATTTGCAAGTATCGGAATCTACATATCTAAATAGAATCTATATGATTTCAAATGACTTAAAAACTAAAATAAAAGAAAACTTAGATAAAATATTAGGGGAGAATTCTGGGGTTGTGAAGCGGAATACTACTTCGGTGATACACAAGATATACAAGAGGAGACAGCTGAAAGTTTTAGAACAAGTAGTATATATCATATTTTAGCAGTATCAGGGACTCATGTACGGAATTATTTTACTTGGAATTACAGTTATTTTAAAAAAATTAAAGGTCCCAAAGATATCTTCAAGTATAATATCAATAGTGATACTTGTATTTTTTATGGTTTTAACAGGATTTACACCTTCATGTGTAAGAGCATGCATAATGGCTATCATGGTAAAAATTGCAGGGTTAATCCATAGGAAGAGTACTATTTTAAATAGCCTTTGTTTTGTGCTTCTGTTGACTCTTATATATAATCCATATAATATAACTCACATTTCAGTTTTATTATCATATGGAGGGGTAATACGGAATACTAGCCTTTTTTCAGATGGCTAAAGAAGTGATTGATAGAAATATAGGAAAGGGAGGGAAATTTAAAGAGTACTTAAAAAATGCATTAGCTATAAGTACAATTGTTCAACTCACAATTGCTCCGATAATAATGTATTTTTATAAAACGGTATCTTTTACATTTTTAGTTGCTAATATCTTAAGTGGAATTTTAATTAGCATAGTTATAATTTATGGATTTATTATTTCTTTTATATCATTTATTCAAATTGATTTAGCAAGTCTTTTAGCGGTACCATATAAAGTTCTTATAAAAATATTTATTAGTATAGCAGAAGTCACATCTAAAATACCATTTTCAAAGGTCTATGTTAAAACACCATATATATGGCAAATTATTTTTTATTATATATTATTATTTATTGTTTGGTATTGTATGAGGACTAAACAAATTTACAAAATATTTAAGTTCAAAAAGCAGCTTATAGCAATAGTTCTGATTATAGTTATAATTCCAAGCTTAACAGATATAATCCCAAGAAATAATTTAAAACTATATTTTATTGATGTAGGACAGGGGGATTCTTGTCTTGTTGTAACCCCAAAAAACAAGAAATTATTAATAGATCGGAGGCGGAAGTGAAAATTATGATATTCGGCAAGAATACTTTGCTTCCATATCTTTTAAATAGAAGAATTAATAGGCTTGATTATGTTGTTTGTAGCCATTTTGATACAGACCATGTACGGTGGTCTTAAATATGTTCTTGAAAATATAAAGGTAAAAAACCTTGTTATTTCTAGGCAAAAGGAAGAGTATCAAAATTATAAAGATATAATGAAAATTGCTTTATCAAGAGATGTAAATATAATTATTGTAAAAGCAGGAGATAGGATAGTGATTGATAAAACAAGCTATATTGATATACTCTATCCTAAATCAAAGCTTTCACTATCTGATATAAATAATAATTCGATAGTTGCAAAATTGGTATATAAGGATAAAAAAATACTATTTACAGGAGATATAGAAAAGGAAGCGGAAGAGGATATTTTAAGTATGTATGATAAAAAAGAATTAGAATGTGACATATTGAAGGTTGCACATCATGGTTCAAAAGGCTCTACAACAGATGAGTTTTTGAATATAGTTTCTCCTAAGATAGCATTAATTGGAGTGCGGAGAGAATAATACCTTCGGACACCCAAGTGAACATACAATAGATAAATTAAAAAATAAAAAGATTAAGATATATAGAACGGATAAGATGCGGAGAAATAGAGATAGTTATAAATAAGAAAATAAATATTTATCCAAAATTAGGTATATCGAAGATTTTTTAGTAGAAGCAAAAATTAAAATGAACAAAGGATGGCAACCTTTAGGTGGTGCGTTTAACGTAGTTAGTCCCTTAAGGATTTGTCAAACGATGGTAAAGTACGAAGAATGAACGTAACAAAGCATTCTCTAACCTAGCAGAGAATGCTCTTTTTTTGTACTAATTATTAAAATAATTTGTAATTCCTATAAAAATTCCGGTATGCTAATTTATCTTGATATTCTTCTTGTGTTAAAAGAGTTGCTTCTTCTGGGTTAGACAAGAAACCGGCATTCTACAATAGCAGTTGGAATTTCTACATTTTCAATAATGTAAATATCTTTTATAGATTTAGCAAGCCTTTTATTTTCTCTTTTAGTTGTATCGCCCAATGAATTTTGAATAGATTCAGCAAGAAGTTTTCCGATTCTCATCCTTTCCATTATAAAAAGTTTGCCATCCATAGTACTGTGATTGAGGAATTTTATTTAAGTGAATGGAAACAAAAATATCTGCATTAGAGCTATTGCCAATTTTTACCCTATTTCTAATATCAGAAACTTTTTTTTGACTTAAAGTTTTACTATCTATTTCATAAATTGCATTTTCGTCAGAACGAGTAAGTATAACAGTTGCGTTTGATTCTTCAAGAAGTTTTTGTACTTTTAGAGCAATTTTTAGGTTAATATCAGACTCATATAATCCCTGATATCCGAACAGCTCCACCGGTCTTCTCCGACCGATGTCCTGCATCAAGTACAATAACTTTTTCGGTCACAGGTATGCTAGACACCTGTGTAATATCATAAGTTCTATTTTGAATATTTTTAGAACTTGCAAAATATATAGAAAATGAAAAACACAATAAGAAGAGCATAAAAGCAATTCTTCTTTTTTTTAAAATAAACATATAGTCCTCCAACAATACAAAAAAATCATATACTTAAGTATATGATTTTAATTACTATAATAGAAAACAAAAATAGAATTATTTTTCTGGCATTCTTCTATTTATGGCATATGCACTACCGAGGAGTTACTTTAGCTAAATGTTTTACTTGCGCACCGATTTCACCAATTTCCAAAATATTATGAAATCTACCTTTTGTAACTTCTACAATACCAACAGAAATTGAGACTAATGGGAATTCTTCAATTACACCTTTTCTATTTGGCACTTCAAGATAGCCTCTTTCTTTATCTTCATCTGAAAAATAATCAAGTATTTTATGGTCAAACTCTAATATAATATTTTGGCAAATTGTTTCATAGTCTTTATTTGAAACTAAAGCGACAAAATCATCTCCGCCAATATGTCCGAACAAAATTGTGAATATCTTCACAAATATTTACATTACTTAATATTATCCTGGCAGTTTGCTTGATTACTTCATCTCCACCAAGAAATCCATAGGTATCATTATAGGCTTTAAAGTTATCCAAATCAAGATATAATACTGCAAATTCTTGTCCTTTAAGTAAACGCTTTTTTAATTCTGCTTGAATAGGAATATTACCAGGAAGTTTAGTAAGAGGACTAATTCCTCTATTTGTTGCAATTAGCTTTACAATATTTTTAACTATATGATATAAAGATTTATTTGATACAGGTCTTTTTATACAATATTCTACTTCTTCTTTTAGAATAGCTAATTCGTGTTCAGGAGATGTATCTGATGTGAGAACTACTATAGGAGTTGCACTATTATCCTCATTATTTCTAATAAGCCTACAAATATCAATAATATTATTTTCAGTTAGACAATCCTCATTAATAAGAATTAAAGAAGGAACATCTAGGAGATGGCTTTCCAAGACCTGAGCCTTCATACTTTTAAGGAGAATATCTTGATGGCTTTTAAATTCAGGTTTCAATTCATTTATTAAATCTTCTGTGTCTTCTACAATAAATATCTCATGCACCATAATTTTACTCCATTTTAATAATTTTTACCTTTTATAGTTCTAGAAACACCTTCAACATCAGTAGCTGTAAGAGTGACAAGTATTTGTTCATTACCAACAAAATGCTTATAAGAAAATTCTTTTTTGCCTTCACCATTGAAGGTTTGCTCTTCACCAACATTAATCTGCTGAGTAACAGTATCAACACCTTCCTCATCACGAACAGTTACATATAACTCACCATTCATAATATAGAAAGATATTTCAGGTCTTTTATTTCCCTTTATTTCTTGTTTTTTGTTTAAAGATTCATTGTCATTATTTACAGCAGTGATATATAAAGTGTTTAATCCAGAAGGAATTTCTGTAGATTGCTCAACTGAAACTGCACCTTCCTCATTTGGATATACTTTTATCTCTTCTTCAGAGTTCCACTTATATGTCATATATTGAATTCCTGTAACATCTGATGCAATAATCTTTATATCAGAATTGTTCACAACAGACAAATCTATAGCAATTCCTTCATAAGAATATTCATAAGAATTTGTACTAGATCTACCATTATCATCTGTTGCTGTAACAGTAAGTGTATGTGTACCAGAAGGTATTTTTATATCAGGAATTGTAACTTCAGTTTTAGAATCACCTTTGACAATAACTTCATCTTCATCATTCCAATTATATTTAATTTTGTTAATACCACTATTATGAGATATAGAGATAACTACATTATTTATATCTCTTGAAAACTCAATAACAGGAATACTATCATCTATAGGTCCGTGCGTCTGGACTATTAAATGAAAATAGGGAATAAGCAGATTGTCCTATAAAGATTACACCTAAGACAATTAAGCAAATTGCAAAGAATTTAATAATAGTTTGAATAGGCAAAGGTCCACTTGTTTTACCTTCAGCCGTATACAATATCTGATTCATATAAGATTTTCACTCCTTTATATGAAGCATTATAACATAAGCAAAAAATTTTGTAAATAAGAAAAGCATTGATATTGCAAAAAGTTTTAATAGATAGTATAATATATAATATTTAATATAAAAAAGGGATGAAGTAAAAAATGTACGAAAATTTTAAAGAATTAATAAGTGAAGAAGAATTAAACAAAAGAATAAAAGAACTTGCAGATCAAATTGATAAAGATTATCTAGGAAAAGAGATAACCATTATTTCCGTAATGAGAGGAGCTGTATTCTTTACAGTACAACTAACACTCAAAATGAAAACAAAATTAAAATTTGAATTTATAACAATATCAAGCTATGAAGGAGAAGAAAGTGTAGAAGTTTTACTCAGAACAGATATCAGAGACTCAATTGAAGGAAAAGATGTACTTATTGTAGAAGATATCATAGATACAGGAAAAAGCATGAAATACTTAATAGAACACTTGAAGGCTAAAAATCCAAGAACTTTAAAAATATGTGCACTTGCTAGTAAGCCAGAAAGAAGAGAAGTAGAAGTTCCAATAGATTATTTAGGCTTTGAAATACCTAATAAATATGTTGTAGGTTTTGGTTTTGATATAGATAATAATTATAGAAATCTACCATATGTGGCATATCTAGAAGGATAAAAAGGAAAGTTAAAAATGTTTAATATTGAAGAGGAATTAAAGAAGCTTCCAGGAAAACCTCGGTGTATATCTAATGAAGAATAAAGAAGATAAGATAATATACGTAGGCAAAGCAATATCTTTAAAAAATAGAGTTAGACAATATTTTAGGAAGAATAATAAAACAGCAAGAATAGAAAAAATGGTCTCTCTAATAGATCATTTTGAATATATTGTAACTGACAATGAAGCCGAAGCTCTAATATTAGAATGTAATTTAATAAAAAAAAATAGACCAAGGTTTAATGTTTTATTAAAAGATGACAAAAGCTATCCATATATAAAAGTCACTTTAAATGAAGAATATCCAAGTGTATATATAACAAGAAGATTAAAAAAGGATGGTAGCAAATATTTTGGACCATATGCAAACCCAGGTAGTAGCAAGGAAATGGTAGATTTTATAAAATCTAAATTTAGAATAAGACAATGTAGGAATTTTAAGCAAAACAGAAGGGTATGCCTAAATTATCATATAGGTAGATGTTTAGGCCCATGTGCAAACGAAGTATCAAAAGAAGAATATAGAAAAGAAATAGATCAAATAATGATGCTTCTGGAGCGGAAAAATAGATGGTGTAAAAAAAGAACTAGAAAAAGAAATGATGTGCCATGCTGAAAATCAAAACTATGAAGCAGCAGCAGAGGCAAGAGATAAAATACAAGCAATAGAGAATATTTCACAAAAACAAAAGGTATCTAACATTTCAGAAAATAGCATAGATGTAATAGGTATGGCAAGAAATGATATAAGTGTATGCGTAGAAGTATTTTTTGTACGTGGAAGTAAGATGATAGGTAGAGAGCATTTCTTTTTAGATGAGCTAAAAGATATGGAAAATAAAGAAATTTTGTCAGGCTTTATAAAAGAATATTATATAGGAAATGAAAATTTGCCTAGCAAAATTATGATAGAAGAAGAAATAGATGAAGAAGAAATATTATCAGGTGTACTTTCTAAAGAATGTGGAAGAAAAGTAGAAATAAAATCTCCAAAAAAAGGAGAAAAACTAAGATTTGTAGAAATGGCTAAAAATAATGCGAAAGTTACTTTGGAAAACAAAATGGAAGACAAGTACGAAATATTAAATGAAATAAAAGAAAAACTTAAGTTAGAAAAGCTTCCAAAGAAAATTGAAACATTTGATATTTCAAATATATCAGGAACAAACATTGTAGCGCGGAATGGCAGTAATTAAAGACGGAAAAATTAATAAGTCTCTTTCTCGTAGATTTAGAATAAAAACAGTATTTGGTCAAGATGATCCAAGATGTATGGAAGAAGTTATAGAAAGAAGACTAAAACACTCTATAGAGAGCAAAAGCTCAGGATTTGGAAATCTTCCAGATTTAATATTAGTAGATCGGAGGTATAACCCAGATTAGAGCTGCTTTAAGTGCATGTAAAAAGTGCAATGTAGAAATTCCAATCTTTGGAATGGTAAAAAATGATAAGCATAGAACAAAAGCGTTAATAGATGAGGATAAAAAAGAAATACCAGTATCAGAAAATGTAATGAATTTGATAACAAGATTTCAAGATACAGTGCATGATACAGCAATTGAGTACCATAGAAAACTAAGAGCAAAGGAAATGACAAAATCAATCTTAGATGAAATAGAAGGAATTGGACCTAAGAAAAGAGAGCTACTTCTTAAAAAATTTGGTAGTACTAAAAAAATAGGTGAAGCGAAAATAGAAGAATTAACAAAGATAAAGGGAATAAATGAAAATTTAGCAAAATTAATAAAAGATAAGCTAAAATAAAGTAATAATTTTTATATTAAAATTTGTAATTAAACCCTATTTCCCTACATAAATATAATTTAAGGGGGAATTACAAATGAAAAAAGTTATATTAATTGTTTTAGGAATAGGAATATTGTTCTGCATAGTATATGGAGTACTTATGGCAAATTTTATTAATATACTATCACAGATTTAAAAGAAAGGATTTATATGAATGTAGCAAAAAATTGGATTGATTATGAACTAATAGATATGGCAAATGGCGAAAAACTTGAAAGATGGAATAATATAATTCTTGTTCGTCCAGACCCACAAATTATATGGAAAAATAAGACAAGCCCAAAGGCTTGGGAAAAAGCAGATGCAATATACAAAAGAAGTAAAACAGGAGGGGGAGCTTGGGAATATAAACATAAGCTTCCTCTATCTTGGCATGTAAAATATAAAAATTTAACATTTAATATAAAACCAATGGGATTTAAACATACAGGTTTATTTCCTGAACAAGCAGTGAATTGGGATTGGATGATGGATAAAATAAAATCTGAAAAAAGAGAAATAAAAGTATTAAATTTATTTGCATATACAGGTGGTGCGAGTGTTGCTTGCTTAAGTGTAGGGGCAAGTGTTTGCCATGTAGATAGCTCAAAAGGAATGACAGCATGGGCAAAAGAAAATGTAGAAACATCAGGACTTAAGGACAAAAAAGTAAGATATATTGTTGATGATGTATTAAAATTTGTAAACCGTGAGATAAGACGAGGAAACAAGTATGATGCTATAATAATGGATCCTCCATCTTATGGAAGAGGGGCAAATGGCGAAGTATGGCAATTTGAAGAAAATATATATGAACTAGTAGAAACTTGCAAAGAAGTTTTATCAGATGATCCATTATTTTTCTTAATAAATTCATACACAACAGGAATTTCCGCAAAAGTTTTAGAAAATATATTAGATTTAACAGTTGCTAAAAAGTATAAAGGAAGATTGTCTTCAGGAGAAGTAGGACTTCCCATGAAAAGTTCTAGTTTGATTTTGCCATGTGGAATATATGCTAGATGGGAGAAATAAAATGCAAAATTTAAATGTAATATATGAAGATAATCACATAATTGTAGTTAAAAAAATACCAAATATTCCATCACAAGAAGATAAAACTGGTGATACAAGTATGTTAACATTAATTAAAGAATACCTAAAAGAAAAATATCAAAAACCAGGAAATGTATATTTGGGTCTAGTACATAGATTAGATAGGCCAGTTCGGTGGAGTTATGGTGTTTGCAAAAACATCAAAAGCAGCTTCTAGGTTAAGTAATGATGTGCGTGAAAGAAATATAAAGAAAAAGTATCTTTGTATTGTAGACCGGAAAATTTGAAGAAATACAAGGAGAACTTGAAGATTATTTGCTTAAAAATGAGCAAAAAAACACAAGCAAAGTTGTAGAAAGCACAAAAAAGGGTGCTAAATTGGCAAAACTAGATTATGAAGTTATAAAATATGATGAAGAAATTGATTTATCAGTGTTAAAGGTGAATCTTCATACAGGAAGACATCATCAAATAAGAGTACAATTAAGTCATGCAGGACATAGCATATGTGGTGACCAAAAATATGGAACAAGAGGAAGAGGAAAACAAATAGCACTTTGGGCATATGAGCTTAAAATAATTCATCCAGTTACAAAGGAAGAAATGATATTTAGATCAGTTCCAGAAAAAATACGGATCTTGGAAGATCTTGGAAGGGGTAATATTATAAACAGAAATTAGATTTAGTAGAAAGAGGAAAAATATGAAAGTAGATGAAAAGGATTTATTGCTTTATGAAATTTCTAAAACTTGTTTAAAAATGTCTTTACTTTTAGAAGTATAAAGCTTTATATTTTCATATTTTTTCAAAATATTTGACACTTTCCATAAACCTAATCCATGAGACCCGAGTGTCTTTAGATTTTGAAGTAAATCCTTTTTCAGAAATTTTATCTAAATTAACATCTTTATTAGAATAAGAATTTTCGATAGTAATATTCACAACTGAATTTGAATTATCAAATGTTGGAACAGGTAAAACTTCAAAAATAATCTTTTTTTCATTAGACAGACTTGAGGCTTCTATTGCATTATCTAAAAGAATTCCGTAAGACTCTAGATAACGCATAAGTACTGGCATTTAGAGAGCTAAATTTAACCAAAAAATTCATATCAAGAGAAATTCCAAATTTTTTGGCTTTATAATATTTAGATGCAATTAAGTTATAAATACCAGAATCGTCAATAAATTTAGGATTTAAGGCAGATAAACTATTCATACTATTGCATTCTAACTTTATTTCATTATTGTATTTTTCTAAAGAAGGTAAATTTCCAGTCTTAATATATCCATCAATAGATTGAACTATATTACAAAAATCGTGCTTAAAAGTACGAACATCATCATATAAAATTTGTAGAGTTTTGTTGTGAAGCTTTACTTCTTCTAAACTTTGCAAACTCAAGTTTAATTTTTTAAAGTTAAAAAGACTAAAGAGCGTAAATCCAAAATAAATTAAAAATAGAGCTATACTAATCAAAAAAATAAAAATAGGAATATTGTTTTTATAGAAACAAGGGATAAAAATAAGTAATGCTAAAAATATAAGTAGAGAAATAAAGTTAATTATAATAATAGTTATATTTATCTTATGTTCAGAAAATTTCAATATTAATCACTCCTATTTTACAATAATTGTAATGTTTGAATAATTGACTAGAACTCAAAAAACATTCTTAATATTAAAATAAAACAAAAACAATGTCAATGGAAAACCAAAAAAGACAAAAAAAGACAAAGGAGGCTTAGCATTTTTCTATATGAGAATTCATATAATCTACTTGATAAAAAAGTTAAAGTGGAGGAGATAATTTTGAGAAAAATTATAAGAAAAATGTCAGGAGTATTATTAGTATTTGTACTAATTCTCATTTGGGCTTTTTTTAGCTATAACGAGAATGGGTCTACCATGCAGACAAACACAGGAGTAATTAGTCGGTACAAAAATAGGATGGGGAGTAAAAAGAGCGGATGATCATGCACAGCCAGAACTTCGGTAAGACTAATACAGAATTAATGCAAAAATATAATCGGAATATATATGGGAAGTCCTAACAAAAAATATGTGTATGTTACATTTGATGAAGGGTATGAAGCAGGATATACAGAAAAGATATTAGATAGTTTAAAAACAGAAAATGTAAAAGCTACATTTTTTATTACAGCACACTATGTAAATAGTGCTCCAGAGATTGTTCAAAGAATGATAGATGAACGGTCATATTGTTCGGAAACCACACAGTAAATCATAAAAGTATGCCAGACTTATCAGAAGAAAAGTTAAAAGAAGAAGTTATGAAATTACATCAAACAATATTTGAAAAATATGGTGTTGAAATGAAATATTTAAGACCGCCCAAAGGAGAATATAGTGAAAAGACTTTAGCTTTAACACAAAATTTAGGATATACAAATGTAATGTGGTCACTTGCATATGATGATTGGGATGAAGCAAAACAAGGGAGAACAGAATATGCAAAAGATAAAATTATATCAAATATACATCCAGGAGCAGTAATTTTGCTTCACGCGACCTCAAAAGACAATAGTGATATTTTAGGGGATGTAATAAGAGAAGTAAAAAATATGGGTTATGAATTTAAATCATTAGATGATTATGAAAGATAAAAATAAAATTCCATTTTGAGACATATCTAATATTTCTCCAACTTTCTTTTATTTTAAATATTTATCTTTTCTTAATAATAATATTTTGAATTTCCTTAATTTTTTGCCTTGTCATTTAAACTTAAATGTTATATAATGACAAAAAACAAAAAGGAGAAAATATGCCTGATTTTGTACATCTACATGTCCATAGTGAGTTTAGCTTACTAGATGGTGCAAATAGAATAAAAGACTTACCTGTTCGCGCAAAAGAGCTAGGGATGAAGGCAATTGCAATTACTGACCATGGTGTTATGTATGGTGCAATTGACTTTTATAAAGCATGTAAAAAAGAAGGTATAAAACCAATAATTGGTTGTGAAGTATATGTTGCACCTAGAAGTAGGTTTGACAAAGACGGACAAATAGACAAAGAATACAATCACTTAATTTTGCTTGCAAAAGATAACAAAGGATACAAAAATCTAAGCAAGTTAGTATCAATAGGATTTCTAGATGGATATTATTATAAACCTCGTATAGACTTAGAAGTTCTAGAAAAATATCACGAAGGATTAATTGCACTTAGCGCATGTCTTGCAGGCTCTGTAAATAGAGCAATACTAGAGCGGAAACATGGAAAAAGCAAAGGAAAACGCTAGTTGGTTTAAAAAAGTATTTGGAGAAGACTATTATTTAGAGCTACAAAATAATGGAATAAAAGAACAAGTACTTGCAAATCAAAAACTGATAGAAATTGGAAGAGAGCTTGATATTCCTCTAGTTGCAACCAATGATGCACATTATTTAAAAAAAGAAGATAGCTATAATCACGAAGTACTTTTGTGCATACAAACAGGCAAAAAAATGTCTGATGAAGACAGAATGAGATTTGAAACAGACGAACTATATATAAAATCATCAGAAGAAATGGCAGATTATTTTTCAAACATTCCAGAAGTTATAGAAAACACAGTAAAAATAGCAGATAAATGCAATGTGGAATTTGAATTTGGACATACAATACTTCCAAATTATGATGTACCACAAGAATATAAAACTCATGAAGACTACTTAAGAAAGCTTTGTAAAGATGGTATAAAGAAAAGATATGGAGAAAATGTATCAAAAGAAATATTAGATAGAACAGAATATGAGTTATCTGTAATAGAAAAAATGGGGTATGTAGATTACTTCTTAATAGTTTGGGACTTTATACATTATGCCAAATTACATGATATACCAGTAGGACCACGGACGTGGTTCGGGTGCAGGTTCTATTGTTGCATATGCGATAGAAATTACAGATATAGACCCTATAAAATATAATTTGCTATTTGAAAGATTTCTAAATCCAGAAAGAATAAGCATGCCTGATTTTGACATTGACTTTTGCTATGAAAAAAGACAAGATGTAATCGACTATGTAAGTGATAAATATGGAAAAGACCATGTGTCGCAAATTATTACATTTGGTACAATGTCTGCAAGAATGGTAATAAGAGATGTTCGGAAGGGTTTTAGATTACCCATATTCAGAAACAGATAAACTTGCAAAAATGGTTCCAAATGAGATACATATCACAATAAAAAGAGCAATGGAGCAAAATAGAGAGCTAAAAGAGCTTTACGAAACAGATGAAACTATAAGAAACATATTAAATATATCTATGGCACTAGAAGGAATGCCAAGACAGGCATCAACACATGCATGCCGGAATAGTAATAACAAAAGAACCAGTAGATACATATGTTCCGCTATATGTAAGAGACCGGGAGTATTTCAACGCAATATATAATGACAACACTAGAAGAATTAGGGCTTTTAAAAATGGACTTTTTAGGACTTCGTACGCTTACAGTAATCTCTGATGCAATTAAGCTTGTAAAAGAGTCTAAAGGAATAGATATAGTATTTGACGAAGAGATGAAAGACGAAAAGGCATATAAGCTTTGGCATGAAGGAAAAACAGCTCGGAATATTCCAATTTGAAAGTGCAGGTATCACTAAGTTCATGAAAGAGCTTAAACCTGATAGCTTGGAAGATATAATAGCAGGAGTTTCTTTATATAGACCTGGTCCTATGGATCAAATACCAAGATATATTCAAAATAAATTAAATCCAGAACATGCAGTATATACCCACCCAAGACTAGAACCAATTTTGAATGTAACATATGGCTGTATGGTTTATCAAGAACAAGTAATGCAAATAGTAAGAGACCTGGCAGGATACTCCTTACGGAAGAGCAGACTTGGTTAGACGTGCAATGGGTAAAAAGAAACTTGATGTTATGGCAAAAGAAAGAGAAATATTTATACATGGTGAAACAGATGAAGTAGGAAATGTTACTATTCCAGGTTGTGTAAGAAATGGAATAGACGAAGAGTCTGCAAATAAAATATTTGATGAGATGGCAGAATTTGCAAAATATGCTTTTAATAAATCACATGCAGCAGCATATGCAGTAGTTGCATATAGAACTGCATATTTAAAGGCACATCACCCTGAATGTTTAATGGCAGCAACCTTAAATAGTTACCTAGGAAACCTAGATAAAGTTTCAATGTATATAGACGAATGTAAAAATTTAAATATTGAGATATTAAAGCCAGATATTAATAAAAGCTATTCAAAATTTACAATAGATAATCGGAAAAATAAGATTTGGTCTTGGTAGTATAAAAAATGTAGGAATTCAAGTGGTAGAAAGTATTGTTTTAGACAGAGAAAAAAATGGACCATATGAAAGCTTTACAGACTTCTGTGAAAGAGTACAAGAATATGGAGTAAATAAAAAATGTATAGAAAGCTTAATAAAAGCAGGTACATTTGATGAGTTTAAGGAAACAAGAAAAACACTTATAGAATCATTTGAAGAAATAATTGATACAATACAAGATGGATTAAAAAGGGCATATACTGGTCAGGTTAGCATGTTTGATTTAAGTGAAAGTAAAGAAGAAACTGAAAGTCACAAATATATATTTAAGATATGCGAAGAATATACAGATAAAGAATTACTAAAAATGGAAAAAGAAATGCTTGGTATATATATATCAGGGCATCCACTTGAGAAACTAAAAGAACAAATAATAAATAGCACAAATATTGACACAATAAAAATGAAAGAGCTTATGGAAGATGGAGAAGAAGGAAAAAGACCTGAATATAAAGATGGGCAAATAGTAAAATATGCAGGAATAATTACATCTATAAAGAAAAAATATACAAAAAATAATAAGATAATGGCATTTGTAACTATAGAAGATTTATATGGAGGGGCAGAAGCTGTTGTATTTGAAAACTGCTATATGCAAGCAAATGACAAATTAATGGAAGAAAATATAGTACTTATTACAGGAAGACTTAGTATAAGAGAAGAGGAAATGCCGAGTATTGTGGTGCAAACTATTGAAAACTTAACTGAGAAAAGAGAAAGAAAACTTCAGCTTGATATAAGAAACTTAAGTGAAGAAAAAAAGGATAAATTAAGAGGAGCTCTTAGGTTTTTCATGGGAGACAGAAATAATATAAAAGTCGAAATAATAGACGAAGGTGGAACAAAACCATGTGGAGGGGTTTTCTTAAATGATGGAACAGAAAAAGAATTCGTAGATATTCTTCGGAGAAGAAAGAGTAAAATTATAAAAATACTCCTTGGATAATCCAAGGAGTATTTTTAGGTTAATTAGCAACCACAGTTGTTACCACCAAAACCATTACCACAGCAGCAGAATATTAAAACGAATAATATTATAATCCAGCAGCAATCACCGCCAAATCCTCCGCAGCCTCCACAACATCTATTCTCTGGCATATCTTTTCCCCCCTTTCACAATTTAAAAATAAGTACTAATTACAGCAACATCTGTTACCGCATCCACAGCAGAAAAGTAAAAAGAATAAAATAATGAACCATAGGATTTCACTATTATTTCCACAACAGCAATTCATTAAAAAGACCTCCCTACTTAAAAAATATAAGATTTTGCTTACGTTATATATTATTCTAATTTAAAAAAATGGTTACAAGATAATAATGAAACTGTATTGAAAAACTAAAAAAACCATGATAAAATAGACAAAAAATGTAAGGGAAGAAATAAAATGAATGTAACATGTGGTACAGATATAATTGAAATAGATAGAATAAAAGAATTAATAGAAGATGCAAAAGAAAAGGCATTAAACAAAATATTTACACATAATGAGCAAGAATATTGCGAAAGTAGAGGTAATGTGAAATACCAACACTATGCTGCAAGATTCTCAGCAAAAGAGGCAATATTCAAAGCTATATCAAATAAACTAAAAGATAAATTTGAACTATCATGGAATGATGTAGAAATAATAAATGACGGAAACGGAAGACCAGAAGTAAAATTTATGGGAAAAGAAATAAAAGGCTTAAAAAATATAGAAATAAGCTTATCACATTGTAGAAGTTATGCAGTTGCAACTGTTGTAGCTATTTGGGAGGATTAACATGAAATTATTTGATACACATTCACATTATAATGATGAGAAATTTGATGAAGATAGAGAAGAAATTATAAAATTAATATATGAGTCAGGAATAGAAAATACAGTAGTTGTTGGAGATAATGTAGAAAATTCAAAAAAAGTCATTGAAATTGCAAAAGAACATGATTTTATCTATTCAGCTGTACGGAATTCATCCAACAGAAATTGCAAAAACAAAAGGTGAGATAGATATTCAAATAAAAGAAATAGAAAAATTAGCAAAAGAAGATAAAGTTGTTGCCATAGGTGAAATACGGACTTGATTATTATTGGGTAAAAGACAATATGGAACTTCAAAAGTATGCATTTATAGAGCAAATAAAACTTAGTAATAGAGTAAATCTTCCAATTATAATCCATTCAAGAGATGCAATTATGGATACAATAGATATTTTAAAAAATGAAATAAAACCAAAAGAGAAAGGAATTTTACATTGCTGCCAGCTAAATAAAGACTTAGTAAGAGCAGGAATAGATGCTATGTTTTATATCTCATTTGCAGGACCTATAACTTTTAAAAGCTCTAAAAATGCAAATGAGATAATAAACATGGTACCAGAAGATAAAATATTGATTGAAACAGATTCGCCATACCTTAGTCCAGAACCTAATCGTGGTAAAAGAAATGATTCTAGAAATGTTAAATTTATTGCAGAAAAAATTGCTGAAGTTAAAGGGGTTTCTTTAGAAGAAATAGCAGGGATTACATATGAAAATGCAAAAAGAGTCTATAAAATTAGATAAAAACTGTTGTAAATTCTAAAAAAACGTTATATAATTAAACAAAATTAACTTTTGCGTGGAGAGTAATTTTCAATAGAAATCTATGAACCTCGTCAGGTCCGGAAGGAAGCAGCGATAAATAGAACCTTTTATGTGGGAATTGCTTTCCACGGAGAAGTTAGAAGAAACCCATGCAACCGAAGAGAAAGATTCGGTTGTATAACTTTATATAAGGAGAAAAAGATGTCATATACAGCATTATATAGAAAATTTAGACCTAAGAATTTTAGTGAAGTAGTAGGACAAAATCATGTTACACAAACACTAAAAAATCAAATAAAATCAGGAAGAATAGGACATGCATATCTGCTTACAGGTGGAAGAGGTACAGGAAAAACGTCAACTGCAAAAATATTTGCTAAATCAATAAATTGCCTAAATCCAAAAGAGCGGTGAGCCATGCGGAGAATGCGAAATATGCAAAGCAATGGAAAAACGGAGGTCTTACAGATGTAGTGGAAATGGATGCTGCATCAAATAATAGTGTAGAAGATATAAGAAGTATAAAAGAAAAAATAAACTTTTTGCCAACACTTGCAAAATATAGAGTATATATAATAGACGAAGTTCATATGTTATCAACAGGAGCGTTTAATGCACTTCTAAAAACATTAGAAGAACCACCTGAACATGTAAAATTTATACTTGCAACAACAGAACCTCAAAAATTACCCACAACAATACTTTCAAGATGTCAAAGATTTGATTTTAAGAAAATTTCAAATGAAGATATAATAAAAAGACTAAAGATAGTGTGTGATGATAGCAAAATTCAGATAACAGATGGAGCATTAAATTTAATAGCTATATTATCAGAAGGAGCAGCAAGAGATGCATTAAGTATACTAGAAAGATGTTTGCAAGATCGGAGAAACAAATATTGATGAAGATAGAATAAAAGATTTGGTTGGAATTCCGAAATTTATTTATGTACATAGCATAATAAAAGCTCTAATAGAAAAAGATATTGAAAATTCTTTAAAATCAATGGAAGATGTTTTAAATCAAGGGAAAGATTTAGAAAATTTTCTTTGGGAAATGATAAAACATACCAAAGATATACTTATGTATAAAGTGAGTAAGAAAAAAGAAATATATAGTGAAGAAGAAATGAAACAAATAGAAGAGACATCAAAAGAAGTATCAAAGGAAGAACTTATAAATATAATATATAAATTATCAGAACTAGAAAATAAAATGAAAACTTCTTCACAAAAAACAATAATATTTGAAACAGGAATTATTAAATTATGTGCGAAGATAGATAATACAGTAGTTGCTAAGACACCAAAAGTAAACACTGTAGAGGTGCACAGTACAAATCCAGAACCCAAAAAAATAGAAAACCAAAAAAATGAGAAAGAAATAGAACTAGTATCTATTAAAACATCTGCATCTCCAAAGATACACGCTGAGGTACCTACAGGAACTACAAATGATATAGGCAAAATTGCAAATTGGCAAACTGTAATTGATAATCTAAAAAAACAAGGAAAAGTTATGCTATATGCAAATTTAATAGGTACAGATGCAGTAGAAGTAAATGATATGACAGTAGAAATAAGATTCTATAATGGATTGAATAATTTTAGAAAAGATTTAATTCAAAAAAATGAAAATATGAATGCATTAGTTAAAGAAGTATCTGTAATTTGTGGAAAGCATATGCAAATAAAATTAAAAGATGCAAGTGGAGAGAAAGAAACACCTAAATCTGTTCAAATTAACAGTATACATCAGCAGCCAAAAACAGAGGTAAAAACATCAGAAAATGTATTTGAGGACTTAGGCATAGAAATAAATTATATAGATGAAGAATAAAAAGAAGGGAGAAATAAAAATGTCAAAAAGAGGAGGATTTCCAGGAGGAGCAAACTTTGGAGGAATGAATATTAACAAATTAATGAAAGAAGCAAAAAAAATGCAAGCTGATATGGAAAAATCACAGGAGGAATTACAGGCAAAGGATTTTGAAGCAACGGCAGGTGGAGGAGCAATTAGTGTCAAAGTAACAGGAGCAAAAGAAGTAAAAGAAATAAAAATACAAAAAGATGTTGTAGACCCAGATGATGTAGAGATGTTAGAAGATTTAATTTTAACATGTGTAAATGAAGCACTAAAAAAAGTAGATGCAGCACAAAGTGCAAGCCTAGGACAATTTAATATACCAGGCTTAATGTAAAGATAAGGAGACAAAAATGTCGTACTATTCACCATCAATAGAAAAATTAATAGAGGGATTTGAAAGACTTCCAAGTATTGGACACAAAACAGCAGTAAGACTAGCTTTTCACATACTAAATGCTGGAGAAGAAGAAGTAAAGGAATTTATAGATTCAATTACAAATGCTAAAGCAAATTTAAAATATTGTTCAACATGTTTTAATATTTCAGATACAGACCCATGCTGGATATGTGCAAATCCTAAGAGAGATCATAATTTAATATGTGTAGTAGAAGATGTAAAAGATGTTATTGCAATGGAAAGAACGCATGAGTTTAAGGGAGTATATCATATATTACATGGTGTGGTATCACCGATGAATGGGATAGGACCTGACGAAATAAAGATAAAAGAATTACTTGAAAGAGTAAAGCAAAATCCAGAGATAAAAGAAATTATAGTTGCAACAAATCCTAGAGTAGAAGGTGAAGCAACGGCAATGTACATATCAAAAATACTAAAACCTATTAGTAATATTAAAGTTACTAGAATAGCACATGGTATTCCAGTACGGAGGAGACTTAGAATATACAGATGAAGTGACGTTAGCTAAGGCACTAGAAGGAAGACACCAATTATGACAAATATATTACAGAGATATTACAAAAAAATTACAAAAAAATACAAAGTAGAGAAAACAAGAGAAAAACAGAGGAAAAAAGAGGAAATGATAGATATACCTACAAATTTGGTATAAACAAAAATTGAATAAAAAAGGTAAATAAGGTAAAATCTATTAGTAACGTAAAAAAGCATATTATCCGTGAGGAAAACTAAAATGTACAAAGGAGTGCTTATGAAAAAAATACTAATTGGTATAAGAACAAGTATAAAATTAATCGCATTGTTTGCAGTTAGTAGTATAGTAATAATAACATTAATTATGAGTGTATACAAACCCATATATAGTGTAACATTTGAAGGAGAGGAAATTGGTTACAGCGAGAATAAAGCTGCTTTGCAAAAAAGAATTATAAACTTTACTGAAAATGGTGCAGCAGAAGATGACGCAGCATTTGTTCAAATAGACGAGTTACCATCATATAAACTTTGTTTCCTAAAAAGAGGAATTGAAACTAATGACGAAGAAATATATGAGAAAATCATATCAACAGGAGTGCCATACTATCATTATTATGCAATAACTGTAGCAGATGAAGAAAAAGCATATATTAAAACTTTTGAAGAAGCAAATCAAATAGTAAATAAGTTAGCAGAAAAAGATAGTAAAAATATTAAACAAATAGAAATACGTGAAAAATTTGAAAGAGCAAAACAAGAATTTTCAGAGATAGAAGTAGCAGTAAATAACTTGTATGAGCATAAACTTACTCCAGAAATAAAAGCAAATATGGGAAGAGTAACAAGAGCAGGAAATGGTGGAACTTCATATAAACCAACATCGATAGGATTTATAAAACCAATAAGAGCTACAATAACATCAAGATTTGGTTCTAGGTGGGGAACAACACATAAAGGACTTGATTATGGAGCACCAACAGGAACTTCTATAAAAGCTGCAGCAGAAGGAACAGTTACATTCTCAGGATGGAATAGTGGTGGATTTGGATACCTAGTTATAATTTCTCATGGAAATGGTGTACAAACATATTATGGACATTGTAGTAGTTTAGATTGCAAAGTTGGAGACTATGTATATCAGGGAGATGTTATTGCAAAAGTTGGAAATACAGGAAATTCATATGGTTCACATTTACACTTTGAAATCAGAATAAATGATATAGCATATAATCCAGAGTATTATGTATAAAGCCTTTTTAAAAATTTTTATATATTTAGGTGACATTAAATGTCACCTTTTTTTAATAACAGAGAGGAAAATTAAAATGAAGGTATTAATATTTTATGCTGCATATGGAGGTGGACACCTAAGTGCAGCAAATGGAATAAAAGAAGAAATAGAAAGAAACTATAAAGACGCAGAAATAGAAATGATAGACTGTATGGAGTATTTAAATAAGATTGTAAATTACATAACTGTGAAATCATATGAAGGAATGGCCAAAAAAATGCCAAAAACTTGGGGAAGAATATATAAGTTATCTAGAAAAGGAATAGTTGCTGGAATCAGTAATTCTTTAAATAAAATATTTGCAGGAAAACTTGGAAGGCTTATAAGTAAAATAAAACCAGACTTAATTATATCTACTCATCCATTTTCAAATCAGATGTGTGCTATACTAAAAAAGAGAGGGAAACTAAATTTGAAAGTTTTTAGCATACTAACTGATTTTAAGTATCATGAACAATGGCTTGTGAAGCATGAATATATAGAAAAGTTCTTTTGCTCAAATGAAAAAATGAGAGAAGATTTAATTGAATATGGAATAAATGAAAACAAGGTTTTTGCAACAGGTATGCCGATATCAGGAAGATTTTTAGAAAAGTTTGATAAAGAAAAAGTATTAGAAGAATTTGATCTTAAAGAAGGAATAAAAACTATTATATTTTTTGCAGGTGGAAAAATGGGACTTGCAAGAAAAAATATATTTGACTATATGGATATACTTACAAATAAAATAAAAGATATACAAGTAATTGGAGTATCAGGGAAGAATCAAAAAATCTATAGCAGATTTAAAGAAATAGCTGAAGGACATAAAAATATAAAAATTCTAGAATTTACGAAAAAGGTTCCAGAGCTTATGAGCATATCAGATATGTGTATAACAAAACCACGGAGGAATAACATCATCAGAAGCAATTGCTTCGCGGATTACCAATAATTGCTATAAATCCAATACCAGGTCAAGAAGAAGAAAATGCAGAGGTTTTAGAAGAAATGGGTGTTGCAATGTGGGTAAAGCAAAAAGATAATTTTGAACAAGTAGTAAGAGATATATTAGAAAGCAAAATGCTAGAAACATTAAAACAAAATACAATAAAATTTTCTAAAGCAAATTCATCAGAAGAAATATGTAAAATTATATTTAATGAATACAAAAATGAGTAGTGCTTGAATGTACTACTTATTTTTTGTTGCATACTTTTTCCAAAAAAGGGTAATAATATTAGAAAAGTAAACTTTGGAGGAAGTATATGGAAGATATGAAAACAAAATTAACAGACTGGAAAGAACGTTTAAAAGATAGGCACATGCTATCTATAGCTCTAGTTATGATATTATTAATAGTAGCATTAGTAGCACTTGCAATATATGCTTTAAACAAAAATCAGGAACATCAAATGGTATCAGAAAATTCATATAATATGTCATTTTATGAACTTGTAAATTGTGTAGATGAGATAGAAACATACCTTGCAAAAGCAGAAATAACATCAACTCCAGAACATGCAGCAAAAACACTTACAGCTATCTGGAATAAATCAAATCTAGCAGTAGTTTATTTAGCACAAATGCCAATAAAGACAGAAGGATTATCAAGTGCAGAAAAGTTTTTAAATCAAGTAAGCGATTATAGTTATAGTTTATCTGTAAAAGCAATGGGAGGAGAAAAACTATCAGACGAAGACTTAAAAAATATAGAAGAATTGCACACATATACAATAGATTTAAAAAATATATTGAATCAGCTAGAATTTGAAATAAATGATGGCACCTTAGCTTGGGGAGAACTTGCAAAAGAAGGAAGCAAAGCATTTGCTCAACAAGTAAGTGGAGATTTATCAAGTAGTTTTGGAAATATAGAAGGAGCATTTAGTGAATATACAGGCTTAATATATGATGGAGCATTTTCTGAACATATGGTATCAGCTGAAAAGAAAGGACTTACAGGAGAAGAAATAGATGAGGTTAAAGCAAAAGAAAAGGTTAAAGAGTTTTTGACAGTAAATGATGAGGCTATAGAATTAAAAGGACTTTCGGAAAATGGTGATATAGTATCATATGACTTTGAAGTTACAATAGATGATGAAAATAAAAAAAGTATTGTGATTTCAAAAAAAGGTGGACACGTTGTAAATATGAACTATTATAAAGAAGTTTCAGAAGAAAAAATATCAGAAGAAGAAGCAGTTCAAATTGGGAAAAATTTCTTAAGTGAAAAGGGATATAAAGACATGAAAGAAACATACTATATGAAACAAAGTGGAAATATAGTTGTAAATTATGCATATAGCCAAGATGATGTAACTATATATTCAGATTTAATAAAAGTAAAAATTGCATTAGATAATGGAGAAATTCTTGGATTTGAATCAGCAGGTTACTTAAATTGCCATGAAAAAAGAAATATTCCAAAAAATATCATTACGGAAGCTAAAGCGAAAGAAAATTTAAATCCTAGATTAGAAATAAAATCAGGAAATTTAGCAATAATTCCAACAGAATATAATACTGAGAAGCTATGCTGGGAATTTAAAGGAAAAGTACGGAGATAATGAATTTATAGTATATATAAATGCAGAAAATCGGAAAAGAAGAAGACATTCTAATGATAGTAAATACACCAAATGGTACACTTACAACTTAAAAATGGTATAAAAATTTTAAGTTTGGAGAATAATATATATCATGCAAACAAAGGAGGTAGAAGAAAATGGCTAAAAAAACAAACTTAATGTCAGAAAAACTAAAAGAGGAAATTGCAAAAGAACTTGGAGTATATGATGAAGTAAAAAAACCAGGAGGATGGAGTAACGTATCTTCTAAAATTTGCGGACAAATAGTAACAAAAGCAATAGAAATAGCTAACAGAAGTGTAGAATAAAGAATATAATATTATTAAAAAGAGCGATTTGCAGAAAATCGCTCTTTTTAATTTGTTTTATTGCATTTATAAAAAATACATTATAAAATATAATAAAAAAGGAGAATAACAAAAAATGAATACACAATGTATGCTTTGCCCACATAAATGCAATGTAGATAGAATCAGCAAAGTTGGAAGATGTATGGCAGGACAAGATATAGAAATTCGGAGGAGCATCCATACATAGATTTGAAGAGCCATGTATTAGTGGTAAAAATGGCTCAGGAACAGTATTTTTTTCAAAATGTAATATGAAGTGTGTATTTTGTCAAAATTATGAGATAAGTAACTTAGGGAAGCGGAAATAAAATAAGTATAGAGGAACTATCCGAAATCTTTTTAAAACATCAAAAAAGCCATACTCATAATATAAACTTAGTTTCAGGTACAATATATGCAGATAAAATAGAACAGGCAATAAAGATTGCAAAAGAAAAAGGATTAAATATACCAATAATATATAATAGTAATGGATATGAAAATGTAGAAACATTAAAGAAATTAGAAGGATTAATAGATGTATATCTTCCAGATTTAAAATATGGAATAGATGAAATTGGTGTTAAGTACTCTAAAGTAAACAACTATTTTGAAATTGCCACAAAATCAATAAAAGAAATGGAAAGACAAGTTGGAGCTCCAAAATTTGATGAAAATGGAATGATACAAAAAGGACTTATTGTAAGACATCTAATAATGCCAAATTATATAGAAAACACAAAAAAGGTTATAAAATGGTTTAAAGAGAACCTAGGAAGTGATGCCTATATAAGTATTATGGCACAATACTTCCCAGCATATAAAGCAAATGAGTATGAAGAAATAAATAGAAAAATAACAGAAGAGGAATATAGAGAAATAGAAGAATATATATATGAGTTAGGAATAGAAAATGGATACATGCAGGATCCTCCAGAAGAAAATGAAAAGCAATATGTACCAAAATGGGAATATTGATTGACAATTTACATAAAACGAAATATAATAGATATACCTAAAGTTGAAAAATGTTCCAAAATTAATTTTAGGAATAATGACAGGAGGTTTGAAAGGAACAAGTTGTGGAACGTAAGCATGCTCATTAATCAGGAGGATAAAAAGGATGAGTGAAGTAATAACGTTAAAAGAGCTTTTTAAAAGTGGAGGTATTGAAAAAGGTAGCTGGATAAGCAGAAAGGCAACAGAAGACCGGATCTATACAATAAATACAGATGTATCTGGTAATGATAAGAGCCAAGAAATTTCTATTAAGAAAGATCAGGAAATTCTTGGAAGATTTATCAGAGAAAAAAATGGTATTCTGGAGGTGGCTGGAAGAGTTACTGAATTCGAAGTGGCATTTAAGGGGATTGTAGGATTCCGAAATGTGACCTTTGAATTGTTTAATATCTGCAATGATCTTTATAGCTCTTTGGAGCATGGGATAGTGACTTATCCAATGAATGAGGATCAGTATGGCATTTTGTCAAAAACGAAGAGAGTAAGCGAGGAAAATCCGTTAAAAAAGGAGCCGATTGAACAGACGGATAAGGAATATTGGTTAGCTACACAGAAGATAAGTAGAATGGGAATTGGTCTTGGGATGAAATATATTCGTGGAGGAGTTAAGGAAGAATGTTACTTTTCCAATTTCAGCGAGAAATTGGAATCTAATATAGTTCCTTATGTAAAGCATATATGCCCATGGCATTTCTTAGCGGCCAATAATCTTAATCTCAAGGTGTTAGTGGACTATGACCACAACGGATTAAGTCCTGACACCCCATACGAAATTGTTCTTGATTAACCGAAAAAGAGCGGGATTATGCTCTTAAAATCTTAAGGAGGTGCAGATTAAAAATAATCTGTACCTCCTTAGATAAATTTAATATAAAAGCGATGAAAGGTAAAATCTCCAAAAATACACTTGACAAAGATAAAAAATAAATGTAAGATAAAAATGCAATAAGAA